>NZ_JEMA01000401.1 GCF_001589285.1 Sorangium cellulosum | reverse complement strand
GGGGGCGGCAGCGGTGATGTCGGCGGCGGCGGTCGTGGCGCTTCGCAGCCCGGCGACGGCGCGCCGCGGGCTCACGGCAACGGCTGCGGGCTCGCGGCGCGCGCGGAAGGGGCAGCNGCAACGGCTGCGGGCTCGCGGCGCGCGCGGAAGGGGCAGCGGCGCCCTCGGCCTTGTGGCTGCTCGCCGCGGTCGCGACGATCCTCGCCGGCCGTCGCCGATGGCGAGACGCGCCCGCAGCCGTCAGGTAGCCCCCCTGATCAGGGCTCCTTCGACCCCGACGCCGACCACGGCCCGCACGTCGGGAGCCCCGCGGTCTTCTGGGCGCACGCTGCCGTCGTCGGCGCCGTCAGCACGGCCGCGATCCTGTCCGCCATCCGCCCGCACACAGCTGGCGGCAGCGTTATCCGCCCGTCTTCCTCGACCCGGAAGCCGGCGTCGCTCCCGGCGTCGAGCGCCACCAGGCACCGCCTGTCGTCGCCCTCGCCGTCGTCGCAGATCCCGTCGCCCGCCGCCGTCTGCAGCGCCACGTTCAGCGTGGCCCCGCGCTCGGCCGCGATGGAGCACGTCTCCGCGTCGACAGCCGCCGGCGCCCCGCCCGCGAAGCACTCGGTCACGTCGAAGCAGTCCCCGCTCCCGTCGCCGAGGCCGCCGCCGTAGACGTCCCTGGGCGCGTAGTCGGGCAGCGCGCTCGAGTCGATCTGGCTCGACACGCACGCCCCCGCGACGCACGTCTGCCCCTCCTCGCAGAGCGTGCTCACGACGTCGCCTGTCTCCTCGCTGCGCGCCGAGTCGTCGCAGAGGAAGTCGAGCGGCAGGGTCAGCAGCGCGACGCGATCCTTCGGGATCCTCGTGACCGCCTCGCGCAGGATGCGCACCGGGCCGAGCGCGTCGCCGACGCGGGCGCTGATCTTGATCCGGATCGATTCACCCCCGCCGTTCGCGGAGTAGAAGCCGATCGTCGCCGGCAACCGCGCGGCAGGATCGGCCTCGCCGAGCCGCTCGTAAGCCTGATCGAACTTGCGGGCGCCGCCCTCGAACACCTGCACCTGGAGGACGTCGAAGTCCTTCGGCAGCGCGAGATCCGTCGAGATGGCGATGACGATCTCGTCCTGCGCGGAGCAGCCCCCGCACGCGAGCGCCACGATCGCTGCGGGCCAGACGAGCCCGTACCGGCGGCCGCGCGTCATCGGCCACCCCCGAAGGGGATCGTGAACGAGGCGCCGCCCCGCGCGGACAGGGGGACCGAGCCGGGCGACGTGTTGCCGTTGACCGGCGGGTCCCCGCCCAGCACCCCGAAGCCCAGGAGGAGCGCGCCCGCGAGCACGACAACGCCGCCGCCGACCCAGATCCAGGTCTCGATGTTGCTCCCCTTGGGCTGCGGAAGCAGCGAGACCTCCACGCGACGCGTCTGGTTGTCGAGGATCATGACCTCGGACTGGTGCGACACCATGCCTGACGCCGTGACGCGGAGCGCATGCCCGCCGCTCGGCACCGGGCCCTCCCAGGTGCCGCGGCCGACCACGCGGCCATCGAGGGAGATGACGGCATCCGGCGGCGCCGCGACGACGAGCCGGCCCTCGTGGACCTCTCTCTCCAGCGTGGCCTTGACCGTGACCACGCCGCCGCCCGCCACCTGCTCGGTGACCTCGACGTCCTTGAAGCCCTTCTTGGTCACCCGGATCCTGCGGGTGCCGATGTCGAGCAGCACGGGCTCGCCCAGCGGCGTCTTGCCGACCTCCTCGCCGTCGACGAGGACGGTCGCGCCCGCCTCGCTCGCCTGGAGATCGAGGCGGCTCACATAGGCCTTCGTCGCCTCGATGAGCTCCGCGGCGTCCTTGCGGTCCTGCTCGGTGAGCTGCGGGCCCGCGTCGCGGAGGAGCAGCTCGATCGTCGCGAGCAGGCGCGTGTAGCGCTTCAGGTTCTTCTGGCAGAGCGCGATGTTCCAGAGCAACCGCGGGTCGCGGGAGAGCTCGTAGGCGCGCTCGAACTTGATGATCGCGTTGCGGTGGTCGCCGTCGTTGAAGAGGATCCGCGCGGCCTCGTACTCGGCCTTGGCCTCGCCCGAGAGCGTCTCGGACAGCGGCCGCTGGGCCGCAGGGGCGCTCGCGCCTGGCGCAGGTTGGGCTGCGGCTGGTGCGGGCTGGGCCGCAGCAGGCGCGGGGCCGATCAGCGTGACGCCGCCGAGCGCGAGCGCGGCGGCGATGTGGAAACGCCCGCGGCTCCACCGCGGGCGTCGTTCGTTTTCAGGCAAGCTCACTTGGGTGCTCTCTCGTTGAGCCGATCGAAGACGCTGGGATTCGCGTTCCCCTGCGGCGCGGCGGTCGTGGTCGACGGCGCCGCCGAGGGCGGAGCTGTCGCGGCCGGTCGAGCCGAAGCCGACCCCGCTGGGCCCGTCCGCCGGGGCGCCGTGGGGGCCGGCCGCGCGGTCGCCGGAGGCGCCGCCGATGCGGTCGCCGACGGAGACGGTGTCGGCGCGGTCGCCGTCTCCACCGGCGCCGCCAGGGTCGCGGCGGTCACGACCGGCGCGACAGGCGGAGCCGCTGTGGTGGGCGCGGACGGCTCGACAGAGGTGATCGCGGCCGTTGTCGGCGGGTCAGCCGCAGGGGCGGCCGGGTCGCCGCGGAACGTGAAGAAGCGCAAGACCCCGCCGAGCACCACCGCCGCGACCCCGACCCCGACGAGCGCGAGCACCAGGCTGCTCCGCTTGCGACCGGCGGACGCCGAGCCCGCGGCCGACCAGCCAGGCGCCGTGGCCGCCGGACCCGCCGTGTGGCCGGCCGTCGCGGCCGCCGCCATGCCGCCGGCCGTGGAGCCCGCGGGCGGCGCGACGCTGCCGCTCCCCCGCCCCTGCGCCGTCGCCGCGGGAACGCTGCTCGCCCGCTCCTGCGCGGTCGGCCAGGGAGGGACGCTCATCCGCTCGCGCGCGGCGCTCGCCCGGTCGCGCCAGGCGACCGCGGGCACGAGCCCCAGCGTCCGCTCGATGCGCTCCAGCGAGGCCAGCGCGAGCGGAGGACCGAAATCCACGATGGCGCCCGCGAGCTCGGCGACGGACCTGAAGCGCTTCGTGACGTCCTTCTCGAGGCAGCGCAAGATCGCCGCCTCCAGGCCCGGCGGCAGGTCGCGCCGGAAGAGGCTCGGAGACGGCGGCGCCTCGGTGTTGATCATCAGGATGAGCTCGGACAGCGAGGTCGCGTCGAACGGGACGCGCGCCGTGAGCAGCTGGTAAAGGATGGCGCCGAGCGACCAGATGTCCGCGCGCGTGTCGACCGTGCGCGCCGAGCGCATCTGCTCTGGCGCCATGTAGAGCGGCGACCCGAGCACCATCGCCGTCTTCGTCAGCCCGAGCTCCGGCTCGGCCCCGGCCGCCGACGGCTCCGCCAGCGCCTTCGAGATGCCGAAGTCGAGCACCTTCACCATGCCGCTGCCGTCGGCCCCGCGCGCGAGGAACAGGTTCGCCGGCTTGAGATCGCGGTGGATGATGCCGGCCGCGTGCGCCTCGGCGATGGCCTCGCACGCCTCGAGCACGTAGCCCACGGCCTCCTCGAGCTCGAGCGGGCCGCGCTGCCGCAGGGTCTGCTGCAGATCGCTCCCGTCCAGGTACTCCATCACCATGAACGGCGCGCCGGTCTCGAGCGTGCCGACGTCGAGCACGCGCGCGACGTGCTCGCTCTTCAGGCGCACCGCCGCGCGCGCCTCGCGCACGAAGCGCTCCACCATCTCCGCGTTGGCGCCGGGGTGGAGCAGCTTGATGGCGACCCGCTGCTGGAGCTGCTCGTGCAAGGCGGCGACGACGACGCCCATGCCCCCCTGCCCGAGGATGCTCTCGACCCGGTATTTCCCCGACAGAATTTGACCTTCGGCTACCGGTGCGCTCACGGACGCTCCTGCGTTGGGGCTGCCTTCGGGCGCCGCCATCGCCACGTTGTCCAGGGGGCCACCTTATTCCATCCGGCGCTTGCGTCCAAGACCCGCCAGCCGGGCGCCGGGAAACCCGACGTGGCCAGGCGCGGCGGTGGAAGCGGAGGTGGACGGGGGTCGAAGCAGCGGACGGGCGGCTCATCCGTGGCGCTCCCCATCGCCTTCCGGGGCGACTACCCTACGCGCCATGCCCCGCATCGCCAACGTCGAGCGCAAGACGCGCGAGACCGACATCCGCATCGAGATCGATCTCGACGGCCAGGGCCGCTCGTCGATCAAGACACCGCTCCCCTTCCTCACGCACATGCTCGATCAGATCGCCCGCCACGGCCTGTTCGACCTCACGATCCACGCCGAGGGCGACGTGGAGATCGACGGCCACCACACGACCGAGGACTGCGGCATCACCCTGGGCACGGCCGTGCAGCAGGCGCTCGGCGACAAGGCGGGCATCGCGCGCTACGGCGAGGCGACGCTCCCCATGGACGAGGCGATGGCGCAGTGCGCGCTGGACCTCTCCGGCAGGCCGTACTTCGTCTGGCGCGTGCCGCTGCCCAAGGCGAAGCTCGGCACCTGGGACGTCGAGCTCGCCCCCGTTTTCTTCGAGGGCTTCGCGCGCGGCGTGGGCGCCAACCTCCACGTCCGCCTCATCGAGGGGGACAACCTGCACCACATCGTCGAGATCTGCTTCAAATCGTTCGCCAAGGCGCTGATGAAGGCGACCCGGATCGAGCCGCGCGTCGCCGGGATCCCGTCCACCAAGGGGAGCCTCTGACCATGCAAGCGATCGCCCTCGTCGACTTCGGGATGGGCAACCTGCGCTCCGTCGAGCGTGCGCTCCTCCAGGCCGCCGGAGAGGCCGGCGCGCCGTGCGCCGTGACGCGCACGGGCGATCCGGAGCTCATCGCGCGGGCGGACAAGGTGGTGGTGCCGGGCCAGGGCGCCTTCCGCGACTGCGCGGCCGCGCTGGCGACCGGGCTCGGCGACGCGCTGCGCGAGCAGATCCGGAAGGGCACGCCTTACCTCGGCATCTGCCTCGGCATGCAGGCGCTCCTCGACGCGAGCGAGGAGGCCGAAGGCGCGCGAGGGCTCGGCGTCTTCCCGGGTATCGTCAAGCGCCTCACCCCGGCGATGAACGGGGCCGAGGCCAGCGCGCCTGCGGGCGAGCCCTGGGCCGGGATCAAGATCCCCCACATGGGGTGGAACCGCATCGCGATCACCCGCGAGGTCCAGGGCCCGCTCCGCGCGTTCGGGGGCGAGAACCCGTTCGTCTACTTCGTCCACAGCTACCACGCCGTCCCTGACGATCCGACGCTGATCGCGGCGACGACGCAGCACGGCCCGCACCGGATCACCGCGGCGCTCGAGCGGGACAACGTGACAGCGACGCAGTTCCACCCCGAGAAGAGCCAGGAGACCGGCCTGCGCCTGCTCGTCCGGTTCCTCGGCGGGTGAGCCGCGGCGCGGACGCCGGGTTCGGGGCGGAGCCCCGAGGGACCTAGTGCGAGCGCAGCAAGCGGTGGTGGGCGAGCTTGAGGTGCGCGGCGCGCGGCAGCTCGGGCGCGCGCGGGGCCAGGCCGCGCCGTGACGTGAGGCGCCCCCTGCGCGCCGCGAGCCCGCGCTCGATCGGGCGCGGCGCGAGGGGGAGGTCGACGATGAACGCCGCGCCGCGGCCGAGCTCGCTCTGCACGCGGATCGCGCCGCCGTGCGCGCGCGCCGCGGCGTGCGCGATGTAGAGGCCGAGCCCTAAGCCGCCGAAGCGCTCCACCGGGACCGCGCGCTCGAAGGGCGCGAAGATGCGCTCCTGGTCCTCGCGCGCGATCCCCATGCCGTGGTCGCGCACGATGAGCCGCGCCCACAGCCGCGTCGCGCGCACCTCGACCGAGATCGGCTTGTCCTCGCCGAAGAGGATCGCGTTCTTGATCAGGTGGAAGGCCATGCGCTCGATCTGGGATCGATCCCACCGGCCGATCACCACGCCGTCGACGGCGACAGCGATGGCGCCGCGCGCGGCCGGCCGGTGCGCGACAGCGGCCGCGACCGCCCCGCGGACGAGCGCGGCGAGGTCGACCCGCTCGCGGACCGGGGCGCGCTGGGGCGGCTCGGCGCGCCGCGCCTCGAACATGTCGTCGCACAGCCTGGCGAGCCGGCCGAGCTGACGGTCGAAGACGGCCAGCATCGCCGCCGCCCACGCCGGGGTCTTCTCGGGCTCGAGCTCGGTCATCCGCTTCGTGAGCTGGAGCTGGAGCAGCAGCGAGGTGAGCGGGGTCCTGATCTCGTGCGCGGCGAGCACGAGGAAGTCCTCCCGGAGCCGGGCGGCGTCGTCCCGGAACGAGAGGGCGGGGACGCGATCGTCGAGGTTGTCGCACAGCGCGGTCATGGCAGAGCCTGATGGCGGGGTTGAGGTGTGCCCCGCAATGAGCAGGATGCGTGCCGTCCAGGTGCCTTTGCCGACTGGCACTTCCGGCATGGAGAGCGCCACTTCGGCCGAGCGGACGCGCGTCGCGGCGTCGCATCCTGCCATCGTCCCGCCCGCCAACTGCGCAAATCCCCGCTGTCGGCGGGCTCCTGTGCAGCGGGTCTCAGGGGGCGCCGGAGCGCCGCCGGGCCGCTGCGCAGGCGGGTCCGGGCGCGCCCTTGCTTGCGGGTCAGGGCTCGCGGACAAGCTTTGTGGTCATGCAACACCAGAGTGGAGAGCAACACCAGAGTGGAGAGCCAGGAGCCAGGGCTCAGGCCCGCGGGTCGATGGGTGAGCTGCGCGCGCTGCTCAGGGAGTTCGACACCGCCATGCTCGTCACGATGACCCCGGAGGGGCTGCTGCGAGGTCGGCCGATGGAGATGCAGGAGCCGGCCGAGCTGATGGATTGCGACCTCTGGTTCGTGACGCAGGAGGAGACGCCGAAGACCGGCGAGATCGCCCACGATCACCAGGTCGCGGTCTGCTGCTACAGGCCGCGGGATCGGGCATACATCTCGATCTCGGCGCGCGCGACGATCGACAGGAACGAGGAGAAGATCCGGAGCCTCTGGAAGCCGTCGTGGAAGGCGTGGTTGCCGGACGGGCCCGAGCACCCTCGCGCCGCCCTCCTGAAGCTGAGCGTCGAGCGCGCCGAGTACTGGGAGCCCGAGGGCGGGCGGCTCCGGATCCTGTACGAGAAGGCCAAGGCGCTCGTTCAGAGAAGGTCGGCGGACGAGAAGCTCAATCCGCCGAAGCACATCTGAGCGCCGCGCCGACCTGGCGCCCCGGGGCGCGGTGCCCCCTCCAGCAGCGGCCGAGCGACCGACGCGGCGAGCCCGCGCGTGAGAGGCCGCCCGAGCTAGCGCGACCGAGCCGCGCCGAAGATGCGCCCGATCGCATCGGTGAGCGAGTCGTCGTCGTTGCTGCCGACGACGAGCTCGGCCACCTGCTTGAGCGATTGCGGGCTGTGCCCCATCGCGATGGGATAACCGGACGCCTTCAGCAGGGGGATGTCGTTCTCGCCGTCGCCGGCCGCGACAATCTCCCGCGCGGACAGCCCTCGGGAGGCGGCGATGAACGCAAGCGCGCGCCCCTTGTCGATCTTGCTGCGCGTGATCTCGATATAATTCGGCTTCGAGCGCGCGACGGCGACATCGTCGTCGAGCGCCTCGAGCTCCTGGGCGAGCCATGCGCCTCCGGTCGCTTCGTCCGTTATCATCAGGATCTTGTCGGTGACGGGGCGGCTCGCGAAGCCTGCATCGACCGTGGGCGCGAAGCCGATGATGTGCTCCTCGACGCGGACGCGAACGTCGACGGCTTGAACGATCCAGTCGAAGCCCGCGTAGAGGTTCAGGCTGACGCGCTCGTCGCGCCCGTAGCGCGCCAGGAGGCGCTCGACGGTCGCCTCCGGCAGCGGCGAGCGGTCGAGGATCTCCCGGCCGGAGCCGATGACGATGGCCCCGTTCAGCGCCGACCATGGGCCTTCAAGCCCGAGGCCGCGGGCGATCTCCTCCACGGAGCGAGCGGGGCGCGAGCTGATCAGCGTCAGCAGGATCCCCTGCCGGCTCAACACCGCGCACAGCGAGCGCATCTCCGCGGAGACCGAATGGTCGGATCGCAGCAGGGTCCCGTCCAGATCGAAGGCGACGCCGCGAAGTGTTCCCGAGATCATGCGCGCTCCCCTGTCCTGCCGCCCGCCTCTAGCACGACCGAGCCCGGGCGCGCGAAAGTCCGGGCGACCAGCGCGGAGCGCGCCGCACCGCGACAGCGAGGTCGGCGGCGACGCGCTCCCCCCGTCGCCACGGGACGCGCGCAGGTCGGCCAGATGGGCTGAAGAGGCAGCGCGGCAGAGCCGGCAGGGCGAGCGTCAGATCTTCTTCTTCTTCGGCTCGAACTCGGTGACCGTGTGGAGCGTCTGGGCGACCCTCTCGCCCCTCCGCGGCGGCGTGAGCCCTTCGCCATGCACCTCGGCGACGATCGCCGTGATGTTGTCGTCCCCGCCGCGACCGTTCGCGAGCGCGACGAGCCGCTCGCACGTGGCCTCGAGCGAGGGACCTTGCTCGACCACGGCGAGCATGTCCGCGGCCGAGAGCTTGTTGGAGAGCCCGTCCGAGCAGAGCAGCAGGCGATCGTCACGCCGCAGATCGAGCCGGGCGACGCTGGCCTTGACCTCCGGGTCCAGCCCCATCGCCTGTAGAAGCATGCTCCTCATCGGGTGGCGCTCCGCCTCCTCGGGCTGGATCATGCCCGCGTCGATGAGCGCTTGCACGAAGCTCTGATCGTGCGTGATCTGGAGAATCTGCCCGTTGCGGATCAGGTAGGCGCGCGAGTCGCCCACCTCGGCGACGTGCGCCTCCGTTCCGTGCACGCAGATCGCGGTGAGCGTCGCCCCCATCCCTTTGTGGCCCGGTTGCTGCGAGGCCTGCCACACCTCGCGGTTTGCTCGCTCGACGGCGAGGAGGGTCGCCTCATCCCAGTTGCCGCGCGCCGAGGCCATCGCGCGGCGCAGCGCCTCGACGACAAGGGCGCTCGCGACCTCGCCGGCGGCCGCGCCGCCCATGCCATCGGAGACGGCGAGCAAGACGGGATAGGACGCCTCGAAGGTGACCGCCTGGGCAGGCGGCGCTGTCTTGGCGACCGACGCGAGATGCGCGATGAGGAGCGTGTCCTCGTTGTTCTTACGAACACGGCCAACGTCGGTGATACCACAGGCCCTCACCGTGATGTCCTCAGCTCGCAGTGTCGTCGATGTCATGCATTCTCTCCTGTTTCCTTGCTTTCACCCAGGACCGGCGATCCCCCGGTCACCGAGCACGTAAGCATCCATACACACCCGCTGCTGAGAGCCTGCCCGTGCGCCCGTGAAGCGTCGATGCTCGTGTCGCTCCAGGTGTCGCGCGAACGCCAACGCGGGCGCGACAGGGGCGATCGACAAGGGGCTCGCGCGCCGCCCCGATGGAGCGCCTCAGGGCGGCGAGCTCGTGGGTCGACGTCTCCTGGACTTCCTGATGTGCATAGGGAGGAAGCGCAGAAACTGTCGCTTGATTCACACACACGGGCTGAAACGTTCGATCCGCCGTGGGTACGCTGCACATCGCGGCCATCGGTAGGTCGTCTGGTGCGGCGGCGGGCTACGTCAAGGAGGGCCTCGCGACGTGACGGGCGGCGGCGACGTGCTCCGCATCAAGGGGCCGTCGCGACCTGACCGACGCGGCGACTGGCGACGGCGGCTGGCGTCGGAGCGATGGATCCGGGGACCCGCGAGGCGGGTTCGGTGGCGGGCGCCGGGCAGGGGCCTGACCCGGGTCAGGGCGCAAGGGCGTCTGGTCTTCTTGGTGTAGGGCTCGGACGCCGTCGATCGCCGGCGACGTCCGTCAGGTCGTGTTCGTGATGGCGACGCCGGTCAGGTCGTGTCTCGGTCGACTCAAGGGATCGCTGCGGACGAGAACGGCATCGGGAAGATCTGCCCCGCTCTCCACGCCTCGGCGTGATCCGCATAGTGGGACGTGCGCGGATCCCCGCTCATGCCGGTGCTCATCACGCCCAGCGAGCCGTCGAGCGGCGAGAGGTTCCAGACCAGGCGCGTCGCGCTGAGCGAGTCCTGATCGAGGGCGCCGCGTACCCCGCCTCCCGCCTCGAAATCACCAGGCGGAAGATCCAGGTTGCCGACCTTCGCGAACCACCCGCCGATGTTCACCGTCCCCACATCGCCGGTCGCGGGGAATGTGCCGATATCGAAGCGCTCGTCCTCGCCCGCGAGCGGGTGGTTGTAGGTCAGCGTGTGAATCCCGCCCCAGGTCCACGCGCTCACGTCCGGTCCCAGCGCGTCGCGGAGCATCGCGTCCGCCTGGCCGAGCGCCGTGCGGATGGCCTGGTCGCGCAGGGCCCCCGGGTCGACGCCCGCGGTGGCGCCGAAGTACGGCGCGCGCGGGTTATCGAGCACGTCCATCAAGCCGCTGAGCTGGTTCGTGAGGAACACGCTGGGCGCGAAGAGCGCATACTCCTCGGGCCCGATCACGTCCCTCACCGTGTTGCGCAGCAGGATCAACGTGAGCATCTCGTAGACGGCCGCGCCCTGGCTGCTCGCCGCAGCGTTCCCGTCCCACTGCTCGAGCGCGGCCACCGCGGCGGCCGCGCTCGGATCGTCCGCCGGCAGGCCGACGCGCCCGAGCGCCGCCAGGTAGGTGTCGCGCAGCGGCAACCCGATCGTTGTCTGCGTGTCGAGCTGGATCGACGCCATGTCCTGCGGCGTGAGCGGCGCCGTCGCCGTCGTGAGCCGCGTCATGATCCGCTGGGCGCGCCACGGCATATCCCAGTAGTTGGCGAGGTGGACCGGGCGCCCCTTCGGCGCGTAGCTCCGCGGGACGATCCGGTGATTCGCCGTCACCAGGACATGCGACGGCGGATCGTAGACCGAGGGCAGCTCGGCGTTGGTCGCGTACCCGGTCCACTCGTGTCCGCCCGTCCCCGGCACCGGGTAGAGCGCGTTGAGCGGGCTCTCGCGCTGCGGCGCGAGCCCTGAGTTCTGGTAGCCGATGTGGCCGTAGGGCCCGGTATAGTCCGCGAAGATGAAGTTCCACCCGATGCTCTGCTTCAGCGCCGCCGCCCTGAACTTCGTCCAGTTCGTCGCCTCCGGCATCTCGAAGTAGCCATCCACCTTCCACTCCGGCTGACCTGCGGTGGACTTCAGCGCGAGGGTGCCGATCGACTCCAGCCCATCGAGGCCATCATTGATGACGGGCCCGTGGGGCGTCGCGCGGAACGTCCGCTGCACGTCAGGCTGCCCCTTCACGCGGATCGTCTCCGCGCGCGTGGTGACCGGCCTCCACTGGCCGTTGATGAGCACCTCCTCGCCCCCTCCGCTCGCTCCGCGGAGCGTCTCCACGTACAGATCGACGCTGTCGAAGAGCGAATAGGTCGGCACCCAGGCGATGCTGTCGGTGTGGCCGCTGATGAACCCGGGGAACCCGGGCACCATCCAGCCCGCCACGTTGTACTGCCCGTGCACCTTGAGCTGCGCCACGTAGACGGCGGACGGGGTCGAGTGAGGGAAGTGCGGATCGGTCGCCAGGAGCGGCTTGCCGGTCGAGGTGAGGCGCCCGTCGACCGCCCACGCGTTGCTGGCCCGCCCGCCAGCAGGCGCCATGCGCCGGAGCCGCTCCGCGAGCTCGCGCGAGCCCTCCAGGCAAGGCGGCGGTGGCGGGTTGACGATGGTGGCCGACGGCGCGCTCGGACCGGGCGGCACGAGGAACTGCGAGACCGGCTTCAGGTTGCCCTGCGCGTCAAACATCGACACATCGTCCGGGGCCTCCTTGATCAGCGTCGTCGAGACCTCCGTCCCTGCGATGGTCGCCACCGACGCGCGCTCGAGCTTGGTGAACCACGTCAGGGTGTCGAACGTGACGCCCACGTAGATGTAGGCGAGGACGCTGTCCTGAGGCGTCCACGGATCGGGCTGATAACCGAGGGTCTGGAACTCGAGGGGCAAGCCGCTGCTCGAGGCCTTCGCTCTGGAGATGTACTGGTTCACGCCCGAGGCGCAGCCCTGCAGGGCCTGCTTGGTGCGCGCGGCCGCCGCTGCGTAGCGCGCCGCCGCGAACGCGGGCAGGTTCTGCGCGCGCGCGAGGAGGTCCTGATTGAGGAAGGTGTCGGCCTCTCCGGGACCGTAGATCTCCGCGAGGCGGCCCTGAGCGCTGCGGCGCAGCACGTCCATCTGAAAGAGCCGATCCTGCGCCATCGCGTAGCACAGGCCGGCGTAGCCCGTCTTCTCGTCCCACGCGGTCACGTGGGACATCCCCTGGTTGTCGACACGGATGTACGCAACGCCCAGCTCATCGATCGCAACGGCGGTTTGCTCTTCCATCATCTCGCCATCGTGGGCGACGCTGCACGCAGCAGCAGACAACAGGAATGCCACGCCGGTCATTCGCCTGATCATACCGCTCTCCTTCTGCTGGCCTTCTCGCAAGGGCCGCAATTTACAGTTCACCTGCACCACGCTCGCCCTGTGCCGCTGAGCCCTCTCCGAAGCGCATGCGCGGAGGGTGGCCAACAACGCAGTATCCTGCCCCGCACGCACACGACCGCGGTCGAAGCGGCTCCTGAGAGGCAATGCACAAGACGAACGGGCGAGCCTCCTACGTCGCCTTCATACACTCGAGATAAGCGGATAGGAACTAGCCAATTCGATCAGAAAGTCAAGCTCCTCTTGATATCCAGTTCTGATCCCGTCCTGATCCCGCGCTGGTCCCGCCCTGGTCTCGCCCTGGTCTCGCCCCCGTCCCCCTTCTGATCATGCCATGGGTACAGCTGGGCTGTATACCGCCGCTCATGGACACCGTCTAAAGCGATCTAAGGTCCAGGTTGCGGATGTACTACTCGCAAAACCTGCAATCTAGCACTCGTCTGGTAGGCGCGCCATGCTGGAACTGAGCTCTTCCGGACAGACGCCCGCACCGATCGAGGCGCTTGCACACGGCACGTCCCGTGCCCGTTACACACGGCACGTCCCGTGCCCGGCACGTGGAGCAATGTGGTTCCCGCCGCAGGCAGGTCGTCCGCGGCATCACCCGAAGCAAGGAAGCGTCGCCGATCCGCGAGGTCAATCCATCAGAAGGCGTTTGCTCGCCGGGTCCTCTGGCACGCCCCGTTGGCACACCTGGCACGCCTGGCCCGACGCTGAGAACCTGCTCTCGCCCATCAGGGCTCTCGAGGTGACGGCGAGGACATCATAGGCTCCAGAAGGAATCTCATCGAGGACATCGCCGCGACACGCAGCTACGGCGGGAGCGCAGCGGAGCGACCGACATGGCCTGACCGGCCATGTGCTCGGTGCCCGCGCTGCAGAGGAGGGAAGTCCCGTGCCAGGGGCGCGGGCCGGATGACGACGTGCCTTGACGAGGGCTCTATCGATGCTCGCGCGCGGCACGTTCATCCGCGGGCCGCGCCTCGTCGTCGAGCGCCTCGCAGATCTCGGTGAAGCTGTCGAAAGGCGTGCGCGGCACCCCGTCGCGGGCGCAGAGCGCGTCGAGCGCGCTGTCCCGCACAGCGAACACGCGGTCGCAGCGCCGCGCGGCGGGATAGTCGAGGCGACCGTCGCCGATGTAGACCGTGGCGGTCTCGCCCGTCGCCGCCTTCAGCTGCTCGATCACGCGGACCTTGAAGTCGTCCCCGGGACCGAGCGGCACCGCCTCGGGCAACGTGACCCGCCAGCGCCCGTCGAAGACGGCATCGAAGCAGGAGAACGCCGTGCCGGGCGGCAGAAATTCGCGGATGTAGAACGGTAGCCCGTGGCTGACGGCGTGGAAGACCCACCCCCGGCGGGCGCAGAGCGCCAGCAAGTCCTCGAAGCCGGGGCGCAGCGCGGCGTGGGGGCGCAGCTCCTCCAACAGCTCCGCTGCCGAGCGTTCGACATCGGCGTAGCCGCGCTGGAGGAGCCCCAGCGGCGTGAGCTGGCCGTCAGCGACAGGCGTGAGCAGCGCCTGCCGCCAGTCATAACGGAGGTGAGCGTCCCAGACCCGGTTCGTCAGGTCCGCGAGGGTGATCGTTCCGTCGAAGTCACTGAGGATGAGCACGGCGCTGATTCTGCACGTCCGGACACTGGGCGCCACCGCGCGGGCGCCCGTTCGTGTCGCCCTCACCCGGTCGAACCTGACCGAGGCTGGGCGCCCGCGGCGCACGCCGGGCGCGGCCGCGGCCGCGGCCACGCGCCGTCAGGTCGTGACGATCAAACAGCGATCGAGCGGGTCGATCGCGCCGCAACAGGCACTGACGATCAGACCGCGACGGGGAACGGATTCCGCTCGGCGAACCCGGTCTGATGAAAGTAGGGGTACGCCAGCCTCGTCTTGCTCGCCGCGTCGAGCTTCGCGACCTGCTCGGCCGTCAGGTTCCACCCGACCGCGCCAAGGTTCTGTCGAAGCTGCTCCTCGTTCCGGGCGCCGATGATGACGTTCGCGACGCTCGGCCGCTGCAAGAGCCAGTTGATCGCGATCTGCGGGACGGTCTTGCCCGTCTCCTTCGCCACCTCGTCGAGCGCGTCGACCACGCGATAGAGATACTCGTCATCCACCTGCGGACCGCCGTCGACAGCCAGCTTGTTCCGGAGCCGGCTGACCTCCGGCAGCGGCTGCCCGCGCCGGATCTTCCCGGTCAGCCGCCCCCAGCCCAGCGGGCTCCAGACCACCGCGCCGACCTTCTGATCGAGCGCCAGCGGCATCAGCTCCCACTCGTAGTCGCGCCCGATCAGCGAATAGTACGCCTGATGGGCCACGTAGCGAGAGAGACCGTACTTCTCCGAGACCGCCAGCGACTTCATCAGGTGCCAGCCGGAGAAGTTCGAGCAGCCGAGATACCGAATCTTCCCAGCTCGCACGAGATCGTTCAGCGTGCCGAGCGTCTCCTCGATCGACGTGAGCGCGTCGAAGCCGTGGAGCTGGAAGAGATCGATGTAATCCGTCTGGAGCCGGCGCAAGCATCCCTCGACCGACCTCACCAGATGATGTCGCGAGGAACCGACGTCGTTCGGGCCCGCGCCCATCCGGAAGGTCGCCTTCGTGGAGATGATGACCTGATCCCGCCGGCCCTTGATCGCCTGGCCGAGGATCTCCTCCGCCAGCCCGTCAGAGTAGATATCGGCCGAGTCGAACATGTTCAGCCCGGCCTCGAGCGAGATGTCGACGAGCCGGCTCGCCTCGGCCACGTCGCTCGCGCCCCACCCCTTGAAGAACTCGTTGCCTCCGCCGAACGTCCCCGTCCCGAGGCTCAGCACGGGAACCTTGAACCCTGAACCGCCAAGCAACCTGAACTCCATGGATCTCCTCCGCGCAGACTGGGCGTAACCTCTGGACGCAGGGGAGAGGAATGCCAGACCTCAGATTCTTGCTCCCTTGCCGCGATCGAGGACGGTAGGAACTCCAATGCGATACGAAAGTCAAGCACCTCATCTGGTGGCACACTCGGTTTTCAGCGGTGCCGGAACGCACGAGGCACCTTGGATCTCGTGCGTGTCGGTGAATGTGGGAGATCGGCGATGATGTGATCGCTGTGATCGCGCGCTGCGTGGGTCCGCGCAGCAGGTCGTCATGGCGTCTTCAGGGCGGCGCTCCTCGAAGGACGCGTGTTCGCCTCATCGGACCATCAGCCCGCGCGTCCGTGCGTCGTGCGACGCGCGCGGGTCGCCCTGGGTCGACGCGCCGTCCAGCACACGTGTCCTCGCGCCGGAGGGGCGCGGCGCGCGTCACAGGCCTATATCGCACCGGAAGGCGCGCAGGGCCTCCGCGCTCGCCGAGCAGCGGAGGCGCTCGTCACGGGGCATCTGCCCCAGCGTCCGCGTGTGCCCGGCGGGGACGAACATCGGCTCCCAGTCCGCGCCGCACTCGCCCCGCCGCTCGCAGGCGATCTCGCCAGGGACGGTGCCCGTGTAGACGCGGAGCGTCCGGCCGTCGCAATAACACACCTTCTGCACGACGCGCGCGGCGCGCGAGAGCCCCGGGGGGATGAGAGAACAGATCCTGTCTTGCAGCCGCTCCCAGAACGGCTTCACGAGCGGGCCGGGAAAGCCGTTGAGGTGCTCGATGAAGAGCCCGCCGTGCTCCACGAACAGCGGCACGAGCGCCACGCGGTAAGCAGCGATGGCCTTCTCCCGTACAACCGTGTCGAGGTCCGAGGAGAGGACCTCGGGCACGTCGAGGAGCAACAGACGCAGCGGCGTCGGGCCGTCCTGCCACGCGTGGACCATGTCCTCGAGCTTTCTCTCGCTCGACGAGACGAAATAGACCATCGCCATCGCCCTCATCCGTCCAGCGCGTCGAGCAGATCCACGACGCTCTTCGTCTTGTCGTTGGGGTCGAGCTCGATCACGTCGATGTGCCAGTCCTCGAGCAGCGCGGGCTGGACGAGCCCGGCGCCGAAGGTCGCCCAGTAGCCACGGCGCTTCGGCGCTCGCTTGGCGCCAGGAGAGCTGCCCTCGATGCGCATCTGCTCCATGCGGTACCAGATGTACCGGATGTCCACGTCGCTGAAGCTGTAGCCGAGGAAGAGGAAGCTGTTGCTGAGCAGATCCGCCCGCAGGCGCTGGTCGGGCGCCGCCTCCAGCCGGAGGCGGCTGAAGTACTGGGACTCGGTCAGCACCACCGTCTCCGGCCAGTCGAGATCGCCATGAAACTTGATGACCTGGCACACGCCCTGGGCCGGGCACCGCGCGAAATCGTCGAACTTGGAGAGGGCGACGACCGGCTTGCCCGCGTCGCGCAGCGCCTCCTCGATGTGGTGCTCGAAGTTCGTCGTGTAGATCGTCGTGAAGTCGCGGCGCGCCAGCGCCTTGTGCTGGCGCGAGCTCCTGCGGCGCTCGTCGACCTCGCGCGCGTGGAAACGCGCGCGCATCTCGGCGATGAAGCTGTCGACGCCACCCTCGCACTCCCGGGCGAAGAAGCCGGCGAGCTGCGGGGGAAGGCCGTGCAGCTCGAAGAGCGCGGGCTCGAAGCCGAGCGCCGCTCCCATCCACCCCATCAGCTCCTTCCACATCGGCAGCTGGAGCGGGGCAGAGAAGCCTGCGCCAAGAAAAGGGATGAGGCGGCCGTCCCGGTACGCCTGCCGGAGCGGGCGCGTCGCTTGCTCGAGCGTCAGCACAGCCATCGTCGGCGAGCGATGGTATCCGCCCGTCGACGCCGCGCAACCAGCGCCTGCCCGGCCAGGTGCCGCCCGACGCGGCCGGCCCGCTGCCACGGCAGCGATCGGCCCGACGCGCCGGGACAGCAGCGGCAGAGACCGGCCGCGCGAGCGAGCGCGTGGCCGCCCTCCTCGCGGATCTTCGCCGCGACGGCGTCCGGGCTCGGTGCGCGACCACGGCGCGCGCTGCCTCGCGCCCGAGGCGCTGGAGCCCCCCGGCCGCGCTCCATCCCGCTACGCGCGGGAGAGATCGGCCCTGCCGAGGCTGGCCAGGCTGGCGATCACCTCGATGAGCGTGGCGGGATCGACAGGCTTGGCGATGTGTACCTGGTAGCCCTCCGAGAGCGTCTGCTCGCGCGCGCCCTGGCCGGCGTGGGCGGTCAGCGCGACCGCGGGTGTCTTGCCGCCACGCTCGGCGGGCAGCGCGCGGACACGGCGGATCAACGCGTGACCGTCCTCGTCGGGCAGACCGATGTCGCTCACGATGACGTCCGGTCGCCACGGCTCGACCAGCTCGAAGCCCTCCCGCGCGACCCCCGCCACGCGGACCTCGGCGCCCGCCCCTGCGAGGAGGCGCGTCATCAGCTCCCGCATGTCGGGCTCGTCGTCGATCACCACGACGCGCATGCCGGCCAGGGCCCGCGCGGGGGCCTCCTCGTCGCCCCGCCTCGCGCCGGCGGTGCCCGGCGCAGCATGCTGCTCGACCGCCGGAACGAGGGGGAGATCGACAGTAAACGTCGCGCCCCGCCCCGGCCCGTCGCTCTCGCCGCGAACCGTGCCGCCGTGCAGCTCCACGAGGTGCCGCACGATGGAGAGCCCGAGCCCGAGCCCGCCGCGCTCGCGCCGGACCGAGCTGTCCGCCTGGCGGAACCGCTCGAACACGTGCGGCAGAAACTCCGCGCTGATCCCCTCCCCGGTGTCGCTGACGCGGATGCGCGCCACGCCGCCTACCTCCTCGAGCGACACGGCGACGTGCCCGCCGGAAGGCGTGAATTTGATGGCGTTGCTCAGCAGGTTCCAGACGACTTGCTGCAAGCGACCGCCGTCGCCCCAGGCCCTCCCGCTCGTCGGGCTCGATGACATCGAGACGCTGACGCCCTTGGCCTCGGCGGCCAGCTTCAGCGTGTCGAGCGCGGCGCGGAGGACCGAGACGAGGCAGACCGGACGCGCCTTCAACGTCATCTTGCCGGTGACGATGGCGGAGACGTCGAGCAGATCCTCGATGATCTGCAGCTCGGCCCAGCCATTGCGCTCGATGGACTCGCAGCCGCGCCGCAGGGTGGCCGCGTCCACGACGCCGTTGCGCAGGAGCTGCGCCCAGCCGACGATCGAGGTGAGCGGCGTGCGCAGCTCGTGGCTGAGCGTGGCGAGGAACTCGTCCTTCAGGCGATCAGCGGCCTCGGCCTTCTCGCGCGCGGCCTGCTCGCGGGCGAGGAGCGCCTCCCGCTCCTCCTCCGCGCGCTTGCGCTCGGTGATGTCGGTCGATATCCCGCAGACAGCGTACGGGCGGCCAGCGGCGTCGTACAGCGGGCACTTGACCGAGATGTACGTGTGCAGGCCGTCATCCTGCATCACGTGCTCCTCGGCCTGGTGCGGCGTCCGGGCCTCCAGCACCCGCCGATCGAGGGCGCGGAACGCGTCGGCTTGCGCGCGGGGGAACAGATCGTGATCGGCCCTGCCGAGGACCGACGCCTCGGTCACATGAAGGAGCCTCTCGCAATGGCGGTTGATCAGCAGATACCGCCCCTCCGCGTCCTTCACGTAGACGATGGCCGTCGAGTTGTCGATGACGGCCCGGAGGAGCTCCTGGCTCTCCCGCAAGGCCACGAGGGCCCGCTTGCGCTCGGCGACCTCCTCCTGGAGCGTGGCATTCGCGGCGGCGAGCTCGTTCGTGCGCTCCGCGACCCGCTGCTCCAGGGCGTCACGGGCGAGCCTCAGCGCGGCCTCGAACTGCTCGCGCATGGTGATCTCGCGCTGGAGCTGCGCGTTCTGCGCCTCGATCTTCCCGCGCATCGCGTGCATGGCGAGGTGCGTCTTGACGCGCGCGGCGAGCTCGTCGAGCTGGAACGGCTTGATGACGTAGTCGACGCCGCCGGCCTCGAAGCCGGCGACCTTGTCGGCGGTCTCCGCCAGGGCGGTCATGAAGATCACGGGGATCTCTCGGGTGCTCGCGCGCGCCTTCAGGCGCCGGCACGTCTCCAGGCCGTCCAGCCCGGGCATCAGCACGACGTCGAGCAGGATCAGATCCGGCCGCAGGAGCTCCGCCCGCTCCAGGGCCTCCTCGCCGTCCTGCGCGATCGCGATCTCGAACCCCTGGTCTTCCAGGTGAGCGATGGCGACCGCGAGGTTGGCGGGCACGTCATCGACGATCAGGATGGTGTCCGATCGACCGCTCGCCGATCCGGTCATGCCCATGGGCTCGGCCCGCCATGAGCCGAAGGCTCCGCCGCCGCGCGCTGTCGACAGTGCGGAGTGCATGCCCTTCCGGCTCGCGCTCCTCGGCCCCGCGCGGCGAGGCGAGCGCGTCGCGCATCGGGCTCATCCGCTCCGTCGTGCCCCGCTTGCCTCACGTCCGCTCGCTGCTCCTGGCCACGTCGAAATCGAGCCCGGTGCGACTTTACCAGCACCCCTCCGTGCTGCGCCACGCCGTTCGCCACCTGCGCCCCGTCCCCTCGCGCCGCGCGCCCAGAAGAACCGCTGGAGGCTCCCGGAGCAAGGCAAAAACCGCGGAGTCCGCTCGGTGGCGCGGGGCCCAGGGTCGCCCGGCATGGGCGCAGGTGCCTCGAACAGAGGACCCAGCGAAGGTCACGGCGGCGGGACCACGGCCGGATCTCGCGGTGGCTCGCGACTGGCCACGATCGATCACGTGTGGTTCTGTTCCGGTGAGGCGGAGTCGAGCGACGATCGCGGCCAGAGCTCGACACGAGGAGCGTGGGAGTCGCGGCGCTCGTCTCGAGACCGCACCCACGGCGGCGGAGCGGCATGACGCGGCGGCCGGCGGCGGCGAGCAGCGGCAATCTTCAGGGTCGGGCCCCTCCAGGAGCGCTCCCCGACGGGCGAATACGCCGGCGCCGGGCTGCTGTGCGCGGTGAGCGCGATGTCCGGGCGGCCGAGGCGCGCGCCGGCAGGGACGGGCGCGGCACGCAGGGCCCCGCCGGTCCTGGATCCTTGACGCGACCGCCGCCGCGCGCGACCCTCCCGCCGTGTCGGCCACGCTCGCGGACGGAACGGTCTTTGCGCACCGCTATCGCGTCGTGCGCCTCCTCGCCCTCGGCGCGATGGGGTCCGTCTACGAGGCGGTGCACATCGAGACGAACCGCCGCCGGGCGCTCAAGGTGATGCACGCGTACCTCTTCCAGAGCGAGGAGATGCGCAGCCGCTTCAAGCGCGAGGCGCAGATCACGGCCGACATCGAGAGCGAGTACATCGTCGACGTCTTCGACGCCGGCATCGACGAGGCGACCGGGATGCCGTTCCTCGTCATGGAGCTGCTGCGCGGCGAGGAGCTCGGCAAGCGCCTGAAGCGCCTCGGCAGGCTGCCGCCCGGCGAGGTCGCGACGATCCTCCAGCAGACAGCGTCGGCCCTCGACCGGACCCACGCCGCATCCATCGTCCACCGGGACCTGAAGCCCGAGAACCTGTTCGTGACGCAGCGGGACGACGGGACGCCCCGCATGAAGATCCTCGACTTCGGCGTGGCGAAGCTGCTCGCCGAGGGCGGCACCGCGGCCGGCGTGACGCGCAGCCTCGGGACGCCCATCTACATGGCGCCCGAGCAGTTCCGGGTCGACACGAAGCTCACCAGCGCCGTGGACATCTACGCGCTCGGGATGATCGCGTACACGCTGCTCGTCGGGACGCCGTACTGGAGCCCGGAGGCGCTCAGCGCGGGCGACGTGATCGCGTTCGCGCTCGTGGTCGTCCACGGGCCGCAGGAGGCCCCGATGAAGCGGGCGATGGCGAACCGCGTGGTGCTGCCGCCGAGCTTCGACGCGTGGTTCGCCCGCGCCACGGCCGTCGATCCTGCGGCGCGGTTCCGCACCGCGAGCGAGGCGGCGCAGGCGCTCGC
Source organism: Sorangium cellulosum (assembly GCF_001589285.1). GTDB lineage: Bacteria > Myxococcota_A > Polyangia > Polyangiales > Polyangiaceae > Sorangium > Sorangium cellulosum_G. Next base: position 522 of record NZ_JEMA01000401.1, on the reverse strand, counting down.
CGACGTGCTCGGCGTCGCCACGCCGAGCAGCGGGCCGGCGCCCCACGCGAGCGCGCCGCCCTGGTCGCTGGGGAGCTCCCCCACGTCGGTGCTCGCGACGCCGATGCCGACGACGGCCGCGCTGGGGACGCACGGGACGGCGGCGCCCGCGATGATGACGCCCGCGAGCGCGGCGCAGGCGACGACGCCGCCCGCGATGACCACGGCGCCCGCGATGCTGGCGCCCTCGATGACGGGCGTCGCGCCGATGGGCCCGCCGGATCACCCGTCTCGCGCGGCGGGGGCGCCCCTCGCGGCGACCATGATGGAGACCTCGGTGACCTCCGTCACGGGGGGGGCGCTCGTGCCGGTGAGGCCGAGCTGGACGCCGGTCGTCGCCGCAGCGGTCGTCCTGGGCCTCGGGGTGCTCGGCATGGGGAGCTGGCTCCTGCTCCGCGCCGGGGGCGAGCCCGAGGCGGCCGTGGCTGCATCGCCGGACGACGCGGCGCCGGACGCCGGCGCGGCCAGCGCCACGGTCACCCC
>NZ_JEMA01000400.1 GCF_001589285.1 Sorangium cellulosum | reverse complement strand
CGGGGAGGGGGGGAGGGCGTAGCGCACGAGGTCGCGTGTCGAGGCTGTCGGGGGGATAAGGTGGCCCAGATCGGCGGCGAAGGAAACGCCGCACCGACGCGCCGCCGGGCTCGACCCGGGGCGCGCCGTCGCGGGCGCCCGCGCCCGGCGGAGGCCGCTCCCCTCGCGGAGCGATCTCATGTGGGCCGCAAAGCGCGGAGGTTCTTGTGCTAGCAGCAGAAGGACCTGATCCATGCGCGTCGAGTCGATGAGCCGTGGAGCGCGGTGGTGGTACGCGCTCAAGCCCGCGAGCTGGCCCAAGGTGCTCGTCCCCGCCCTGTGCGGGCAGGCCGTGGGCGCCGCCGTCGCCGGACGGATCGACGCGGGCGCGCTCGCCTTCGGCGCGCTGTGGATGGTCGCCGACGTCGCCTTCGTCGTGCTCCTCAACGACTGGGGCGACCGTGAGGTCGACGCCCTCAAGCGGCGCATGTTCCCGGACGGGTGCTCGCCCAAGACCATCCCGGACGGCATCCTCCCGGCCCACGCGCTCCTCCTCGCCGGCCTCGGGGCGGGCGCCGCCGCGCTGCTCGTTGCCTGGGGCGCCGGCGTCGCGCTCGATCGCCCGCTCCTGCTCCCGCTGGCCGCGCTCGGGCTGCTCGTCTTCGGCGCCTACACGCTGCCGCCGCTCCGGCTCAACTACCGCGGCGGCGGCGAGCTCCTCGAGATGGCCGGCGTCGGCGGCGTCCTCCCGCTGCTGCACGCCTACGCGCAGTGCGGCGCGTGGGCGCCGGCGTGGCTCGCCGCGCTCCTGCCGGGCCTGCTCCTCTGCGCCCTCGCGAGCGCCCTCGCCAGCGGGCTGTCCGACGAGCAGAGCGACCGCGCCGGCGGCAAGCGCACCGCGGCCACGCTCCTCGGCAACGCGGTCACGCGCCGGGCGACGGAGGCCCTGCTCGGCCTCGGCGCGGTCCTCTGGCCCGCGGCGTCGCTCNCTCGGCCTCGGCGCGGTCCTCTGGCCCGCGGCGTCGCTCGCCGGCCACCCCGCCCCGCCGCCGTGGTCGGTCGCGCCCGCGGCGGCCGTCGCGCTCCACTTCGGGGCGCGGCTCGTCCGGAGGAGCCCGGCGGCGGTGACCAACGCCTTCGCCGCCCAGGCGGCCTACAAGCGCGAGCTCCACCGCGCGATCTGGTGGGGGACGGCCGCGCTGTCGGCGGCGGTGCTCGCCGCCGGGCTCCGCGCCGGGGGGGTGCCGGCGTGACAGGGATCCCCGTCCTCCCCGACGACGCGCGCGACGAGCTCGCGCGCCTCACCCCGCTGCTCGGCGCGCGGGCCTCGGTCGCCCCGGGCCGGCCGTGCGCGCCCACCCCCGTCGCGCTGGTCGAGCAGATCATGGACGGCAGCGAGGACGCCGAGCGCGCGCGCGCCTTCGTCGGCGCGCTCGGCGAGGTGATCTGCGCGGTCGCCGACAACTTCCCCGACAACATCTTCTGGGACCTCGACTACCTCGCCTGCTGCATGTGGCAGGCCGGGAGCGCGCCAGCGATCGGCGACTTCTCCCGGCGCGTGGTGGCGCTCTGCCTCGGCTTCGGCAACAAGTCGAAGCTGCGCTTCCGCTACGCGCACGACTTCCTCTACGGCTACGACTGGGCCCGCTGGGTGATGCGCAAGCCGGACGAGCGCGCGGGCGTCGGGCCGTTCGATCTCGCGTTCTTCGACTACCTCGACGGCCGGCAGCAGGCGCTCATCGAGCTCGTGGCCAGCAACGACCGCAAGTACTCGCAGCTCAACGGCCGGGAGTTCCGCAACCCCTTCTCGTTCATCCGCGAGCCGCGCGAGGAGTCGCAGCTCCACCACCTGCTCGCCCAGGTCGACCTCATCCCGCTCAAGGCGTGGCGCCTCGACGGCGAGCGCCGCTGGGACCTGCCGTTCACCGAGCTGCGCGCCAAGCTGGCCGAGCGCCTCGGCCTGTCGCGGGGCGACCGGCGATGAGCGCCCGGCCGGGGGCGCTCTCGGCCTGGATCCGGGCGTCGCGGCTGGCCTCGCAGCCGACCATCGCGCTCCCGCTGCTGCTCGGGCAGCTCCTTGGCGCGCGGGCCGCCGGCCGCCCGCTCGACCTCGCGACGCTGGCGGCTGTCCATCTCTTCGGCCTGCTCGACCAGCTCTTCATCGTCCACGCCAACGACGTCGCCGACCAGGAGACCGACCGCCGCAACCGCACCGCCACGCCGTTCTCGGGCGGCTCGCGCGTGCTTGTCGAGGGGCGCCTCTCGCCGCGCGCGCTCGGCGCCGCGGCCCTCGGTTGCGCCGCGGCGCTCCTGGTCGTCTCGGCGTGGCTCGCCGCCACCGTGCCGGCGCCCGCGGCGCCGCTCCTCGTGCCCCTCGCGATCGCGGCGCTCCTGCTGCTCTGGGCCTACAGCTACCCGCCGCTCCGCCTCTCGTACAGCGGCGGCGGGGAGCTGCTCCAGGTGGTGGGCGTCGGCGTGGTCCTGCCGCTCTACGGCTACGTGGCGCAGGGGGGCGCCCTCGATCGCTTCCCTGTCGCGCTGCTCGCGTGCCTGCTGCCGAGCCACCTCGGCTGCGCGATCGCGACGGCGCTCCCCGACGAGCCCTCGGACCGCGAGAGCGGCAAGCGGACGGTGCCCGTGCGCGTGGGCGGGGAGCGGGCCGCGCGGTGGGTGGCGCTCCTGAACGGGCTGTCGCTCCTGCTCGCGCCTGTCGGCCTGGGCGCGGCGGGCTTGCGCCCTGGCGCGGGGCTGCTGATCCCGGCGGCGGCGGCGCTCGTCGTGCTGCTGGCCCGGCCGGCGCCGCCCGGCTCGCGGCTGCTGCTGGTCCGGGTGGGGGCCGCGGGCGCGGCGACGCTGTCGCTTGTCGCCGTCACGGCGTGGCTAGCGAACGCCGCGCGCTGAGGAGGGGGCGGCGCGATGACCGAGGAGGGCGGCGCGATGACCCACGAGTTTCTGCTGCTCTCGCTGCTCTTCCTCCTGCCAGGGGGCGTCATCTGGCTCGCGCGCCCGGATCTGCGCGCCCTGATGCGGCGGACGGCGCTCGCCTCGCTGCCGTTCGCGGCGACCGAGCGGCTGTTCTACCCGGCGTACTGGACCCCGAAGTTCCTGTTCGACCTGGCCGACCGGATCGGGTTCGGCGTCGAGGACCTGCTGTTCCTCATCGGGCTCAGCGCGTTCTCCTCGACCGCCTATGCGATTGTCTTCCGCCGGACGCCGGTGCCCTGTGCCCCGCCGGCGACCCAGGCGACCCCGGCGACCCCGACGTGGTCGAGGTCGGCCCGACCGTGGTTGAGGGCGGCCGCGGTCGTCGCGCTCGTGCTCGCGCTGGCCGGGGCGCTGCTGGCGGCCGGGGTGCCGATCCTCTACGCCGCCGTGGCGGCGATGGCGGCGGCCGCCGCGGCCCTCCTCGTGGCGCGCGGCGACCTGCTCGTGCCGAGCCTGCTCGGCGCGCTCCTGTCGGCGGCCCTCTACCTCGGCCTGTGCCTCGTCTTCGCGGCGCTCGTGCCCGGCGTGTTCGCGCGCACCTGGCGGCCCAGCGTGCTCTTGCCGGGCAGGGCGCTCCTCGGCGTCCCGCTCGACGAGATCCTCTACGGGCTCGGCGCGGGCTTCGCGGCCACCGTGTTCCCGGCGTGGGCCTTCGATTTCATGTACGCGAAGGCGGCGCGCGCCGCGCGGCGAGCGGGCTGAGGCCGGGGCGCTCTTCCCCGGCCCCGCGGGCGGCTCACTGGAGGGTCGGCTCGCAGGGGACGTCGAGCGCCGTGTTCAGCCGGAACACCGAGGAGCGGCCGTCTCGCTCGGCGTAGAAGACCTTGAGCTTGTGCTTCGACCCGGGCCGCATGCGGAGCCTCGCGGCCTCGTCGTCCAGGCGGACGGTCGTCCCGTTCACCCCGTCGCGCACGGAGTGGCTGACAACGATGCTGTCGTCGATCGATATCCAGACATCGTCGCTCGCGTCGAAGGAGAAGAAGGCCCCCATCCGGTAGGTGAACGGCAGCTCGAACGACGCCGTGAAGCCGAAGTTGTGCGCCTCGCCCTCGTTGCCGAAGCCGACGCCGTCGAGGAAGTAGAAATCCCTGCCGCCCAGGTGGCCGCCGGTGCTCCACATGTCGAGGTGGATGACCCTGTCGAACGTCATGTTGACGCCCGGCTCGTCCTTGAACCATTCGTCGAAGCTGTCGTCCTGATTGATCTCGTCCGAGGGCGGGTTCGCGTCGACAGGCCTGCCGTTCTCGAGCTCGCTCTTGGCCTCGACGTTCTTCCCGTTCGTGGTCTGGGAGGGCCCGAAATCCGGGTGCTTCTTGGGGAAGTCCCGCAGGGTCATGGGAAAGCTCGCCGTGCACAGGACCGCGTCGGAATCGCCGGGAGGCTCTCGGCCGGCGCTGTTGCCGGCGTTCTCGTCGACGGGGGCTTTGCCCTCCTCGACGCCGCTGCCGCCGCCCGCGCCGGGTGTCCCCCCACCGGCGTTCTCCGGGACCTCGACGTGGGTGATCTCGTCCCCGGGGGGAGGGGCGGGCTCCCCGCGGGGCGACGGCTCGCCGTCGGCGCGGGCGATCATGGCGTCCTGGAGGGGGCACCCCGCGAGGGGGAGCGCCGCGCACGCGAGGATCAGCAGGGCCACGGGCCGCCTGAAAGCCCGGCAGAGGGACGCTGATGGGTGGGCCAGGCTCATGGTACCGCCTCCTGCCCCTGGATGCGGTCGGGCCCGGTCGTCCTTCGCAAAATCGTACGGGGCGCACCGCGTCGGCGCGGAGCCGGCCGCGCAGGGACGCCCCGGCGCCCTCGGTGACCGCTGGTATGCGAAAAGCGCCAGAGGGTTGGAATCCCCTCTGGCGCTCTCCGCGTCTGTCTCCTCACCGGGAGCGGTGAGCGATCCTCCCGCGGGCGGGAGGGATCGCTCGCGCCGCTCGCGCCCGCCGCGTCACGGCAGCATCAGGACGCACTCGGTCCAGCAGACCGGGCCGGAGCCGCCGCCGCCGCTCGGCTCCTCGCAGATGGTCCGCACGGTCGCCTCGGGGGGGCAGGTGGGCTGCTCCAGGCACTCGGTCCAGCACTCGCCGGGGTACCCGCCCGCGCCGCCCGTGCCGGTGGTGCCTGAGCCGGAGCAGACCGTCTGCTCGGTCGTTCCCGGCGGGCAGTAGGGCTCGACAGGGATGCACTCGGTCCAGCAGCCGCCGCCGGGGTACGCGCCGCCGCTGCCGCCGTAGCCGGTGCCGCTGCTGCCGCTCGTGCCCGGAATGGGGTCCGCGAAGTCGCCGTCGCCGTAGCCGGAGCCGCTGCTGCCGGACGTGCCGGGCATGGGGTCCTCGCAGACGGTCGCCGGGATGGTGTCCGGCGGGCAGAAGGGCTCGACAGGGATGCACTCGGTCCAGCAGCCGCCGCCGGGATACGCGCCGCCGCTGCCGCCGCTGCCGCCGTACCCGGTGCCGGTGCTGCCCGAGGTGGCGACCATGACGTCGCCGTCGTTGCAGACGGTCTGCTCCCTCGTGCCCGGCGGGCAGTAGGGCTCGACAGGGATGCACTCGGTCCAGCAACCGCCCCATTCGCTGGCGCCCGAGCCGCCGCCCGTGCCGCCGACGCCGACGGTGACGCTGCTGCCGCCGTCGCACACGGTCTGCTCCCTCGTGCCCGGCGGGCAGGTGGGCTCCACCGGGAGGCACTCGGTCCGGCAACCGTCGATGGGGGGAGCCGGCCGGGCCGTGTCCCCGCCGGCGCCGCCGCCGCCGTCCCACGCGCCGGAGCCGCCGACGCCGCTTGTGCTGTCAGCGCCGCCGGAGCCGCCGACGCCGACGCTGACGCTGCTCGTCGTGACGCCGCTGCTGCCCTCGCAGACGGTATGCGCCGTCGTGCCCGGCGGGCAGTAGGGCACGGGCACGCACTCGGTCCAGCACATGTCGGGAGGCGGCGCCGCGGCGGCGTCGCCGGGAGAGCCGCCCATGCCCCAGCCGCCGCCGCCCGCGCTGGCGCTGCCCCAGCCGCCGCCGCCGGTGGTGCTGCTGGTCGAGCTGCCGGTGCCGCACACGAACTGCTCGTAGGTGCCCGGCGGGCACATCGGAGGCGGCGGCACGCACTCGGTCCAGCACCCCGGATCGACAGGCATGCCGACGCCGCCGGCCGAGCCGCCCTGGCCCGCGGTGGTCGTGACGGGGGTGCTGCCGCCGCAGGTGGTCTGCTCGAGCCACCCCCGAGGACAGCGGTCGTCAGGCACACACTGCGCTTCGCACATCTCGCCGACGTCGCACGGCGAACAGACCGTCTCCCAGTGGAAGCCAGGCCCGCAGTCGGGATCGGGCGGCGGCTGCGGCTCGTCCACGCCCCCGCAGCCCTGCCCCTTGGCGCCGGTGAGCACCACGAGCGCAGAGAGCGCGATGAGCCCCTGAAGCGAGGAGCGCGCTGTCGACGAGCGCGAGAGAAGAGAGGAGAAGATCGCGAATCGCATGGGTGTACTCCGTCCTGCGTGCCTGTGGCAGACACGCGATCAAGCAACGATGGCTCTGCGCCGCGGCATGCGGAGCGCTGCTGCTCCGCGGCTTCTCAGCGCCGGCTCGGAGAGCTCGCCCGGAGATAAAGCACCTGACATGCCACGTCCGTCCGGCCGCCACCCCGTGCGCTCCGGGCAGACGATCTCGGCGCTTTCCTGCCGCGCCTCGGGCCGCGCGCGACCTCCGCCGCGGGCCGAAGCGGCGCGCGACAGGGCCGCCGTGTGACGGGGAGTGTCGGGAACGTGCCACGTTGAGCCAGGTGCGCCCCGGGGCGTGCCGGCTCACGACGGGCGGAATGGACATCAGGACGTCGCGCCAGCGCAGGGCGCGGGCGGCGGAGCCTCACGGCCCTGCGCCGTGCGGTGTCGGGTGACGCGTGTGGAGGGGGGCGCTGCGCAGGAGCGGCGGCTGCGTGCCACGTTGAGCCAGCTCCGCCGCGCTGCGGCGGATCGGGCGGCGCCTACTGCGCGGCGGCGCGCTGCTGGATGTACGGCAGCCGCGCGGCCACCTTCTGGACCTCGTCGGCCCCCTCGAGGAGCTGGGCGATCGGGTCCCAGGTGCCGCGGATCAGCGACTCGCGCGCGCCGGGCTTGATGGTGAAGGGCACCGTGAGGTCGCCGGCCCGGACGACCTGCTCCTGCAGGTCGACCGTGACGGGCGTCGACGGCTCGGCGTTCACGCGGGCCACGAGCGCGGCGCGGTGCTCGCGGCCCACCGAGACGCAGGGGATGCCGAGCGTCGTCGAGTTGCCGAAGAAGATCTCGGCGAAGCTCTCGGCGATCACCGCCTTGAAGCCGGCCTTCGCGATCGACTGCGGCGCGTGCTCGCGCGACGAGCCGCAGCCGAAGTTGCGGTCGGCGATGAGGATCGTGGCGCCGGCGAAGCGCGGGTCGTTCAGCGGGTGCTCCCGCTGCTGGCCGCGCTCGTCGAAGCGCACGTCGCGGAACAGGTGCTCGCCGATGCCGTCGAACGTGACGCACTTGAGGAAGCGCGCGGGGATGATGCGGTCGGTGTCGATGTCGTCGCCCGGAACGTGAACGGCGCGGCCGGTGACGGATTGGATCAGGTCGAGTGCCATTGGGATCTCCCTCGGGTGCGAGCGTCGTCAGATTCCGAACACGTCACGGGCGTCGGCGATCTCGCCGCGTACGGCGGCGGCGGCGACCATCACGGGGCTCATCAGCACGGTGCGGCCGGTGGGGCTGCCCTGCCGGCCCTTGAAGTTGCGGTTGGACGAGGAAGCGCACAGCTCGTCGCCGATGAGCTTGTCGGGGTTCATCGCCAGGCACATCGAGCAGCCCGGCTCGCGCCACTCGAAGCCGGCCTCGCGGAAGACCTTGTCGAGCCCCTCGGCCTCGGCCGCGCGCGCGACCTCCATCGACCCGGGCACGGCGAGCGCGCGCACGTTCGGCGCGACCTTGTGCCCCTGGATGCGCCGCGCGACCTCCCGGAAGTCCGAGAGCCGGCCGTTCGTGCAGCTCCCGATGAACGCGACGTTGATCTTCGTCCCCTCGATCGGCTTGCCGCCCTCGAGCCGCATGTACTCGAGCGCCTCGCGGATGAGCGCCCGCTCGGACTCGTTCGCCACGTCCTCGGCCGCAGGGACGTTCTCCTTCACCGAGATCGCCTGGCCCGGCGTGATGCCCCAGGTGACCGTGGGCGCGATCTCACCCGCGTCGATCCGGACGACATCGTCGTAGCGCGCGTCGTCGTCCGACGCGATCGAGCGCCAGTACTCGAGCGCCCTGTCCCACGCCTCGCCCGCCGGGGCGTACGGGCGGCCCTTGATGTAATCGAACGTCGTCTGGTCCGGGTTGACGTACCCGACCCGGGCGCCGCCCTCGATCGACATGTTGCACAGGGTCATGCGCTCCTCCATCGAGAAGCCCTCGATGGTCGAGCCGCCGTACTCGTACGCGTAGCCCGTGCCGCCGGAGACGCCGAGCCGGCGGATGATCTCGAGGATGATGTCCTTCGCGTAGACGCCCGGGCCGAGCTTGCCCTCGACCTGGATGCGCCGGACCTTGAGCCGCTGGAGGCTCAGCGTCTGCGTGGCGAGGACGTCGCGCACCTGCGTCGTCCCGATGCCGAACGCGATCGCGCCGAACGCGCCGTGCGTCGACGTGTGCGAGTCGCCGCACGCGATCGTCATGCCGGGCTGCGTGAGGCCGAGCTCGGGGCCGATGATGTGCACGATGCCCTGCCGCCCGGACTCGAGGTCGAAGAAGGTGACGCCCTGCTCGGTGCACGCCTTCTTGAGCGCGTCGACCATCCCCTCGGCGAGCGAGTCCTTGAACGGCCGCTTGCGGTTGTCGGTGGGGACGATGTGATCGAGCGTCGCGAACGTCCGCTCGGGCATGCGCACGCGCAGGTTCAGGTCGCGGAGCATCCCGAACGCCTGGGGGCTCGTCACCTCGTGGATCAGGTGAAGGCCGATGAAGAGCTGGTCCTCGCCGTTCGGCAACGTGCGAACTTTGTGGAGGTCCCAAACCTTGTCATAGAGACTCTTGCCCATGATGGCCTCTCGGGGCGCGGCTGAACGCGGCTGAAGGGGACGGCGTGCGAAGCGGACCGGCCCGGGCGCCGGCGCGCCGACGTCGCGCGCAGGCGGCCTCCGCGGGAGCGGGAGGCCGCCGGGGCGCTCCTGGTCGGCGCAGCGTCGGGCTGGCGGCAGGACTATGCGGGAACGGGAGGATTAAGTCGAATGAAACTTTTTTCACGATGGGTTAAGTAACGCTACATGGACGCGTCGCTCCTCCCCGCGCTCGAGGATGTGCTGCTGGTGGCCCGATCGGGCTCGGTCGCCGAGGCGGCGCGGCGGCTGCACAAGACGCCTTCGGCGGTGAGCCAGCAGGTGCGCCGGGTGGAGGAGCACTTCGGGGTGGCGCTGTTCGAGCGCGACGGGCGCGGCGTGCGCCTGAGCCCGGCGGGCGAGGCGGCGCTCGGGGCGATCACGCGGCTGTTCGACCAGGCAGAGGGGGTGTTCGAGCTGCTGTCGGAGCTCTCGGGGGAGTCGTCGACGACCTTGCGGCTCGCGGCGAGCGACTACCTCGGCAAGGGGCTGCTCGTGCCGGTGATCCGGCAGATGCTCGAGCAGCGCGCGCCGGTGCGGTTCGCGATCACGACGGCGAACTCGGTGGACGCCGCGCGGTGGGTGGAGCGCGGGGAGGTGGACCTCGGCCTCGCGTCGGCGTCGTCGGCCGGGGGCGACCTCGTGAAGCAGCCGCTGTTCGTGCAGCCGTTCCTCTGGGTGGGGCCGCGGCTCAAGGGCAAGGCGCCGGCGCTGCGCGAGCGGCTCCGGCGCGAGCCGCTGCTCCGGCTCGCGCCCGGCAGCGTGGGGCGGCGGATGCTCGACGCCTACCTGGATCGCGAGCGGATCCGGCCGGTCTCGACGATCGACGTGTCGAGCGTGTCGCTGCTCGTGTCGTACGTCTCGGGCGGGCTCGGCATCGGCCTCGCGCCGGCGCTGGCGCTGACCGAGGTGGCGCGCTCGCGGCTCGACGTCGAGATCGCCGAGGTGGAGCCGCTGCCTGTCGAGCTGATGACGCGCGAGAACTTCCGGCGGAGCCCGATCATCGAGCGGTTCATCGACCAGCTCACCGACGAGGGGCGCCGCGCCGAGCAGCGGACGCGGGCGCTCCTCGGCGGGTAGCGACGGGCGCTCGCCGAGCTTCCTGTCGACGACAACCGCGTCCCGGGGCTCGATGCGGTACCGCTCCGAGGCATGGCCGTCGATCGCCTTGATGCCGCGCTCGGTGTACAGGCCGTTGCGGCACATGTCCCACTCGCCCTGCGCGCAGCTCGCGCACGGCACCGGGTCGGGGCGGCGCACGATGCCCACCACCCAGTCGCCCCTGTCGAGCCCGCTGCCGGGCGGCGCCTCGATCACCTCGCCGAGCGACTCGTGCCCGATCACGAGCCGCGCCTTGCCCGGCGGCGCCCACCCGTAACCGCCGTTCACGATCTCTCGACGTCGGTGCCGCACACGCCGACGGCGAGCGTCCTGACCAGCACCGGCCCGTGCTCGGCGGGCGGCCCGGGGACGTCTTCCGGGAGCCCGGAGACCGGTTTGCCGGGCTCGACCGTGATGGCGCGCATCGAAGCTTCCTCCGAGCCTCATCAGCGGGATCGCTGGTTCGCGGGACCGGTCTGGTCAGAGGCCAGGTTGAATGCGGTGCCGACCAGCGCAAGGTGGCTGAACGCCTGGGGGAAATTCCCGAGCAGCCGCCCGCTCGCGGGATCGTACTCCTCCGAGAGCAGGCCGACGTCGTTGCGCAGCGCGAGCAGCCGATCGAACAGCGCGCGCGCCTCGCCGGCGCGGCCCATGAGCGCATAGCAGTCCGCGAGCCAGAAGCTGCACGCGAGGAACACCCCCTCGTCGCCGGGCAGGCCGTCGGCCGTCCCCCCGGGCCCGGTCGGGTAACGGAGCACGAAGCCCCCGCGCAGGAGCTCGCGCTCGATCGCGCGCACCGTGCCGACGACGCGCGGATCGTCCGGCGGCAGGAAGCCCACGAGCGGGATGAGCAGCGTGCTCGCGTCGAGCTCCCGGCTGCCGTACGACTGGGTGAACGCGCCGCGGCCGCGATCGAACCCCTTCTCGCACACCTCGGCGTGCACCGCGCCGCGCAGCGCGCGCCAGCGCTCGACCGGGCCCTCCAGCCCGAGCTGCTCGACGGTCTTCACGGCGCGATCGAACGCGACCCACGCCATCACCCGCGAGTAGGTGAAGGCGCGCGGCCCGCCCCGCACCTCCCAGATCCCCTCGTCGGGCCGGCGCCAGCTCGACTCGAGGAAATCCATCAGCTTGCGCTGGAGGCGCCAGGCCTCGGCCTCCGGCGCGATGCCGGAGCGGCGCGCCTGGTACATCGTGTCCATCACCTCGCCGTAGACGTCGAGCTGGAGCTGCGCGACAGCGGCGTTGCCGGTGCGCACCGGCCTCGATCCCTCGTAGCCCGGCAGCCAGGGGAGCTCGAACTCACGCAGCCGGCGCTCGCCCGCGATGCCGTAGAGGATCTGGAGCTTCGAGGGGTCGCCCGCGATGGCGCGCAGGAGCCAGTCGCGCCAGGCCGCGGCCTCCTCGCTGTAGCCGGCGAGCAGCAGCGCGTAGAGCGTGAGCGTCGCGTCGCGCAGCCAGCAGTAGCGGTAATCCCAGTTGCGCACGCCGCCGATCGACTCGGGCAGCGAGGTCGTCGGCGCCGCGACGAGCCCGCCGGTGGGCGCGTGGGTGAGCGCCTTGAGCGCGACGAGCGACGAGACGACCGCCTCGCGCCGCGGGCCGGCGTAGGCGCAGCGGCTCGACCAGGCGCGCCACCACGCCTCCGTGGCCTCCACCTCGCGCTCGGCGTCGAGCGCCTCGGGCGGCGGCTCGTGCGACGGGTGCCACGTGAGCACGAAGGGGACGCGCTCGCCCGCGCGGACGTCGAAGTCGGCGACCGTGGTGAGCCCCTGGCCGCGCAGCGGCACCCCCGCGCGCAGGATCAGCGCGTCGGGCCCGGCCACCGCGCGCAGCGCCCCGCCGACCGAGCGCACCCAGGGCACGATCGAGCCGTAGTCGAAGCGGATGACGAGCTCGAGCGAGACGGGGACGCGGCCGCGCACGCCCTCGACGACGCGCACGACGTCCGGCGCCCTCCCGCGCAGCGGCATGCAGTCCACGAGCCGCACCGCGCCCTCGGCCGTGGTGAACTCGGTCTCGAGCACGAGCGTGCCCTCGCGGTAGCGGCGCGCGACGCGGGGCGCCGGATCCTTCGGCGCGATCCGGAAGCGGCCGTGCTCCGGCGCGCCGAGCAGGGCGGCGAAGCAGGCGGCCGAATCGAAGCGCGGCAGGCAGAGCCAGTCGATCGAGCCGTCGCGCCCGGCGAGCGCGGCGGCCTGCGTGTCGCTGATCAGCGCGTACTCCTCGATCCGCAGCGGCATGCGTGCTCCCGATGCGCGCGGCGACGAGCGCCGGCGCGACGGCTGCGGCGAGAGCACGGAGGATGCCGCGCGCCGCGGCGCCGGGCCCGGCCGAGCGCCGCGCCAGAGCCGACTCGAGCGACGGCGGCCGTCGAGCGGCGCCCGGCCGAACGCGTGGCCCGTGCGCCGGCGAGGACGGGCCGAGCCTGGCCGTGCCGGCAGCGACGATCGCGTCACCGCCCGTGAGGAGCTGGCCGGCGCCGAGGGTGCGTCCGAGGCGGCAGCGCGCACCTGAGCCGATATAGCGAGCTCTCCGGCGTCCAGGGGCGGAACCGCGAGGTGGACGCGGTCGGCGCGTTTGACACCATCTCCCGCGCGTCCAACAGATCGCCTCATGAGAGCTCTCTTCGCATGGGTCGTATTGCTCGTCCCGAGTCACCTCCTCGCCGAGGAGCCCGCCGCGAGCGCGCCGCCCGCCGGCGCAGCCCTCCGCTGCGCGGGCGCGGAGGCCAGCGCGCTCGCCGGTCAGCTCGACACGTCGTTCGGGGGAGAGGGGACCGGGATCGCGCGCGTGCGCTTCGGCGCCGACGACGACGGCGGCTTCTTCAAGCTCGACGTCGCGGGCGACGAGATCGTCGCTGGCGGCTGGGGCCAGGGCGGGCTCGGCGGGGTCCGGTTCCGCGTCGCCCGGCTGACCGGGGACGGCGCGCGCGACCCCGGGTTCGGAGAGGGCGGCATGGTGATGACCTCGTGGGCCGCCTCGACAGGCGACTACGTCACCCTGGCCGGCGTCGGGGACCAGCGCGGCGGCGCGATCGTCGCCGTCGGCTGGCGCGATCGGTTCGGGGGCGGCTCGGCGGACGTGGCGCTGGCGCGGTACGCGAAGGACGGGTCGCTCGACCCGAGCTTCGGCGACGGCGGCAAGCGCCTGCTCGACCTCGGCGGAGACGAGGTGATCCGGGCCGGCCTTGTCGCGCGCGACGACCGGATCGTGGTCGTGGGCCAGCGCGACGGGCGCCTGCTGATCGCGCGCGCCACAGCGGACGGCGCCCTCGACACGTCGTTCGCGCGCCCGCGCGGCTACCGGACCGTGGCGCTGGGGCCCACCTCGGTCGCCGAGGCGGTCGCGATCGATCTCCGCGGCCGCCTCGTCGTGGCGGGCTCCGCCGCGACGGACGGCCAGCGCGACATTGTCGTTGTGCGCCTCCTGCCGAACGGCGCGCTCGACGGCTCCTTCGGCGACCGGGGCGTGATCGTGGCCGGCGACCCCGGGAGCGACGAGCGCGCTGTCGCTGTCGCGCTGGCGCCCGGCGGCGCGATCGTGGTGGCCGGCGACGCGGGCCGCGCGGGGGCGCGCGACTTCCAGGTCCGCCGCTTCCACAAGGACGGCGCGCCCGACCTCGCGTTCGGCGAGGCCGGCGTGGCGGCGTGGCCGACCACCGTCGGCGACGATATGGCCGAGGACATGGTCCTGCTCCCGGGCGGCGCCGTCGTCGTCGCGGGCAACGGCGGCGACGCGGCCACGCCGCTGCTCGCGCGGTACACGTGCGGCGGCGCGCTCGACCCGGCGTTCGGCGACGGCGGCGTGCTCCCCGTCGACCTCGGCGAGTTCGGGGTGCTGCACACGGTGCGGGCGATCTCCGGGGATCAGATCCTCCTCGGCGGCGGCGACGTCGGCATGTCCCCGGGGCCCGGGACGTACGGCGTCGTGGCGCGGATGTGGATGTGAACGGGGCGGTCGAGGCCACGGCGCCGGCGGCGCCGACGCCCAGCGCGCGACGCGCTCGCTCCATGAGGCCTTTCCGGCGAAGAAGCGACGGTCGACGGGCCGAGCAACGCCGAACAGCGGATGACGTGACGCTCGTCATCCTGTGATCCCGTGAAGACGCGTGATGTGGTCCGTGAACGACCGTGCCGAGGCGCGTGGAGATGCCTTGACGGAGCGGTCGGGCGCGCGTTGCATGTCGGCATGCTCCGAGCGATCGCCGAGGACGTGTGGGCGTACGAGAAGGACTTCAGGATGCCGTTCGGCGATCTGCCGTCGCGGACGACCGTCGTGAGGCGGGCCGACGGCGGCATCGTGATCCACGCGCCGCTCGCGTTCGACGACGCCGCCGCCGCGGCGATCGACGCGCTCGGCGAGGTGCGCGCCCTCGTCGCCCCGAACTGCTTCCACCACCTCTTCCTGAAGGCCGCTACCGAGCGCTGGCCGCGCGCGAGCGTGCTCGGGGCGCCCGGGCTGGAGAAGAAGCTCTCCGGCCTTCGCTTCACCCCGCTTCCTCGGTCCGGCGTGGCGCCGGAGATCGGCGACGATCTCGGCGTGCGCGTCGTGGAGGGCGTGCCGTACATCACGGAGCACGTGTTCCTGCACGCGCGGTCGCGGACGCTCGTCGTGACGGATCTCCTCTTCAACGTGCACGAGGTCCGCAACTTCGGCATGAAGGTCTTCCTCTGGCTCGGCGGCGCCTGGAACAAGACAGCGCAGGACCACCTGTGGCGCCTGCTCATGAGGGACCGCGCCGCGGCCGCGCGGAGCGTCGCCGACATCCTCGCATGGGACTTCGATCGCGTCGTCGTCGCCCACGGCGATGTGATCGAGGGCGACGCGAAGGAGCGGCTGCGGAGGGCGGTCGCGTGGATCGGCGGGGCGAGCCCGCTCCTGCCGGAAGAGCCCCGCGAGGCCGGGAAGCGCTCCGCCGAGGTGTAGCCGGAGCCGCTCTGTCCCCTGGAGGGGTGACGCCGTATCCCGACCTCATCACCATGGCTGCTCCAGGGGCGCTCGGCTGCGGACGGACCTGAGCGCCGCTGGGGAGGGGCTTTACCGGGCGAACGTGGTGTGATGCAGTTCGCCGTGATGGCACCGAGCAAACCCAGGGCGCCGGAGGGCGATCTCGCCACCTTCGAGCGCGAGCGCTTCACGCACGACGGCGTCGCGCACGACGTCTATCGGAAAGGGAAGGGGCCTGCCGTCCTCGTGCTGACCGAGATGCCCGGGATCTCTCCCCAGGTGCTCGGGTTCGCCGACAGGGTCGTGGCGCTCGGCTGCACGGCCGTGCTGCCGAGCCTCTTCGGCACCCCTGGACGTGCCCTGCTGGGACCGGGCGTAACGGGCGCGCTCTACGCCCTCTCGTCGATGGCGAGGGCCTGCATCAGCAAGGAGTTCACCGTGCTCGCGACGGGGCGCTCGTCGCCTGTCGTCGACTGGCTCCGGGCGCTCGCCGCGTCGGAGCACCAGCGCTGCGGCGGGCCGGGCGTCGGCGTCGTGGGGATGTGCTTCACCGGCGGGTTCGCGCTCGCGATGGCGGCGGACGCCCGGGTGCTGGCGCCCGTGATGTCGCAGCCGTCGCTCCCGATCGCGCTCACGAAGGAGCGGCGGCGGACGATCGACTGCGACGCCGCGACCCTCGACGCGGTGGCCCAGCGCTGCGACAGGGAGGGCCTCCGGGTGATCGGGCTCCGCTTCAAGCGCGATCCGCTGGTGCCGGGGGAGCGGTTTCAGCTCCTCCGCGAGCGCCTCGGGGAAGGGTTCGTCGCCGTGGAGCTGGAGCAAGCCGACGGGCACCCCGAGGAGCCCCTCAAGAAGCACCACTCGGTGCTGACAGGCGGGCTCGTCGACGCTCCTGGCGAGCCGACGCGCGCCGCGCTCGACCGGGTCCTCCAGCTCTTTCGTGACAAGCTGCTGGCCGGGTAGCGCGCCGCCCGGCGCGCCCGCGCCGCCCGCGCGAGCGGCGCTCGTCGGAAGGGGCCGGCAGGGGCGGTCGGCGGACGTGGACGCGTTGTCGAGACGTGCGGATTCCGATGTGATGAGACCCGGGGGGTGGTGATCATGAAGCCTGTCGTTGCGTATCAGGTTCATCTCATGTCGCAGATGCGAAACAGCGCGGGCAGGGCGAAGGGCCTGAAGCTGCTGGGCGTCGATCCGTCGGAGGTCGACACGGCGAACGCGATGGTCGCGGACGTGGGCCTGAGCTTCCGGGAAGGGAACAACGGGAGCCTGCGCGAAGCCGACGTGGTTCCTCGATTCCTCGGGGCGCCCCGGCGCATCACGCCGGCGCCGGTGGAGGACTCCGCGTTCTGGACCACGAGGATGTTCTATTCTCTGCCCGTGTGGCCGGACATGGAGCTGGAGCTCAGCTTCAACACGTGGGGGCATCTCGGCAATGCCCGGTTCGTTCGCGCAGGTGCGTCCGGGGCGTGTCTGAAGCGGTCGGAGGATGAGCTCCGGTTCGCCCCCGCAGCCGAGTCCAGGGCGCGTCGGCTTCGGTCCATGGATGTCGTGCCCTGGCGCGTGGTGGAGGACGATATTTCCCTCTCGTGTAGCGAGGCGATCACGGTGGAATGGTTCGGGTACATGACCGATTACTGCTGCACCCTGCTCGAACCCGGGAGCGCGCCGTACTTCTGGGCCTTCGACTTCGGCCTCCTGCAGAAAGTGGAGCCCTGGGACGAGCTGCCCATCGGCGAGGAGGAGATCGCCGCGTCTGGTGTCCCGCCCTTCCGTGCGAAGCCCTGGAGCGCCGGCCAGCTTGAACCACCCAGGAAGGAAGAGATTTGAATCACAGAGGCACAGAGGGCACAGAGGAACAACAAAAACTCTGTG
The DNA here is from genome assembly GCF_001589285.1 of Sorangium cellulosum. Lineage (GTDB taxonomy): Bacteria > Myxococcota_A > Polyangia > Polyangiales > Polyangiaceae > Sorangium > Sorangium cellulosum_G. The sequence goes on along the minus strand of NZ_JEMA01000400.1, from coordinate 24,551 downwards.
CCCTCTGTGCCCTCTGTGGTTCGTCTTCTCGGGGTTTCAACCTGCTCGGTGTCCCAGAGCCTGGACGAGAGCGCCGAACAGGAGGGGATACCGGACGACGTCTCGGTGGAAGACGATGAGCGCGGCGAGCCATCGGCGCTGAACGACATGGCCCGCCCCGTCGAGCGGGCCAGCGGCGCCTGACGGGCCTCGTCGACTCAGGGGATCGCTGCGGGCGTGAACGGCACCGTGAAGATCTGACCCGACCTCCACGCCTCCGCGTGATCCGCGTAGTGGCACGTGCGCGGATCCCCGCTGATGCCGGTGCTCATCACCCCGAGCGAGCCGTCGAGCGGGGCGAGGTTCCAGATCATCCGCGTCGCGCTGAGCGAGTCCTGATCGAGCGCGGCCCACACCCCGCCGGCATCCTCGAAGTCGCCGGGCGGGAGCGCCAGGACACCGATGTTCCCGAACCACCCGCCGATGTTCACCGTCGCGACGTCGCCCTCCGCGGGGAAGGTGCCGATGGCGAAGCGCGCGTCGTCGCCCGCGAGCGGGTGGTTGTAGGTCAGCGTGTGGATCCCGCCCCAGGTCCAGGTGCTCACGTCCGGGCCCAGGGCGTCGCGGAGCATCGCGTCTGCCTGGCCCAGGGCCGCGCGGACGGCCTGGTCCCGCGCCGCCCCCGGATCGACGCCCGCGGTGATGCCGAAGTACGGCGCGCGCGGGTTCTCGAGGGCGTCCATCAAGCCGGCGAGCTGGTTCGTGAGGAACACGCTGGGCGCGAAGGACGCGTATTCGTCGGGGCCGATCACGTCGCTCACCAGGTTGCGCAGCAGGATCAAGGTGAGCATCTCGTGGACGGCCGCGCCCTGGCTGCTCGCCGCCGCGTTCCCGTCCCACGCTTGCAGGGCCGCCACCGCCGCGGCGGCGCTCGGATCGCCCGCCGGCAGCCCGGCGCGCCCGAGCGCGGCCACGTAGCTGTCGCGCAGCGGCAGCCCGATCGTCGTCTGCGTGTCGAGCTGGATCGACGCCATGTCCTGCGGCGTGAGCGGCGCCGTCGCGGAGGTCAACCGCGTGGTGATCCGCTGGGCGCGCCAGGGCATGTCCCAGTAGTTGGCGAGGTGGACAGGGCGCCCCTGCGGCGCGTAGCCCCGCGGGACGATCCGGTGGTTCGCCGTCACCAGCAGGTGCGAGGGCGGATCGTAGACCGAGGGCAGCTCGGCGTTCGTGGCGTACCCGGTCCACTCGTGTCCTCCCGTCCCCGGCACCGGATACAGCGCGTTCAGCGGGCTCTGGCGCTGCGGCGCGAGGCCCGAGTTCTGGTAGCCGATGTGGCCGTGGGTGCCCTCGTAGTCGGCGAAGATGAAGTTCCAGCCGATGCTCTGCTTCAGCGCCGCCGCCCTGAACTGCGTCCAGTTCAGCGCCGCCGGCATCTCGAAGAAGCCGTCGACCTTCCACGCCGGCTGGCCCGCCGTCGACTTGAGCGCGAGGGTGCCGAACGACTCCAGCCCGGCCAGACCGTCGTTGAGGACAGGCCCGTGGGGCGTCGCGCGGAACGTCCGCTGCACGTTCGGCTGCCCCTTCACGCGGATCGTCTCCACGCGCCGGGTGACGGGCTTCCACTGGCCGCCCACGAGCACCTCCTGGCTTCCTCCGGGCGCCGCGCGGAGCGTCTCCACGTAGAGGTCGACGCTGTCGAAGAGCGAGTAGGTCGGCACCCAGGCGATGCGCTCTGTGTGGCCGCTGAGGAACCCGGGGAACCCGGGCACCATCCACCCTGCCACGTCGTATTGCCCTGTCACCTTGAGCTGAGCCACGTAGACGGCGGACGGGGTGGTGTGGGGGAAGTGCGGGTCGGTCGCGAGGAGCGGCTTGCCTGTCGAGGTGAGGTGTCCGTCGACGGCCCACGCGTTGCTCGCGCGCCCGCTGGCGGGCGCCCTGCGCACGGCCTGCCCGGCGGTCCGGCGCGCCTCCGCCAGGCAAGGCGGCGGCGGCGGGTTGACGATGGTCGCGGTCGGCGCGCTCGGGCCGGGCGGCACGAGGAACTGGGAGATCGGGTTCAGGTTGCCCGCCGCGTCGAACATCGACACGGTGTCCGGAGCCTCCTTGATCAGCGTCGTCGCGACCTCTGTCCCGGCGATGGCCGCGACGGCCGCACGTTCGAGCTTGGTGAACCACGTCAGGGTGTCGAAGGTGACTCCCACGTAGATGTAGGCGAGGACGCTGTCCTCGGGTGTCCAGGGATCCGGCTGATAGCCGAGCGTCTGGAACTCGAGCGGCAGCCCGCCGCTGGAGGCCTTCGCGTCGGCGATGTACTGGTTCACGCCCGCGGCGCACCCCTGCAGGATGCGCTTCGTCCGCGAGGCGGCCGCCGCGTAGCGCGCGGCGGCGAACGCGGACAGGTTCTGCGCGCGAGCGAGGAGGTCCTGATCGAGGATGCTGTTGCCGTCGCCGGGCCCGTAGATCTCCGCGAGGCGGCCCTGCGCGCTGCGGCGCAGCTCGTCCATCTGGAAGAGCCGGTCGCGCGCCATCGCGTAGCAGAGGCCGCCATAACCGGCCACCTCGTCCCCTGCGGTGACGTGGGACATGCCCCGATCATCCACGCGGATCGACACCGAGTAGTGCCCGCTGATCTCGAGGGTGGTTCGTCCCTCGGCCGTAGGCCCATCCAGCCCCGCGCCATCGTGGGCGACGCTGCATGCAGCAGCGGATACCAGGAATGCCACGCCGGTCATTCGCCTCATCGCAAGAATCTCCTCCAAGGCCCCTCGCGAGGCCGTGCTCTACAGGCCATGTGCGCCGCCCTCGCGCTGCGCGGATAAGCATTCCCCCGATGCGCATGTACGGAGAACGGCTGACATCGCAGCGCGCCGCTCCGCATGTGCTGGACGGCTATCAAAACCGGCAACCTAGCATCGCTCAGGCATGCGTGCCACGCGTCGTGCCATGATGAACCGAGCGCATGTCATCGCGCTGGCCGCCCACACCGCTCGCGGCTCTCGCACACCGCACGTCCGGGGCCCGGCGCCTGACGCAAGGAGGTCGCCGCCGCCGAGATGTCCTCTCTGCGGCGCTCCTCGGGGCAAGGCGACGTCATCGACCTAGGAGGTCACGATAGTAAAGACTTTTTCCTACACCGGCCTCTGGCGCGACCAGCGCAGGTCCACGTCGTCCGTGCAGGGATGCGCCCGCTGCACGAGGGGCCACGGCCATCTCCGGCCCGACGAACCCGATCGCCGCGCCCCTGGCGCGGTCACCTCAGATGAAGCGCGCCGTGATGCTCCGCTCGCAGCGCTTCAGCTCCTGCGGCGGCCCCTCGAACAGCACTTCGCCGCCGGCGCTGCCCCCTTCCGGGCCGAGATCGATGATCCAGTCGGCCTGCCGGATCACGTCGAGGTGGTGCTCGATCAGGACGACAGTGTTCCTGGCGTCCACCAGCCTGTCGATGATGCCCATCAACAGGCCGATGTCGGAGAGGTGAAGCCCGGTGGTGGGCTCGTCCATCACGTAGACGCTGCCCTGCTTGTGGAGCTCGGTGGCGAGCTTCAGCCGCTGCCCCTCTCCGCCCGACATGGTGCTGAGCGGCTGGCCCAGCTTCAGGTAGCCCAGCCCCACGTCGCTCATGGCCTTCACCACGGCCTTGATCTTCTTCTCGGAGAAGAAGGCCAGCGCTTCCTCCACGGTCATGTCCAGCACGTCGCTGATCGTCTTGCCGCGCAGCGTGTACGCCAGCACCTCGGCCTTGAAGCGCTTGCCCTCGCAGATCTCGCAGGTGGAGACGATGCCCTCCATGAACGCCAGATCGGTGTACACCACCCCGAGACCGTTGCAGTTCGAGCAGCTCCCCTCCGAGTTGAAGCTGAAGAGCGACGCGCTGACCTTGCTGGCCTTCGCGAACGCCTGCCGGATGTCGTCCATGATCCCGGTGTAGGTGGCGGGGGCCGAGCGGCTGTTCGCCGTCACGCGGGACTGGTCGATCACGATCGCCTCCGGGTGCTGCGCCAGGAAGACATCGTTGATCAACGTGCTCTTGCCGGAGCCGGCGACCCCCGTGACGACCGTGAGCACGCCGGTGGGAATGCCCACCGTGACGTTCTTCAGGTTGTGCAGGGTGGCGTCCTTGATGACCATCTGGCCGGTGGGCTGCCGCGCCTTCTCCTTGATCGGCAGGTGTTGCTTCAGGAACTTCCCCGTCAGCGTGTCAGCGTCCTTGAGGGCCTCATAGCCCCCTTCGAAGACCACCCGGCCGCCGTGCACCCCTGCCTTCGGGCCGATGTCGACAACGTGGTCCGCGATCGCCATCACGTCCGGGTCATGCTCGACGACAAGCACTGTGTTCCCCTTGTCGCGCAGCTTCTGGAGCAGGCTGTTCAGGCGGGCGACGTCGCGCGCGTGCAGACCCACGCTGGGCTCGTCGAGGATGTACAGCATCTCGGTCAGGCTGTTGCCGAGGTGCCGGATCATCTTCACGCGCTGCGACTCGCCGCCGGACAGGGTGGCGGTCTCCCGGCCGAGGCTCAGATAACCGAGCCCGATGTCCACGAGGTGCTGCAAGCGCTCGACGAGCCTGGCGCTCAGCCTCACGGCGACCGGATCGGTCAGGCCTCGCAGGAACCCGATCAGCTCCGTCGCGTCGAGATCGGAGAGCTCGGCGATGTTCCGGCCGTTGATCCTGCACTCGAGGGCGGCCTGGTTGAGCCGCGCGCCGCGGCACACAGGGCACGTCTGCGTGGTGGTGAATCGCTCGAAGACCGCGCGGTTGCGATCGGACATCGCCGCCGCGTCCTTCTTGATGTACATGCGGGTGAAGCGCTCGACGAGGCCCTCGTACTTCGAGCCGAACTCGCCGAAGGAGACCTTCACGTCCGCGCCGTGGAGGAGGGCGTGGAGCTCCTCGGCGGTGTAGTCCTTGATCGGCTTGTCGCTGTCGAAGAGGCCCGAGAGCGGGTACATCTTCCACATCCACTTGCCGACCTTGAAGTCCGGGTGGAGGATCGCCCCGCCGTTCAGGGACTTGCTGCGATCGAGGAGCCTGTCCAGATCGAGCTGGACTGTCTTGCCGATGCCCTCGCACTCCAGGCACATCCCCTGCGGGGTGTTGAACGAGAAGGCGAAGGCCGGCCCCGCATGGGGCTGCCCGATCCGCGAGAACAGCAGCCGCAGCAGGGCGGCGATGTCCGTGTAGGTGCCCGCCGTCGAGCGCGAGCCGCCCCCGACCCGCTTCTGATCGATGATGACCGGCGCGTTCAGGTGCTCGATGCGGTCGACTTCGGGCTGACCGTAATGCGGCAGGAAGCCCTGCACGAAGGCGGTGAAGGTCTCGTTGAGCTGGCGCTGCGCCTCGGCGGCGATGGTGTCGAAGACCAGCGAGGATTTGCCGGAGCCGGACACACCGGTGAACACCGTGATCTTCCGCTTGGGGATGTCCAGCGAGACGTCCTTGAGGTTGTTCTCGCGCGCGCCGCGAACCTGGATGAACTGGCGATCCGCCACGGTTGCCTCCTTGCGAGCCAGAAGTGCCCGATCTCCGCAGTCTCACCGCGAAGCACGAGGGAAAACCAAAACGATGTGAGGATGTCAAGGTCGAATCGCCGCGCCCGCCCCGGGGCGCCGGAGGGCCAATGAGCGAGGCCGCGGATGTGGCGACCTCGCCGCCGGTGACCGCGGTCGCTTTACACTTCTTATGATGACGCGGTGGGCGGGTGATCCTCGATCCCGAGCGCGGGGCGCGCCGCCGTCGCCCGGGCTTCATCGTCCGTCAGAATCGATAGAGGACGTTGCCCTCGTCGCCGGAGACGTAGATCGCGCCCGACGGGCCCACGGCGACGCTGCTCATCCCGAAGGTAGGCACCGTCCCGGTGGCCGCCTCGAGCCCCACCTCGAGGCGCTTCGCCACGACCGATGTGTGCCCGGTCGACGGATCGACGCGCAGGAGCCGGCGCCTGCCGCTCTCCACGACGAGCAGGGTGCCGTCGAGATCGACGGCCATCCCCTCCGGCTGGTCCAGGCCGGCGGCCACCTCGAACGGCGGAGAGAGCGTCACGCCCCCGGACACGAGCTGGAGGACCGCGCCCGTGGCCCAGTCGGCGGCCCAGAGATCGTCGCCCGATACGGCGAGGCCCGAGGGCACGGTCATCGGCGCGAGCGTCTCGAGCCCGCCGCTGGTCTTGCGGACCACGCGCGCCGCGCCCGGCCCCGCGCCGAGCTCGGCCACCACGAGATCTCCCTCGAACCGGACCGCGTTGAGCGGCGAGGCGAAATCGGTGTGGGTCTCGAGGACCGTCGCCGTCGCCGGGTCGTAGACCTGGACCACGCCGGCGAACCACGCGCTGAGGATCAGCGACGCGCCGTCCGCCGACACCGTGGCGGGCGCGTGGAACTCCGTCTTGCCCAGGAACGACTTCGTCACGTCGAGCAGAGCGCCCGTGTCGCCGTCGAGCTTCCGCAGCGACGCCAGGTCTGCGACATAGACCGACTCGGCGCCTCCCTCGCTCACCACGGCCACGCCGCCGGGCAGGATCATGCCGCCCGGGAGCAGCGTGCGCGCCTGCCCGTCCGGCGCGATCCGGACGACGAAGCCGTCGGCGGCGCTCGAGACATAGAGCTTGTTCTGCGCGTCGATGGCGAGGTTGTCGAGGCCGGCGGGGAGCACCGCGAGGACCTCCGTGTCGCCTGTCGCGACGTCGATCCGCACCACCTCGCCGTTCTGATCGACCGCGTGGAGCCGGCCGAGCCCGTCGAACTTGACGGCCGCGGGGATGAAGAAGCCGTCCGCGACCGTCTGAACATCGCACTCCAGCTCCGGGTCGACAGCGTCGGTGCAGGAGTCCACATCGATGCTGACCACCCGGCCCTGCGTCCAGATCGGCCCGTACAGCCGGCCGTCGGGGCCCCAGTCCATGCCGTTCAGGAAGCCGAGGTTGCGCGTGATGAGGCGCGGGGGATCCGACAGCGCCGGATCGACCTCGTAGAGCGCGTCACCGAGGAAATCGAGGGCCACGAAGAGCCGCCCCGTGTCGGAGAAGGTGATGGGGTTGACCCCGGGCGCGACGAGCTGTTGGGTGATGTCGCCCGACGGCGAGCGCCGCACGACGTTCCCCGTCATGAGCGAGGTCCAGTAGAGCGAGCCGCCCGGTCCGAACGTGAGGTCATCCGGGCCATCGACCCCGTCCGACCGGTCGAGCCGGCGCACGATGGCGCCGCTGTTGCGGTTCACGACGGCGATCTCGCTTCCGAGGAAGCTCGCGACGTACAGCTTGCCATCCGGTCCCACGTTCATCCCGTTGGCGCCGTGCAGCCGCGCGCCCTCGACGAGGACCGAGCGCCTCGCGTGAGCCGTCGATGAAAAGCCGAGAAGCCAGGTGCCAGCGAGCACGAATGGTAAAAGCCTGTGCATGACTCTCCTTTCACCGCCGCGCGTGGGCCCTGGGCGCCTGGATCAGGAGGACGTCGGGCGCGAGACCAGCGCGACGGAGGGAATTCGGCGGACGCATGGGTCGCGCAGGATTGCATCGGTACGATACCACGGTCGGTGGGGGCTGCGCATCGCGTACGAGGCGCACGAGGGCTGTCCCAGCGTCGCGGCGTACCTGCGGGAGGTGAGCGCGCGAACCTCGCCGCGCCGCCGCGCCGGCCGAGGCGGCGCTCGATGTGCGCGTTCGCATCACCCGGAGCGCGGGCGCGACCCGCGGCCGGATCACCCTCGGCAGGGAGGACGACGCGCGCGCCGGTGGTGCGGCGCGGCGTGACAGGCGCCGACGCGGAGGGCGCGGCGCGGCAGGCGTCAGCGCATCGAGCGCCTCACTTGTGCCTGGCCATGAAGTCCTGGAACGCCTTGGCGCCCTCGGCCTCGACCTTCTGGACGTGGGGGCGCTGTCGCAGCAGCGCGAAGAGGCTGTGGAGCTGCGGCCAGTCGTCGTAAGGGTCGTTACCGCCGAGCGCCTTGAGCACCACGGTGGCGATCGGCATGACCGTGATCGCGGCGAGATCCGCGTAGGTGAGCTCCCCGCCGGCGATATAGGGGCTGAACTTCGCCATGCGCTGGAGGGCGCCGATGCCGCGCAGGACGCCCTGCTGCGCCCGGGCCACCTGGTCGGGCGTCGTGCTCTGGCCGAAGAACGCCGCGGGCAGCACCGGGCGAACCGCGGCGTCGATGCTGGTGTCGATGACGGACATGATCGCGCGACACTGCGCCGCCTCCCAGGGGTCGGCGGGCAGCAGGCGGTTCTCCTTCGGCCCGATGGCCTCGATGTACTCGATGATCGGCTGGGACTCGATGAGACAGCCAGCCGATCCCGATCTCTCGATGAACGGGATCTTGCCCAGCGGGCTCTTCTCCAGGTACGCCGCGTCCTGGGACGGCGACGCCACCTCCTCCACGAAGGGGACCCCCTTCTCGAGCAGGGAGAGCTTCACCTTGTTGTGATAATTGCTCAGCGGAAATCCATGGAGCTTGATCATCGGAGACCTCCTGTCTTCAGAGCGGCCCAGCAGACGGCATGTCCCCTGTCGCTGTCAAGGAGATCGCCACGCCCCAGGCGAGCTCCCCTGTCACGGCGCGCGTCGCCGGGGGCCTCTGTGGTGACAATCAATGCTCAGAAGGCGCTCTCCGACGGATCCACGTGCAGCGGCGCCTGGACAGGGAGCGCCGGGATCACCGATCCCGCAGGAGATACCGAGATCGAGCGAGGGCGCCCCGGCGCCACCGCCGTGCAGGTCGCGCCGTCGCTGGGCCGTGTCCTGTCGTTCCGGGCGGCGCGGCGCCCGCGCATCATCCGCCGGTGCCGAGCCTGTTGACGAGCAAGTAGACTCCGGTCCCGATCATTACAGCGCCAGCAGTAATATTCAATCGCTGTCTTGCCCTCGAGTTCTCGAAGAACAACCTGGCCCTGTCCGCCGTGTGCGCATAGACGAGCTTCACGCCGCCCACCACCCCGGTGGCGATCGACATGATGACGGCCGTGTCGACCAGCGAGACCCTGGACAGGTCAAGGAACGCGGGGAACAGGCCCATGTAGAAGAGGATCGCCTTCGGGTCCGAGAGCGTCAGGAAGAAGCCGCCGAGGAACGCGGAGAACCGCGAGGCCTTCGTCGTCTCTCGAGCGGGCACGGCATCGGCCCTTGCCCTCCAGAAGCCGATCCCTGTCCAGACGAGGTACGCGGCGCAGGCGTATCTCGCCAGATCGAACAGGCCGCCCATCGCCCCCGCGATGGCCGTCAAGCTGTAGACGGCCAGCACGATGAGCACGAGATCGGCGGCGACGATCCCGCCGACCATGAAGAGCGCGCTCGTGAACCCGGAGGCAGCGGACCTCGCGACAACCGCGACGTCGCTGGGCCCAGGGACGACCGCCAGCACGAGCAGCGTTCCGAGCAGCGCGACGATGTTGCCAGCGGTCATGGTCATCTCTGGGGCCTCACGATCTCCCGGTGCTCCTCGCGCGCCCGTGGCCTTCCCGGGGTTGCGTCACTCGATCTCCAGCTCGCTCCAGCTCGACCAGCCGGATCTCCCCTTCCAGCAAGCCCGTCTCCCGGAAGTACGTCACGTACTCCACCCGCCCTCCTTCCCGCGCGAGCTCCGCGTGGCCGAGGCCGGCGTACGGCCACGCTTCCGGGCTCGACGGGGCCATGGCGGTGAACACGACCTCGCTGTCCGACCCCCGGCGCGCCGGCCGCGTCGAGCGGCTCGGTGAGCGACGAGAGCCCGTCCGACGCGTCGAGCTCGTCGGTCGCGCAGAACGTGCTCGACCTCCAGCTCGATCCGTCTTCCCCCGGCGTCTCGAGCGTCGTGTCGCCGAACACCCACACCGAGCTGTCGCCCCACCGCGCGCTGTACCCGCCGTCCCGGCCGCGGATCACCGGGTCGAACGCCAGCGGGCCCAGATCGCGCGCCGCGCGCACCGCGGCCTCGGGCGCGTCCGCGCCGCACCCGGCGCACGGCAGGGCGACGCCGGCGGCCCTCATCGTCCTTCGATAGCGCATGCGCGCGACGATATCATGGAGGCGGAACGCCGCCGCGCGCCGCTCGCGGAGCGCGCGCATGGAGGGGTGTCGGCCGCGCGCGAGGCGAGGCCGCGGGCAAGGCGGCCTGCAGGAGGTGGGGAAAGCCAGGCGATGGGTCAGTTCAAGGGAAGGAGCGGCCGAGACGCCAGGAGACTCTTCTTCTGATCGCGTCTCGGCGCTTCAAGCGCACGTCACTTCAGGCGAGGTTGAGGAAGCTCGATGCGATGGTCGTCCCGCCTTGCTGTCCCGAGCACGGCGCCGGGCGCCCCCGCCCGAGGGCCGGGCGGGCAAGGAGAGAGACGCCGCTGCCCCGCCGGGTCAGATCTGCCGGCACGCGGCCGCGCAGCGGCGGCACTCGTCGGCGCACGTCTTCATCTGGGCGTCGCCGGTGAGCTTGTCGCAGCTCGCCGCGCACAGGTCGCAGAGGGCCGCGCACACGCTGGTGATCTGGGCGCGCTGCGGCGAGCTGCGCAGGAGGAGCTTCGAGGCCGCCTCGCAGATGTCGGCGCAGTCCTGGAGCAATCGCACGTGCGTCGCGTCGGCGTGGGCGCCGCCCATCTCGAGGCAATACTGGCTTGCATGGGTGCAGATCGCCCCACAATCCTGGGTGAACCGGGCCACCTCCCGGAACGATCTGTCCCCCGGAAATTTGCTCATGAGAACCCCCCTTCGGTCAACCGGTCCGCTCCTCGCCGCGGCGCATCTCGCGACAAAGAGGCAACCTTGGTATCCAGAGGTTGAATGGATTGGGCGGCCTTCGCACGTCGGGCCATCCCGCATATGGGACTCGGAACAGCGATTGACGCGCCGAGCCCTGGTGTCCCGAACGCGCCGCGCGACCGCCGGGGCGTCTGGGCGAGCGCGCGCCCACCCGGTCGGAACGGCCGCTCCCGCCCTGGTCGCTCGCGCGGCGCGGCGCGGCGCCTCGACCGCCCGTCGCCGTCGGGGAGCTGTTCGGCGAGGCCGAGCTCGGGCGCATCGCCGCCGCAGCCGCGCTCCAGGCGATCGATCCGGAGCGACGGCTCACGCGCGCTGCCGGTCGCGGCGGGGGCCGGGCGGGGCGGCGCGGCCGGGGTGTGCGGCTGGCGATCATGCGATGGGAAGCGACAGCGCGCTGCGGCTCCGGTCCGCGCCGCGCGAGGCGCTCACGCCGTTCGCCTGGGGGAGCTCTGCCGGCGCATTGTCCTTGCGGTCTGCCTCTTGCTTTGCGCGATGGATTCGACACGACGGGAAGAGCCGTGAGCCCACCGGACGACGCGCGAGCGTGCTTGTCCCTGGCGTGGGCGCGTCAACCCGGATCTCCGAAGAAAGCAGGAAAGAAGAGCAAGGCCATCGGAAGCAAGGCCATCGGAAGGAGGCGTGTGATGATCGGAGCTGTGCAGTTCGTTCGGCGGGCGCTGCTGCCCGCGGCGTGCCTCGGCGTCGCCCTGATGCAGGCTGGAGACGCGCGGGCCCAGGCCGTGAAGCCCGTCTGGGCCAGCAACACGTTCGAGTCCAGCGAGCACTGCGATCCGCAGACAAAGCTCCTCGGCGGCGATTACCTGAACCGCGGGTACGGGGTCTACTCTGCGAACCGCAAGTTCCACCTCATCATGCAGGACGACGGCAACCTCGTGCTGTACCGGGTGCCGGCGCAGGCGCTGTGGTCCACCGGCACCGCCGGGCAGGCCATCAAGCACGCGATCATGCAGGCGGACGGCAACCTCGTGCTCTATGACTACGCGGGACAGCCGAAGTGGTCGTCGAACACCCAGGGACACCGGGGCGCGTTCCTGGTGGTCCAGTGCGACGGCAACCTGGTCATCTACGCGCCCACCTAGCGCCGGGCCGCTGGCGCGGGCGCGCGCCGGCTGGCGCCGCGCCCCGGAAGCTCGTCCCTCCTCTCGCGATGTGAAAATTGCCAACCATCGCGGGCGCGAAAGGGCGCAGGGGTTCTGGGGGGCGGCGGTACGATCGACCGAAAGATCCGCCAATCCGGCAGAAAGCGGCGCCCTCCCGCGCAGGCGCCGCGCGCGCTACGTCGTCATCATGATGATTGACGTGGTGGACGAGATGACGGGGCGGCTGCTGGTCGATGCGGGCATCGGCGCCGGCATGCGCGTCCTCGACGTGGGCTGCGGTCGCGGGGATGTCTCGCGGATGATAGGGCAGCTCGTCGGGGGGCAAGGGCAGGTGGTGGGCGTCGACCGCGACGCGCCGTCGATCGCGGCGGCCCGGGAGCGGGCGCGCGATCTAGGCCTCTCGAACATGACCTTCGCCGAGGGCGACCTGGGCGCGCTGGCGCCCGAGCTCGGCCACTTCGACGCCGTCGTCGGCAGGCGCGTCCTGATGTACCAGCCCGACGGCGTGGCAGCCGTGCGCAGCCTCTCCCGCGCCCTGCGCCCCGGAGGCGTGGTGGTCTTTCAGGAGCACGACGCCACGATGGTGCCGGCGAGCGTCGCGCCCCTCCCGCTCCACGAGCGCGTGTCTCACTGGATCTGGCGCACGGTGGAGCGAGAGGGCGCCGACATTCACATGGGCTTCCATCTCGCGACCGTGCTGGAGCAGGCGGGCCTCGCCGTCGTGCGCGTGCGCGCGGAGGCGGTCGTGCAGACGCCCCAGACACGCTACCGCACCGTCGCGATCGTCCGTGCCATGCTGCCCCGCATCGTGCAGCGGGGCGTCGCCACCGAGGCCGAGATCGACGTCGACACGCTCGAAGATCGCCTCGTCGAGGAGCGGGCGAAGGCGAACGCCACGTACATCAGCGACATGGTCTTCGGCGCATGGGCCCGAGAGCCCGCCTAGCCACGTCGACCGCGCCGATGCGGCGACCGCCTCAGAAGAGCTCGCGCTCGATCCCCGCGTCCTCAAGGCGCTTGCGGGAGCTGGACGACGGCCCTGGCGGGGGCCGGCGGAGCCATCGACCTCCTGTGGAGGATCCACTCTGCGACGGCCACGTTGATCACCCAGCCGGCGCCCATGAGGAGCGCTCTCACGTCCTCGTGCGGCTGGCCAGCAACCAAGACCCAGGGCACGTGGGTCAGCACCTGAGTCCCTGCGCCGAGACCGATGGCATAGCCGCGCAGCATCCAGGCGCCGTGGCCGACGAAGTCGCGCCGCCAGAGGGCGACAACGCCGAGGAGGAGCGACGTCAACATGGCCGAGCCGAACAGCAGCCGGAGAACGGCAAGAGCGTCGCCGTCGCCCTCGGGGAGCTCGTAGCGCGCCTGCATCCATAGACCCGAAGCCGCGCCGACGAGCCCTGACGGGACCAGGACCCACCCCGCCGCGCGGTGCCAGCGAGGTCTCCGGCGGCGGAAGCCGGAGGAGAACTGGAACGCGCCCAGGACCGCGAACACGCTGACGCTGACGATGTGCAGCACGATGGGCAGGGGCGCTGCGAAGTAGCGCGCGTTATGATGGGTGATCTCGGCGCCGGAGCTCAGCTCGGTCAGGCGAAACGCACCGGCAGCTACGGGGACCGCGCTCAGGCCGATCAGAGAAGCGGGCACGAGCCAGCCTCGCCTCGCCGAGGGGGTCGTGGTGCTCTTGTTCGTCATGAAACGAACGTAGCCACCGCCCCTGTTGCGGCACAATTGGCGCAAAGGCCAGAGCTCGGTCGACCAGGAGTCCGATGGGGAGATCCTACTTTCGGCCAGGCGCGCCTCCCGGCGCCGTCCGACGGGTCAGCCCCGAACGCGACCGGTCTCGTAGGCCCAGATGGCGATCTCGACGCGGTTGCGCGCGCCGAGCTTTGTCATGAGGCTCGCGATGTGCGCCTTGACGGTGCTGAGGCTGATCTGGAGCTCGTCAGCGATCTCGGCGTTGGTTCGCCCGCGGGCCACCGTCAGGAGCACCTCCTCCTCGCGGGCGGTGAGGGCGTCGCTGGGCTGCGTTCGTTGCGGGGTGGGCTGAGAGGCGGCGAACGCGGAGAGGAGGCGGGCGGTGACGCTCGGGGCGACCAAGGCGTCGCCCTTGGCGGCGGCGCGGATCGCCTGCGCGAGCAGGTCAGGACCGGCGTCTTTCAGCAAGAAGCCGCGGGCGCCGGCCTTGAGGGCGCCATACACGTAGTCGTCGTGGTCGAAGGTGGTGATCACGACGACCGCGAGCGGAGCGTCGACCGTCGGGCCGGCGAGCCGTCGCGTGGCCTCGATGCCGTCGATCCCGGGCATTCGAATGTCGAGCAGGCACACGTCGGGGCGCAGGGCGAGCGCCAGCCTCACGGCCTCGCGTCCGTCGGCCGCGACGCCCACGACCTGGATGTCCGGCTGGGCGTCGAGGATCATGCTGAGCCCGGTACGGACGATCTCCTGGTCGTCGGCGACGAGGACTCGAATGCTCATGTGGACCTTCCATTCCGGGGCAGCACAGCCATCACCGTCCAGCCGCGCTGTGGGCCCGGGCCCGCGTGGCACGTGCCGCCGAGCAGCTCCGCTCGCTCGATCATGCCGATCAGCCCGTACCCCCTCGACGCCGAAGGGCGAGCCTGGACCGCATGACCATCGTCGGTGACCCGCAGACGTACGGAGGTATCGTCGGCCGTGACATCGACCTCGACCCGGGTCGCCTGGCGAGCGTGCCGGCGGGCGTTGGTGATCGACTCTTGCGCTATCCGGAAGATCGCGGCAGCGACCGAGGACGGCAGGCTGTCGAGGTCCCCTGTCAGCTTGACGTCGACGGACGGCCCTGTGGCGGAGGGGCTCGCGAGCCGCTCGATGTCGGAGAACCGCGGGCCCGGAGCGAGCTCGGCCGGCTCGTCCCGGCGCAGGAGCCGGACCATCGTGCGCATCTCCCCGAGAGCGCGAGACGCCTCGTCCGCGATCACGCGGAGCGCGTCCATGGGCGCCTCGGGGCGGGTCGGCGCGGCTGCCAGGCCAGCTTGCGCGCGGATCGCGATCGCCGACACGTGGTGGGCGACCGTGTCGTGCAAGTCACGGGCAAGGCGCTCTCGCTCGGCCAGCTTGGCTTCGTCGAGCTCTCGCAGGCGCACGCGGTCGCGGTAGCGCACCGCCGCGCCGAGCGCGATGGTGGAGCTCAGGACGGCGGAGCCCCCGATGACATCCCCGATCCCGGCCCCGGTGGAGATCAGATCGAACGACGCCGCGGCGGCCACGATCGACAAACCGAGGGTCGCTTCCCGTCCCGTCCCCCACCGGAACAACGCATAGGGAAGCAGCAGCAGATACGCCATCGTGTGCAGCCCTGGCGGCTCGCTGCCGGCAGCCAGGGCCGCGAGCTTCATGGCCGTGACGAGGCCAAACGCGATAACGACCATCCGCAGCGGCCTTGTCCTCCGCCACAGCAGCGTCGGCAAGAGCCCGACGCCGACGACAAGCGAAGCGGCGCGCCACGGTAGATCGGAGCGGAACGTGGCCTCGAGGAGCCCGACGACGGCGAACGCCGCGAGGAGGCCCCAGTCCATCCGGACGCGTCGAGGTGGGTGCGGCGCTCGTGGTTCGGACCACACGGATCGAAAGAACTCTCGCACCTCTGGGTGACGCCTCGTCAGCACCCGGGCGCTCGGCAGATACCCATCTTGATGCGCGCGATCTCCTGGAGCTCCTCGGCGATCTCGAGCGTGCGCAGCGCGGCGGCGCGCGCGAGGGCCTGGGCCTCGTCGGTGACGGCGAGGCGCGCGAGGAGCCGCCGGCCCATCTCGTGGTGGTGGCCCTCGTCGGGCTGGATGACGTCGCGGTAGAGCCGCGCTGTCTCGGCGTCGCCCTGCGCCTCGCAGTACTCGATGAAGGCCTGGTTGTGCACCTTCGCGAGCGCCTCGCGCGTGAACTGGCCCGCCGCGACGCGCTCGACCGTGGAGCCGAGCCCCTTCAGGTACGCGTACATCGGCGTGGGCGCCCCGAACCTGGCCGGTAGCGCCGCCGGGTCGACGCCGAGCGCGCGGAGGCGCTCGGCGATGAGCCGGTAATGCCGCGCCTCGTCGCCGCACTGCCGGGCGAGGGCGAGCTTCACCTCGACGTCGGTCTCGGTGGTGAGCCAGAGCGCGGCCTCTTCGGTCGCCTCGAGCTCCTTCTTGAGCGCGGTCGCGAGCAGCTCCGGGATGCCGATGCCGCTCCGGGGCTGGGCCGCGCCGGCGGAGGCGCCGATGTGGGCGAGTCGCTCGCCGACCTTGCGATCGAGCTCGTCGAGGAATTCCTCTGCATTCATGTGGGACATGATGGGTGCGCCCCGGGCGGCGGGTCAATAGGCGGCCCTTCCGCGGGCGAGGGGAGGGTGTACGATCCCGGGATGGCCTGGAGCTTCCTGCCCTCGTGGATCGATCTCGAGTCGGTCTCGATCTCGTTCGAGCTCCCCGCGCGCACCACCCTGAAGCGCACCGGGGTGGCCGCCCTCGCGACGTCGAGCGCCACAGCGCTCCGTCTGACGCTCGCGCCGGCGCTCCTGCGCGTCGCGTTCGAGCCGTACCTCGTCATCGACCTGCCGCCGCCGCTCGGCGACATGGGGCTTCAGCAGGTCGAGTACGACTTTCGCACGGGCGCGATGGCCCCCAACGTCTTCTACACGGGGGGCCTCGTCCGGGTGGGGAAGGGTTCGGCCGAGGACGAGGCCCGCGCGTTCATGCGCGATCTCGTCACCTCGACGCCCATGGCGATGCCCCCGTACGACCCGACGAGCGATCGCGATCTCGTGCTGACGGTGCGTCAGGTGCTCTCGAACCTCGAGTCCGGCGGCGGCGGTCCCCCCGTCCGCGGCGCGCGCCTCTCCGCGCGGCTGACGCTGCGCCAGGAGCTCGCGGGCGCGGTGGGCCCGGACGGGTTCTGCATCCCGGCCGGCGCGACGATCGCCGCGAGCGTCGATGTCGAGGGGACGCGGGAAGAGATCGAGACGGCGCCGCGCGTGCGGCGCATCGAGGTCGACTGCTCCTCCGCGGTGCTCCGCAAGGGCGGAGCCGACCAGGCGGATCTGCGCCGCTTCGTCGTGCTCCGCGGCGGGGACATCACGATCGAGCGGGTGGAGCCGCTCGGCGCGGCCGGCCAGGCGGCGGGGGTCGAGTCGCTCGTGCGCCTGTTCGGGGCCCTGGTGGCCGGCGGCGGCGTCGCGCTCGACCCGCAGCGCCTCGGGCCGAGCGCTGTCGAGGGATTGGTCAAGGAAGAGATCGCGCGCGCGCTGCGCCCCGTGCTCGTCGACTGGGTGCAGCAGAACGCCGAGATCGTCGCGGGGATGGACCTGCGGAAGGTGCTTGGCATCGCGGAGGGGCCGGGCGTGGCGTGAGGGCGTGAGGGGGCGCGGCGGGCGGGGAGCGGAGCGTGGTATAACCGCGCGCAATGCGCATCTCCGCCATCCACATCTATCCCGTCAAGGGCTGCCGGGGCGTCGCGCTCGACGCGGCGTCCCTCGACGAGCTCGGCCTCGCCGGCGACCGACGGTTCATGATCATCGACCCCGACGGCAAGCCGCTCACGCAGCGTCCGCTGCCGCGCATGGCGCTCATCGAGACGCAGCTCTCCCCGGGCTCGCTCACGCTCCGCACCGCCGGCCGCGCGCCGCTCTCCGTGCCGCGCGCGGCGCAGGGCGCGCGGCTGCTCACCGTCGAGGTCTGGAGCAGCACCGGCCTCCAGGCCGAGGACTGCGGCGAGGAGGCCGCCGCGTGGCTCAGCGAAGCCCTGGAGCACCCGGCGCGGCTCGTCCGCATCGGCGAGGCGTTCCGCCGGCCCGTCCTCCGGCCCTCGGTGGCGCGCCCGGAGGACGTCGTGACGTTCGCCGACGAGTTCCCGCTGCTCGTCATCTCCGAGGCCTCCCTCGCCGATCTGAACGGGCACCTGGAGGAGGGCGGCGCCGCGCCGGTGCCGATGGATCGCTTCCGGCCCAACCTCGTCGTGCGCGGGTGCGCCGCCTTCGACGAGGACCGGTGGGGCCGCGTCCGCATCGGAGACGTCGTGCTCCGCGCCGGCGGCCCGTGCGCCCGCTGCGTGGTCACGACGACCGATCAGCTCACCGCGGAGCGCGGCCCGGAGCCGCTCCGCACGCTCGCCACGTACCGGCGCGACCCGCAGAAGCGCGGCGACCTCAACTTCGGTCAGAACTACATCCACGAGACGAAATCCGGCGCGCTGCGCGTAGGGGACGAGGTGACGCTGGCGTGATCAGGCGCTGACGGCGCCGGCGACGCGGCGCGTCCGTGATACAGGAGGAGCATGAGAAAGCATGCGCTTCGTTCCTGGATCGTCTCGCTCGCCGTCATGGCCGCCCTCTCGCTCGTGTCGCTCGGCAGCGCCCACGCCGGAGAGGCAGAGAAGAAGCTCGCGCGGGAGCTCACGCACCTCGTCATGCCGAAGGAGGTCTACAACGCGCTCCTCGATCAGCTCATGTCCAACATGGGCGCCTCGATGCAGCAGGCGGGCGCGAAGATCTCCGCGAGCGACGCCGGGAAGCTGAAGGCGGTCGTCGCCGAGGTGCTGCCGTACGACGAGCTCGTCCAGTGGAACGTCGAGATCTACGCGGGGAAGTTCACCGCCGATGAGCTGAAGGAGCTCATCAAGTTCTACGGCACGCCGGTCGGAAAGAAGGCCGCGAAGCTGCTCCCCGAGATCAGCGGGGAGGTGGGGAAGAAGGTCGGCGCGGTCATCGTCCAGCGGATGCCCGCGGCGATGCGGAAGGCCGGGATCCAGTAGCGCGCGCCTGGCACGCCGCGCGAGGAGGGCTGTCCGCGCTACCGCTTGTAGACCAGGAAGCCGGCGATGGCGTCGAGGAGCGCCCGCGGCTCGTCGGCGCGCACCGCGTGGCTGCTGCGCTCGAAGATGCGGAGATCGGCGCCGGGGATGAGGCGCGCGATCTCCTCCGAGAGATCGGGCGGGCAGATCCAGTCGTGCCGTCCGGCGATGACGAGGGTGGGCACCTCGATCTCGGGGAGGCGCGGCGTGAAGTCGAACGTGCGCATGAACCGCTCCAGGGCGACGTTCCACGCATCGACGTTGTAGAGGGTGCGCGCGCTCGACTCGGCCGCCTTTTGCGGATCGAAGGTGGTCGAGTAGAGCGGCCCCAGGATCTCGAGGAGCTCGGCGAACTGCGCGTCGCTCTCGAGCGCGCCGGCCCAGAGGCGCTCGCACGCGGCCCTCTGCCGCTCCGTGCCGCGCTCGGCGACGATCTGCTTCGCCCGGTCGATGAGGCGGTGGCTGGCCGCCGTGGCCACCAGGATGAGATGAGAGATGTGCTGCTGGTACCTGAGCGCATAGGCCATGGCCACCATGCCTCCATAGGAGGTGCCCATGACCACGATGCGATCGAGGCCGAGGTGCAGGCGCAGCGCCTCCATGTCCTCGACGTTGTTCTCGAGGGTATAGGTGTCCTTCGGCCCGCGCGCCGAGCGGCCCTGTCCGCGGTGATCGAAATAGACGAGCTGCGCCCGATCGGCGAGCGGCGTCATCCCGGCCTTGTGGGAGGAGTGGTCGGCGCCCGGCCCGCCGTGCACGACGAACATCACCGGCTTCTCGCGCATCTCGGGGCCGTCGGGGACGAGGCCCATGCCGTCGATGTCGAAGTAGATCTCGGTGTCCCTGAGCTTCGCGCGCATGGCGCGAGGGTAGTCGATCGGGGGAGCCGGGGGGCGAGGGGCGTCCGGAGGAGCGCGCGGCGGGTGCGCGCGGAGTAGCAGCGGAAGCGCAGCTTGCTGCATGGGCAGCAGCGGCCGCCGGGGCGGGAGCGCGGGCGGGGTGCGGTCAGGCGACGCCGTGCTGAGCGAACCAGCCGAGCTGGCGCTGCCAGGCGTCGGCGGCGGCCTCGGGGCGGTAGCTCGGCCGGTAGTCGGCGTAGAAGGCGTGCGGGGCGTCCGGGTAGACGTGGATCGCCGAGCGCGCCGCGCCGGGCGCGGAGGCCGCCCGGAGGGCGCCCTGCAGCTCGGTGACGGTCGGCAGGGGGATGCCCTGGTCCTGGCCGGCGTAGAGGCCAAGGACGGGCACCTGGAGGGCGCTGGCGACGTCGATCGGGTGCTTCGGGTGCGTCTCGGTGCGATCACCGGTGAGGCGGCCGTACCAGGCCACCGCGGCCTTCAGCGAGGGGTTGTGCGCGGCGTACAGCCACGTGATGCGCCCGCCCCAGCAGAAGCCGATCACGGCCGCCTTGCTGACGTCCGCCTTCCCGGAGGCGCCCGCGAAGGCCACACTCGCGTCGATATCGGAGAGCACCTGCTGGTCGGGCACGCGGCCCGCGAGGGCGCGGAACTCGTCGATGGTGCCGAGGCGGCTCGGGTCGCCCTGGCGGACGAACAGGTCCGGGGCGAGGGCGTAGTAGCCGCGCTTGGCGAAGCGGCGGACGACGTCGCGGATGTGCTCGTGGACGCCGAAGATCTCCTGGATCACCAGCACCAGGGGAAAGGGGCCGCCGGAGGCGGGGTGGGCGCGGTAGCCGGGGAGGTCGCCGGCCGGCGCGGGGACGGTGACGGCGCCGGCGATGAGGCCTGCGTCGTCGGTGTGGATGGGCTTCGGAGCGTTGCTCTCGGCGATGGGGGCGGTCATGGCCGGCCGACGGGCAGGCTTCGTGCCACGGGCGAGGCGACCGGCCAGGCGGCCGACCCGGGTTGAGGCGGCCGACCCGGGTTGAGGCGGCCGACCCAGGTTGAGGCGGCCGACCCGGGTTGAGGCGGCCGACCCGGGTTGAGCCGCCGGAGGCGGCCGACCCGGGTTGAGGCGGCCGACCCGGGTTGAGCCGCCGCCTACCCCGCCGCGCGCGCGCCCTCTCCGGCGACCGCCTGCGGCCGCGGCTGCGCCGCGCTCCCGGTGCGCTCGGCGAAGAACTCCCGCGTGCGCCGCCACGCGAGCTGCGCCGCCTCCGCGTGGTACACCGCCCGCGTCTCGTTGAAGAACCCGTGCCGCGTCCCCGGGTAGACGAACCCGATCAGCTCCCGCCCCGCCGCCCGGAACGCCTCCTCCACCGCGGGCGCCCTGGGCGTGATCGCCGGATCGTCCTCCGCGTAGTGCACCTGCAGCGGAAGGCGCACGCTCTTCACCTGCTCCAGCGGCGGCGCCTGCCCGTAGAACACCGCGCCCGCCGCGAGCTCCACGCCCCCCACCGCGAGCTGCCCCACGAGCCCCCCGCCCAGCGAGAACCCGACGGCGGCGATCCCCCCCGGGCGCACGTCGGCCCGGTCGGCCAGGTGCGCCACCGCGGCCCGCGCGTCGGGCAGGTACGTCGACGTATCGCGGCTGCTGAACCACGCGAACACCTTCTTCAGCCGCTCCTGCTCCTCCGCCGGCAGCCGCGCGACCACCTCGTCGCGATCCACAGCGCGCAGCAGCCCCACGCCGCGCGCCACCTCCGCCTCGGTGAACGTCCGGTGGGCCGCGTCGTGCGAGTACAGGTTCGGCGCGAACGCCAGGTATCCCTCCTGCGCGAAGCGCCTGGCCAGCGCGATCGTGTGGGCGGTGAGCCCCAGCCCCTCGTGCAGGATCAGCACCGCCGCCGTCGGCGAACGCCCGCCCGTCACGGGGCGGACCTGCACCGCCTCCACCGTCCCCCGGGGACCGAGGAACGACGTCCTCTCGACGCCCGCGCTCGCGGCCGTCACGCCTGCACCTCCGCCTCGGGCGCCCTTTCCTTGCGGGCGGCCTTCAGCTTGCTCGGCGGCCGCTTGCCGAACGGCTCGCCGGCCACGATCTCCGAGCGGACCCCGTCGATCCCCACCGGGATGTCCCCGGTCAGCGTCACGCGGTAGAGCACGCGCTCCACGTCGAGGTGCCCGAGGTCCTGCGGCCCCAGGTGCGCCGTCGCCCGGTTGTCCCAGAAGGCGACGCTGCCCGGCTCCCACCGGAACCGTACGGTGTACGTCGGTCGGCTGATCTGCTCGAAGAGCAGATCGAGGATCGCGGCGCTCTCGCGGGGCGACAGCCCCACGATGTGGCTGGTGAAGCCGGGGCTGACGAACAGCGCGCGCTCGCCTGTCTCGGGGTGGACGCGCACCACGGGGTGGACCGAGATGAGCGGGTTGTCGCGCACCTTGCGCAGGTACGGGCTGTCCTGGTCCTGCGGCGCGAACCGCAGCCCGAAGCGGTGCTCGGCGCGCAGCCCGTCGATCAGGGCGCGGATCGGCGCGGACAGCCCCTCGTAGGCCGCCACGAGGTTGGTCCATGTGGTGTCGCCGCCGTAGGGCGGCAGGATGTGCGCCCGCAGGATCGACGCCGCCGGCGGGTTCACGGCCGCGGTGACGTCGGTGTGCCAGCGGTTCTCGTAGCTGAACCGCCTGCCGTAGCGCCGATCGTAGCGGCGGCTGTCGATGGCGAGGATCTCCGGGTGCTCGTCGAACGGCTCGTCCTCGTGCGGGTGGGCGTACGTCACCTCGCCGAAGCGCGCTGCGAAGGCGATCTGCTCGGCGTGGCCGAGCGGCTGGTCCCTGAAGAAGACGACCTTCCACTTCAGCAGCGCCGCGCGGATGGCGGCCACGGCCTCGTCGGGCAGCGGCTTCGAGATGTCGGCGCCGTGGATCTCGGCGCCGATGTGCCCTGCGAGCGGCTTCACCTGGATGGGTTGATCGGATGGTCTCTGGCTCATGGGTCTCCTCCGCGCCGTTCCCCCCGCCACGGCTGTGGCGATCAGCGGCATCCCGGCTATGCGGATGTCGTGCCAGAGAGGGAGCGGCGGCGCGCGCGGAGGCGGTTGGGAGGTGCGCGGCTGCGGAAGCTCCTTGTGCCGGGTGACCGAGGTAGCCGGGCAGCGCGCGATGTCGTGCCTTGTCTAGGTCCCCTGCTTGGGCGACAGGCTCCGGATGCGAACGCGGCCATCGCCGGATAGAGCCGTGAAGGCCCCCTCGAGCTCCGCGCCGCATTCGCGGAAGAGCGCTGATACCATCTCGGCTCGCTTCGGATAAGGAACGCTCGCGAGCCGCAAGAGGACGACTCCCCGGTGAGCGCATCCTTCCCGCACGACGAGCTCGCCGAAATCCTTGTCGTCGGTCAGCACGATGGCGTTGTGCTCCGCAGCCAGTCGGAGGACCTCGCTGTCGGCGATCGTCGGGGCGATCTCCGCGACCTGCAGGACGGTGAGCCATCCGCGCGCAGGCGCTCCAGAATGGGCGCGGCGATGTTCTCGTCGGCCAGGATCAAGAGGCTGCCCGGAGCGTCCGGAGCCGTTCCAGGCGCACGGCATCGACGGCAAACGCGACGGCCGCCGAGAGGTCTTCGCGTGTTATCTGGGGGTGGGCTGCGAGGAGGTCGTCGAAGGTCATGCCGCCTGCCAGCTCCTCCAGGACATGCTCCACGGTGATGCGCGTACCGCGGATGACAGGCTTGCCCAGCATCACTTCGGGGTCGCTCGTGATCCGATCCATGTCGTGCATGCCGTCCTTTCCCGACCGAGCCTAGCACCAGTGGACGAGCCGGGGGGAGGAGATGCCGGAGGCGAGGCGGTGATGTCACCGCACCGCCGGCGGGGCCGCGCTCGCGCGCCTGCTGCGCGAGGCCGACGCCGCGCGCTGCGCCATACTGCGTGCTCACGGTGGCCCCTGCCCATCGCATCCACGCCACCTCGAGCGAGCCCTCGCCGGAGGAAGCGCCGCGGAGTGGCCTGCTCAGCAGACTCCCGGCGGCCCTGCGATCCTCCTGAGCCAGGATGACCTCGACACCCGCGATACGCTCGCGTGCATGACGGAGGACGGCAGTGTGTGGGGCTACGATTTCAGCTGCCTGAATCACCGCGTGTTCCGTGACCTCGGCACCTCGGCACGAGCGTCGTTCTCAGGACCCGGGGGCGCGCATGCGGTTCGGGGCCTCGCGGTGCGCGTCTGTGCTCCGCAGCTCGCGTTGCCGCGCGAGCTCGCGCTGAAGCCCGCTGGCGAGGCTCCGGTTCTCGGCGAGGCGCCTTGCCCAGACCCGCTTCAGCCGCACCCACAGGGTGCGGCGGATGCCGAGTGAATCGAGCGCGGCGGCGAGGTGGCCGCGCTCGGCCGCGACGGTGAGCCGCGCATAGTCGGCGAGCTCGAAGGGCCGGCGGTGCGACTCCCATTCCTTGACGTAGGCGGCATCGTAGGCGTCGCGGAGCGCGTGCCCGCCGCGCCTGTCCTCGTCGTCCATCGCGGCGGTCCAGCGCCGCTCGACCTCGGCGAAGCGCGCCTCGGAGAGGCCATGCGCGCCCAGCACGTCGGCCCGGGACGCGCGCCGCTCGGAGAGCTGCGCGGCGATGGTCGCGTAGCGCTCCACGCCGACGTCCGCCGTGTCCTCCGGAGGGGCGGCAGGCGCCTTCGCCTGCGGGGCGCTGAGGGGTGACGAGGAGGGCGCGGGCGGCGCGCTCGACGCAGGCGGCGTGCTCAGCGCGAACAACGCGGGCGGCGCGCTCGAAGCGGGCGCAGCGCTCGGCGGGGGCGGTGCGAGCAGCGCGGGCGGCGCGCTCGATGGGAGCGGCGAGGGCGGTGCGCTCGAGGCGGGCGCTGCGCTCGGCGGAGGCGGCGCGCTCGAGGCGGGCGGCGCGCTCAGCGTGATCAGCGCGCTCTCGGTCGACCACAGCGCGCCGAGAATGGGGGCAGGCCTCGCCGGGGGTCGCTCCGCAATGGCCGTCGGGATCGCTGGAAATGGCAGCACCGCGGACGCAGACGCGCAGGCGTCGTCGTCAGGGGACAACGCGAACGTGGAGAGCGGCGTGGCCGCGGCGAG
>NZ_JEMA01000399.1 GCF_001589285.1 Sorangium cellulosum | reverse complement strand
GCTGCCGACGTACTACGCCGGCCGCCTGCTCCCGGCCGACGCGGCGGCGCAGCCGGAGACCCTGCGCGCGCTGCTCGGCCGGGGCGTCCCGCTGCAGCACCGCGCGGCGCTGCGTACGGCCCAGCTCTCGCCCGAGGCGCGGCTGCTCTACGCGCGGGCGCGGATCGAGCTCGGCCGGCTGTACTGGCGTGCCGTGGACTTCGATCAGGCGACAGCGCTGCTCACGGCGTGGCCCGAGGGCACGCCGCGCCCGCCCGAGGCGACGATGCTGCTCGCGCTCGCGCTCGGCCTGCGCAACGGCCCCGAGGACGCGGCGCTCATGATGCGGCGGGCGCCGCTCGCGGGGCTCGGCCTCGGCGACCTCGCCGCGCTCGACTGGGTGGCCCGCGCGATGCCCGCCTCGCCCCACGCGGGCGTCGCGGCGTACGACGCGGCGCTGATCAAGCAAATCGCGGCGCCGCAGGGCGCGGACGCGAGCTACTGGTCCGACGTGGCCGCGCGGTTCCGCGAGGCGCAGGCGCTCCTGACGGGGCCGCTGGCGCAGGCGGCGGAGGAGCGGGCGCGCGCGGCCGACGAGGTCGCGCGGTCGGCGCGTTGAGGCGCGGCCGGCGGAAGATCCCGGCGGGCGGCGCTCAGCGGGCGCCCTCGCCGGGCGGCTCGTGCTCCGTGATCTGATCGGTCGCGACGGAGCCTATCCCGGAACAGGGCCCCTGCTCGTCGGCCGAGGCCTGGGGGATCGCCTGCCGGAGCCCCGAGGCGCGCGCGTCCAGCAAGGGGTGCAGCGTCACCCCGCGGGCGCGCCGTCTCCGGCGCACGAGGTCGCGTTCGCGGTGCGGGCGAACGCCTCTCCACGGAGGCTTGTGCCAGCGGTGCGCACCTCCCAGCCGGCCCGGCGGGTGCTGCGCGGAGGTGCCATGACACGTACGAACGACGTCGTGCGTCTTGAACATGCGACGCGCAAGCGCGTCGGCGACCCTGCCATGTCCGAGATCTCCGGCGTGGTGCTCGTCGACAACATCGCCCCCGAGAAGAAGGTGCTCGTCCATTACCGGGACGCGGGCGGCAACTGGCGTGTCGTCCCGGCGCGGTATGACTCCGCGCCGCCCTGGGGCTCCCCCGAGCGGTGGGTGTTCTCCGGGATCCTCTATCCTGCCGGACACCAGGAGCCGGCGCGGTTCGCGATCCAGTACATCGTCGCCGGGCGCGAGTACTGGGACAACAACGGGCAGCACGACTATCTCCTGGATCCGGAGAGCATCGTGTTCGGAGATGAGCCGCTCTTCGGCGTCGATCGTCTCCAGCGCATCGTGGAGTTCGTGGGCTGGCGATACCACATGGATGTGATGAAGATCGAGGAAGCCATGCCGCTCCCGGGGCGCGGCTACACCGCGCGCTACAAGGTCACGATCGGGCGAAGCATGGGACCAGGCCGCTACGCCCACGCGCGCTGCGTGGCCCTCGCGGTGCGCGGCGCCGACGTCAGCGTCCTTGGCCAGACCGCGTGCGAATCCCTCCCATCGCTCGATCTCGTCGCCCCCTGAGCGGGGTGCCCGAGGGCCGGCGCAGCCGCGAGGCTGGCCGGCCGTCGAGGCGCGCCGAGCTGCGGGCGGCGAGCCTCACNTGGCCGGCCGTCGAGGCGCGCCGAGCTGCGGGCGGCGAGCCTCACGGGCCGCCCGAGCCGCCGGCGCCGCCCGTTCCGGGGATCCACCAGCCTCCGCCGCTGGCTCCAGCGCCGCCGGTGCCCTGGTTACCGATGCCCGGGCCGCCGCCCGCGCCAGGGCCG
>NZ_JEMA01000398.1 GCF_001589285.1 Sorangium cellulosum | reverse complement strand
CGGCGCGCGCTCGCCCGCTGCGCCAGCGAGGACAGGAACGCCACCGTGGCCATGCGCTGCGCGCGCGCCGTCCCGCCCCGCGCGCCCCCCACGGGCGCCGAGGACGTCGTTGTCTTCGTCGTCCCCTTCGANCGCGCGCCCCCCACGGGCGCCGAGGACGTCGTTGTCTTCGTCGTCCCCTTCGACGCCGGCCGCGACGGCGCGGCCCGCGACGCCCCGGCCCCGCGCGCCCCGTTCGCGCTCGTGCGCGCGGACGGCCTCATGCGCCTCGGCGTCGCCGACCGCCGCGGCGAGCTCTTCGAGCGCGGCGCGCCCCGCGGGCCGATCCGCCTCGCCGTCCCGGCGCCGCTCGTGAAGTGAGCCCGCGCCCGCCGCGCTGAGCCGTTCGCCATGCGCAGCCGACCCGACGTCGAGCTCCGGATGTCCAGGACCGTCCACCCGGGCGACGTCGTCCTGGTGGAGCTCGTGCTCCGCAGCCGCGGCAGGACGCCTGTCGACTCGATCGAGCTCCACCTGGAGGGCATGCAGGTCGCCCGCGTCGAGGAGCGCGTCCTCGTGCCCCCCCACTTCCTCTCGCTCGTCGCCCGCGTCTCCGGGGAGACGACGCTCCCGGACGGCGAGCAGCGCTACCGCGCGAGCTTCCCGCTCCCCGCCGACGCGCCCTGCTCGTACCTCGGCACGCGCGCCGAGATCCGCTACGGCGTCACGCTCACCATCGCGATCCCGTGGTGGCTCGACGTCCAGGAGTCGTACGAGGTGCTCGTCACGCCGCGCCCCGTGACGCGCCCGGCCCGGGCGCCGGCCGCGGGCACCACGGCGCGCGGCGACAGCCCCTTCGTCGAGGTCTCGCTCGACGATCAGGTCTTCGCGCCGGGCGACGAGATCTCCGGGGCGGTGGCGCTCGGCAACGTGCAGGGGCGCGGCGTGCGCGGGATCGAGATCTCGCTCGTCGGCGTCGAGCGCCTCCTCAGCGCCGACCCCGCCGCGACGAACCGCGCGACCGAGGCGCACCGCTTCACCGCCTTCCGCCGCGCCGACAGCCGCGACGAGGGGCGCGAGCTGCCGTTCCGGTTCCGGATCCCCCGCTCGGTCGCGCCCTCGTTCGACGCCGGCTGGGTCGCGCTCGTGTGGGGGCTCGAGGTGCGCGTCGAGCTCGCGCGCGGGGACGGCATCGTCCACACGACCCCGCTCGTCCTCGGCGTCTTCGATCGGCCGGCCGGCCTCGGGGCGATGCGCCGGCAGATCGGCTCGGGGAGGTGGCGCGCGGTCTGGGGAGCGGTCGGCGCGCGCCACGGGCTCTCGCTCGACCCGCTGGAGCTGCGCCTCTCGGGCGCGCTCTCCGGCTGCTCGGCGTCCGTGTGGATCGACGCGGGCTCCTCGTCGAGCGGCGCGCTCGTGGGCGAGCTGCGCTGGCCGTCGTGGGGGCTCGACCTGGACGTCGGCGTGAAGCGGTTCCTGCTCGCGCTCTCGTCCGAGGACGAGGAGGGCTTCGGCCGCCGCTACCGCGTGCGCGGGCGCGACCCGGGCCAGGTCCGCGCCGTCATCGCGGGGCCGCTGCGCCGGGCGCTGCTCGCCTTCGACGACGTCCGGCTCGACGATGAGCGCGCGGCGGTCCGGTCCCGCACGCCGGGCCACGACCAGCCCTGGCTCGGCGCGTTCCTCGAGCACCTCGCCGCGCTGGCGGCCGAGATCACCGCCGCGGCCGGGCGCATCCCGCCGCCCACGCCGATGGCGGGGATGCGCCCGGCCTGGGAGCGGTTCGCCGCCGAGCTCCACGGCCGCTTCGAGGTGGGCCGCATGCGCATCCGCGACGCGCAGCTCGACGGCGCCACGTTCCACATCGACACGTGCTTCGAGCGCGGCCCGCACCCCGAGTGCTCCGAGGTCACGCTGGTGCTCGACCCGCCGCTCGACGCCGCGCTCGATCACGACGACCCCGAGCTGCTGCGCGCCGCCTCGCCCGCGGTGCGCGAGGTGGTCAAGCGCCTGCGGGCCCGCGCGCGCGCGCTCCGCATCGCCCCGCACGCGATCGTTGTCACGGTGCCGGCGCCGCTCGAGGACCCCGCGACGCTGCGCGACCTGCTCGGCGCGCAGCTCCACCTGGCGGCGCTCCTGCGCGGCCCGCGCGTCGCCGGCCCGTACCGCTGAGCCGCGGTGGGCGGGCGCAGCGGCCAGGCCGCCGGAGCGACGGGGCCGCGCATCCAGGATGGCGCCGGGAATCTCCTTACGCCGCGCGGCGCGCTGGTTTCCTCGCAAATTTCCACACAAAACGCCGGCTGATCCGGGCTAGAGTCCCCTCCCATGCTCGACAAGCTCTCTCGCCAAGAACGCCTCCAGCTCATGCGGTTCATCTGTTCGTTCGCCTGGGCCGACCTCCAGGTGCGCGAGCAGGAGCGCGAGTTCGTGCGCAAGATGATCCTGCGGCTGCAGCTCGACGAGGAGGAGGCCAAGGAGGTGCGCGGCTGGCTCGAGGTGCCGCCGACGGCCGACGACCTGGATCCGATGAAGATCCCCCGCGCGCACCGGCAGCTCTTCCTGGCCGCCGCGCGCGAGATGATCTCGTCCGACGGCGAGATCGGCGAGGAGGAGCGCGAGAGCCTGAGCCTGCTCGAGCAGCTGACGCGCTGATCCGGGCGCGGTGCGCTCGACGGCTGGATGGATCAAGGCGCGACGCGGTGACGCGACGGATGACCGGGTGATGGGTAGAGGACGATGAGCACGATGGCGCAGGGAGGGGCCGGCGAGGGCCGGGCCCCGACGGACATGGGAGCGAGCTCGGCCGAGAGGCCCTGGGTGGGCGTGATCATGGGCGGCAAGAGCGATTACGAGCACCTCGCGGTGACGAGCGAGCTGCTCACGCAGCTCGGCATCCCGCACGAGGTGCGCGTCGTCTCGGCGCACCGCACGCCCGACCGGATGTTCGAGTACGCGACGACGGCCGAGGGCCGCGGGATCGAGGTGATCATCGCCGCCGCGGGCGGCGCCGCCCACCTGCCCGGCATGGTCGCCGCGAAGACGGTGCTGCCTGTCATCGGCGTGCCCATCCCCGCCACGGCGCTGAACGGGATGGACGCGCTGCTCTCGATCGTCCAGATGCCGAAGGGCGTCCCCGTCGCCACGATGGCGATAGGCAAGCCCGGCGCGGCGAACGCTGCCCTGTTCGCGGCGGCGGTCCTGTCCGGCAAGCACCCCGAGCTCCGCGAGCGCCTCGCCGCCTTCCGCAGCGCACAGGAAGCGGCGGTGCTCCGCGACGCGATCCTCGTATAGGTCCTCCAGCAATGCCCATCGCCCCCGGCTCCACCCTCGGTATTCTCGGCGGCGGCCAGCTCGGCCGCATGACGGCGCTCGCCGCCCGCACCCTCGGGTACAAGGTCCACGCCCTCGACCCCGACCCGGACTGCCCGGCCCGTTCGGTGCTCGATCGCTGCATCGTCGCGTCGTTCGACGACGTCGCGCAGGCGGCCGAGCTCGCGTCGCAGTGCGACGTCGTGACCCTCGAGATCGAGAAGATCGCCACGGACGGCCTCGCGGCGGCCGCGCGGTTCGCGCCGGTGCGCCCGTCGGCCGACGTGCTGGCCATGGTGCAGGACCGCGGCGTGCAGAAGAGCTGGCTGTCGCGCAACGGCTTCCCGGTGGGCCCGTTCCGCGAGGTCGCGACGAGCGAGCAGCTCCTCGACGCGACGCGCGCGATGGGCGGGGCGTGCTTCGTGAAGTCGTGCGTCGGCGGGTACGACGGCCGGGGGCAGCTCCGGCTCTCCGGGGGCGCGCGCGACATGGGGAAGGGCGAGGACGGCGCCGGCGACGCCGGGAGCGAGGCCGCGGCGCTCTTCGGGTCGCTGGGCGGCCAGCGCTGCGTGGTCGAGCAGGCGCTCGATCTCGAGGCCGAGCTGTCGGTCCTCGTTGCGCGGAGCCCGAGCGGCAAGCTGGCTGTCTACCCGCCGGCGTTGAACCACCACCGCGACCAGATCCTCGACTGGTCGCTGCTGCCGGGCCCGCTCTCGGCCGCGGTGACGGGGCAGGCGGTGCAGATCGCGCTCGATCTCGCGGTCGGCCTGCGCGTGGAGGGCCTGCTCGTCGTCGAGCTCTTCCTCCTCAAGGACGGCCGCCTGCTCATCAACGAGCTCGCCCCGCGCCCCCACAACAGCTACCACGCGTCCGAGGTCGCCTGCGTGACGAGCCAGTTCGAGCAGGCGGTGCGCGCCGTGTGCGACCTCCCGCTCGGCTCGGTCGAGATCGTCCGCCCGGCCGCGATCGTCAACCTGCTCGGCGACGCGTGGGAGGGCGGCGCGACGCCGGCCTTCGAGGCCGCGCTGGAGATCCCCGGCGTCCGGCTCCACCTCTACGGCAAGCGGGTCGCCCGCCCCGGCCGCAAGATGGGCCACCTCTCGGCCACGGGCCGCACGCCGGAGGAGGCGCTCGTCGCCGCGAAGCTCGCGATGGCCCGCCTCTCGGCGCAGGCCGGGCTGTCGCTCCCCGGTCGCTGAGGGCCGCGACGCGCGGTGGCTGGCGTTCTGCAGCGCATGAGCGGCCGTCCCACCGTCGTCGACGTGCCGCCTCGCTTTCGCGTGGTCACCGGCCCGTGGGACGCGGAGGCCGACGAGCGCACCATCGTCCTCGGTCCAGGGCACGCGTTCGGCGACGGCCGGCACGAGAGCACGCGGATGTGCCTCCAGGCGCTCGCGTCGTTCGCGCCGCGAGGCGGCTTCCGCCTCCTCGACGTCGGGAGCGGCACGGGGATCCTCTCGATCGGCGCCGCGAAGCTCGGCGGCGAGGCGATCGGGATCGACATCGACGCCGCCGCGATCGCGATCGCGGAGGACAACGCGCGGCGGAGCGCGGTGGAAGCTCACGTGAGCTTCGCGACGACGTGGCCGGGCGGGGGGTTCGACATCGTCGTGGCCAACATCCTTCGCGATGTGCTCACGGCGCTGGCCCCCCTGATCGTGGATCGGCTGGCCCCGCAGGGGATGTTGATCCTCTCGGGGCTCGTGTCCACCGACGTTCCGGAGATCGTCGCGCGCTATGCGCCGCTCCTCGCGGGGCGCAGGCCGGAGGTCTTCGAGCGCGACGCGTGGCGCGCGCTCGTGTGGCGCGCGGCCGCCCGACCCCGGAGCGCCGACCCGACACCCAGGAATGAAGCGATGTGAACCACAGAGGCACAGAGGGCACAGAGGAACAACAAAAAAACTCTCTCCCCTCTCTCCCCTCTGTGCCCTCTGTGCCTCTGTGGTTCGTCTTCTCTGGCTTTCAAAGCGGCGTATAAGGACCTGGGGCGTGTCAGGCCAGTAGACAATCCCTTGCTCCACCTGAGGGCGTGTCAGGTGCAGCCGTATCGATTGTACTGGAAACAGGCGTAACCCCGGTGAGGGTGAAGCCTACGAGCGGCGCGCCACCGCGACTTCCGGCAGGAGCGCTCCGCGCGCGGCGCCGAGGCCTGTCGCGACGATTCATGGGCCGCCGTCGCGTGACGTTGCAACTGCACACCTGGGGTAACCCTGGTGAGCAAGGGTGTGTGTCCTCACGTGATCTGGCTCGACGTTGCGGCCAGCCTCGACCTTGCCGACAGCGAATCTGGTGCTTCGCTATCGTCTGCGCGCGACGGAGACGTCGCGGCCTCGCCACAAGCGAGCTCAACACAATCCATGGTCTGCGATGACAGGGCGGTGACCACCGCCCGCGGAGAAGCAAGACGATGAAACGATCCTTCCTGGTGATGGTGGCGTGCGCGGCGGCTGCGCTGGGCAGCGCGTCGTGCGGGGGTTCGGACAAGGGCGGCGGCGCGAGCGACGGCGGCACGGGCGGCGGCGGTACGGGCGGCGGCGGTACGTCGGGGACCGGCTCGCAGCCGGAGTCCGGCCAGTTCTCGGTCGACGCGCAGGGCGGGACCTTCACCGCGGAGGACGGCTTCACCATCGAGGTGCCGCCGGGCGCGGTGAGCGAAGAGACCGAGATCACCATCGAGCGCGTCGACGACGCCCCCGAGGGCGCGGTGGGGCCCATGTACATCCTCGGTCCGGAGGGCCTGACGTTCGCCAGCCCGATCACGCTCACGCTGCCGATCACCGTCCAGCTCAAGGCGGAGCTCGGCGAAGACACCGTCCTCGGCGCCCATGGGTTCACCGCACAGGAGGGCTCGGACGAGTTCGCGCGGCTCGCGCGACACGACGTCTCCAGGGAGAGCGTCGTCACGGAGACCGACCGTCTCTCCAGCGTCTACCCCGGGATGATCTTGCCGACCCTCCTGGCGAGCCAGCACCGCTACCCGAGCGCGCTGGCCGCCGACGGATCGTTCCTCTACTTCACCAGCGGCGGCACCGAGGAGGCCGCGACCGGGGACAACAACGACGGCTTCGTCTTCCGCGCGAAGCCGGGCACCGCCGAGGCGGAGGCGATCATCCCCGCCGATCCCGATCCCAAGGCGCTGTGGGTCAACGACGCTCACGTGTACTACGTGAGCGGCGGCGACGATGATCCGGTGATCCCCTCGGCGATCCGGCGCATCGACAAGGCGAGCCTGGAGGTCGAGACGCTGGTCGAGGTCGGCTACCCCTTGAGCCTCATCGGCGACGCGTCGGCCCTGTACTTCGGCGACGGCTTCGGAGAGAGCATCTACACGATGCCGCTCGACGGCGGCGAGCCGGTCGTCCTCGCGCCCGACGCCGGCAGGGCCGCGCACCTCGCGCAGGACGCAGAGAACATCTACTGGACCGGCGGCGCGGCGACCAACAAGGTCTACAGGGTGGCGAAGTCGGGCGGGGACGTGACGGTCATCGCCGAGGCCGAGGCCGAGCCGACCGGGATCGCGGTGGACACGGAGTTCGTCTACTGGGCCAACGCGGGCGACGGCGGCGTGTTCAAGGCCCCCATCGCCGGAGGGCAGAAGACCCTTGTCTATCAGGGGGTCAAGATGGCGGGGCTCTCCCTCCGGGGCTCGACGCTGTTCTCGGCGGACACAGGTGGGAACCGCAGCATCAACGCGCACGATCTCCAGAGCAACAGGACCGTCGTGCTCGCGTTCGACCAGCCCGTCGCCTGGCGCATCCTCGCGCCCGAAGGTGAGGGCGTGTTGTGGTCCAACGCCGGCGATTACCGCTACCAGGGCCAGGTCGCGTTCTACAACGCTCCTTGATCGCGCGCTTCCCTGCAGCGGCCGCGAGCCCGCGGCCGCAGGGGTGATCGCGACGAACGGTGCCTGTTCGTTCTCACCGCATTCCGCCTCCGTGCGGCCCCGGAGACCGCATCGCGAGCTCTCCTGAGGCTGCTCGCCAGGGCGCTCCGCGCCGCGCGGCCCGGGGGCTCGGCGCATTGACGGCGTGAGACGTCCTCGCGTATCTGTTCGTGTTCGATGCAGATCACCCTCGCGAGAGCCAGGCTGCGCCGCGCGCTGTTCGCCGCGCTGGCGGCGGTCGCGGGCGCCGGGCTCGCCGTCGAGGTGCTCCAGCCCATCTTGCATCTGCAGAACCGCAGCGGCGTCGTCCCGCTGCTCTCGCTGAGCTACGAGCAGAATGTGCCCACGTGGTACACATCGTCGCTGCTCCTCGCCTGTTCGCTCACCCTGGCGGCCATCGCCGCCGGTGCCCGCCGCGCGGGTGGGTTCGTGAAGCACTGGTGGGGTCTCTGTGCGGCGTTTCTCTACATCTCGCTCGACGAGGTCGTCGAGATCCACGAGGCGGCGAGCTCCTGGATCGAGCTGGGCGGGGTCCTGTACTTCAGCTGGGTGATCCCGGCGGCCGTGGTGGTGGCCGCGTTCGCGCTCGCGTACCTCCGGTTCCTCGCGCGCCTCCCGCGGGACACCCGCAATCGCTTCCTCCTCGCGGGCGGCATCTATGTCACCGGCGCGCTCGTCCTCGAGCTGCCGCTCGGGTACTGGACCGAGCAGGCCGGGAGCGACAACCTCGTGTATGGTCTCATCGATTTCGTCGAGGAGTCGATGGAGATGCTCGGCGTGAATCTCTTCCTGCTCTCGCTCGTCGACCATCTCGGTGCGCAGGGGTGGACGATCGGCTTCTCGCAAGCAGCTCCGGAGCCGCGGCCCGCAGCGGTCGAGCGCTCCGCATGAGCGCGCGGGCCGAGACGGCGCCCCCTGGGCTCCTCGCCGCGGCGGGCAGGGCGGCGTACATCGTCAGCCCCTCGTACGACTGGGCCTTCTTCCTGCTTCCGCCGGTCGCCGCGCTCGCCCTCGGCGCCCTGATCGCCGGGACGCCGTTCACCGACTCGAGGTTCAGGCTCCACGGGGAGAAGGTCACGTGGGCGGGGCTCTTCATCGGCACGCTCATCCACGGCCACCTCGCCGCGGTGCTGCTCCGGAGCCACGGCAACGCCGACATCTTCCGGCAATACAGGCTCCGCTTCGTCGTGGCGCCGGTCGCCGTGTTCGCCGCGATGATGCTCTCCATGTGGGCCGTCGCCGTCGTGTCGGTCCTCGTCGTGTTCTGGGACGTCTACCACTCGGCGCTCCAGACGTTCGGGCTCGGTCGCATCTACGACGCGCGCGCGGGGAACGCGCCGGCGCTCGGCCGAAAGCTGGACCTCTGGCTCAACCTTCTCCTCTATGCCGGCCCGGTCGTGGCCGGCGCGACGATGCTCCTCCACTTCGAGAGCTTCGACGCCTTCGACGACGTGAACGCCGCCTTCTTCACCGCCGTCCCGGCGCTGATGGAGTCGAACCACCGCGCCATCGCCTGGGCCGTCATCGCGGCAGGCACCTTGTTCCTGCTCTATTACGCGCGCGCTTACCGCGCGATGCACCGGCAGGGCTACAGGGTGTCGTTCCCCAAGGTGTGGCTGTTCGTGAGCACGGGGCTCTGCTCGATCTACACGTGGGGGTTCAACCCCTGGGGACAGGCCTTCTTCATCATGAACCTGTTCCACGCCGTGCAGTACCTGGCGCTCGTCTGGTGGTCGGAGGGCGGCCGCCTCCGCCGCCGGCTGCGCCTCGACGCGCGCCGGGCCGGCAAGCCGCTCGCGGTGGCCGTGTTCCTCGTCGGCGTCCTCGCCTACGGCGTCTGGGCGGAGCTCGCGCCGGCGGACGACCGGGCGCTGTGGTCGATCACGCAGACCGTCGCCCTGATGCACTTCTGGTACGACGGGTTCATCTGGTCCGTGACCCGCAAGCAGGTATGAGGCGCACAGCATGTCGGTCGTGAACACATCAGGACGGGTCCACGGACGCCGCGGCGCCTCGATCGCGCACGCGGCCGACCACGCGCCGCGGCCGCTCTGTTACGATGGCGGCCGGCTCGGACGCGGTGAGTTGACCCCGTGGCTCGAACGCTCGCGATGAGGCTTCAAGGCTCTTCCAAAGAGGGATGTATGCGAATTCAGGGATGTCTCCGATCCATGCTCGTCGCGCTCGCGGTCGCCTCCACCGCGCTCGTCTCGCCTGCCTGCAGCAAGTCGCCGGAGATCACGGCGGAGAGCATCGACGACAACTGGGCGCTGACGGAGCAGCACGAGCCCGGCTCGGTCGTCGTGACAGTGGCCCAGGACGGGCGGGTGACGGCGCTCGTGAAGGACCGCGACGGCAAGCCCATCGAGGACGGCGTGTCGGGCAACGTCACGGTCAAGGTGCCCGGCAAGGACGGAGCCCCC
This sequence comes from Sorangium cellulosum, assembly GCF_001589285.1. Lineage (GTDB taxonomy): Bacteria > Myxococcota_A > Polyangia > Polyangiales > Polyangiaceae > Sorangium > Sorangium cellulosum_G. The sequence continues at coordinate 11,592 of NZ_JEMA01000398.1, read as the reverse complement.
GTGACGGCGGAGCTCGTGCCCGAGCCGAAATCGGGCGGCGTCCTGCTCGCCAAGATCCCGCCGCTCGAGGACGACCTGACCGAGGTGAACTACGAGTTCAAGATCAAGGGCGAGCCGTTCAAGGGGGTGCTGCACGTGCCGCGCGGCGGGACCCGGGAGCTCCAGGAGAACGCCAAGGAGAACGAGGCGCGCAAGCTCGATGGGATGAAGGGCCCGAACGGGGGCGTGCTCCAGCCGGTCGGAGACGACATCGTCGAGATCGTCGCCGACAAGGACTCGGGCGAGATGCGCGTGTACGTGCTGGATCTCAACCTCAAGCCGGCGCCGATCGGCGATCGGGAGATCAAGCTGGCCGTCCACACGCCGTCGGGGCCGGACGTCATCGTGCTCGCGCCCGGGCCCGATCGGCTCTTCTTCACGGGCAAGCTGAGGGTGAAGGTCAACCCGACCAAGATCACGGTGGTGGTCAAGGAGGGCGGGCACACGCGCGTGGTCCTCTGCGGCTACCGGCCGGGCTCGGTGATCGTTGTCGGCCCGAGCGCGCCCGCGATCGCAATCCTGGTGGCCACCGGGTGGGCCGTGAAGGTCAACGTCAAGCCGACCGTGGTGGTGCACGACGACGATGACGACGACGGCCGGGTCATCATCATCCACAAGGGCAAGCACAAGCACAGGCACAAGGGCAAGCACAAGGGGCACTGGCACTGAAAGTGACGAGGGGCGCGCGCGCCGCTGTCTGACGTCGCGTCCGGGCGCGGTAAGGTAGCGGCGCTGCGCGCCCGCGCCTCACCCGACGGAAAGCCCTCACCTCATGACCGAAGCGCCCGAGCTCCCCGATCTCTCGCCCGACGACTGTCACCCCCGGGCGGCCGCTGCCCTGACCGATCCGTTCTTCTGGTCGCTCACCGACGAGACCGCCCCGTTCGGCAACGAGACAGCGCACGAGACCCTCACCGCGTTCCGCGACTTCCGCGACGAGCAGCCGAAGGGCAGCCCCCTCGAGCTCCTCGACGCGCTCCTCGCCCGCTGGGAGGTGGGCAATGACCACTGGGATGCCGTGGACGCGGCCGAGGTCCAGGCCCTCGGCGAGGAGGACGAGTACAGCCTGCTCACGCGCGACGAGGCGATCCTCGCGCTCGCCTTCAGCCAGATCGTCACCGAGGGCAGGCTCGACCCCGAGGTCCGCCGCCGCGCGCTGCTGGCGCTGGCGCGGCAGGCGCTGCCCGCGCTGCTCAGCGCCTTCGAGGGGCGCGCGCTCGATCGGGCGCTGCGGATCGACCGGATGAGGGCGGTCCTCTCCGGCCGGTGGGACTGACACCTCGTCGCCCACGGACGAGCCGGGGCAGAGTCGCCGCGATCTGGCCTCGCCCGGCACGAACGGCGCGATGAGGCCGTGTCATGGCGCCCCCGCCTCCCGCCCCTGATCCTCCTCGAGGATCTCCACCACCCCGAGCTCCCCGTTGACCCGCACCCGCTGCCCGGTCCGGATCCGCTTCGTCGCCTCGGTCGCGCTCACCACCGCCGGTATCCCGTACTCGCGGGCCACGACCGACCCGTGCGTCATCATCCCGCCGACCTCCATGACGAGCCCCGCGGCGTTGATGAACAGCGGCGTCCACCCCGGATCCGTGAACGGCGCCACCAGGATCTCTCCGCGCAGGAGCGTCTCGCGCGTCGGGTCCAGCACCACGCGCGCGCGCCCCTCCACGACGCCCGCCGACGCCGCGGTCCCCACGATCGCGCCGGCCGGGAAGCCGGCCGCGTCGTGCGCTGCCGGCGGGCACTCGCCCTCGGACGTCATCACCTTGGGTGGGGCCATCCGCTCGAACCGCGCCAGCTCCGCGCGCGCCCTCGCGACAGGGGCTCTCAGGTCCATCGCGGGATCCTCCAGCCCCCGGACGAGCTCCTCGTCGCCGAGGAAGAACACGTCGTCCACGGCGTCGAGCCGCCCGGCCCGCACAAGCTCCTCGCCAGCGGCCATCACCTCGCGCCGGACCAGCTCGAAGAGCTGCATCATCAGGAACTTCGGGTGCTCCCGCAGCGCCATCTGGTGCCGCGCCACCCGGATCAGCCGCGCCGCCACAAGCGCGCGGACGCCCCCGAAGCGCCCCCGCCGCGCCGCCGCGACGAGCCGCGCTGCCGCCGCCTCGGCCTGCTCGCCGAGCCGCGCGTGGCGCCGCCGCTCCTCGCCGACCTCGCCGTGCGCCAGGTTCCCGACCACGGCGTGCAGGATGAGGCGCGGATCGTCCCGGTAGCGCTTGCGGCGGATGTCGATCTCCCCGGGCCCGCGCATCCCGTAGCGCGCGAGGAAGCCCTCGAGCGCCCGGAGGAACTCCGGCCCCCCGTCCCGCGCGCGCAGCCCGTCGAGCGGCGCCCCTGCGGCCGCCGCGCGCAGCGCCTCGACAAGCGCCGGATGGGGCCGGGCCACGTCCGCGAGGTCCCCGACGGCGTGGTCCATCTCGGTCGTCACGTTGCCCACGAGGCCACGGCCGAGCGCCTCGAGGTCGCCGGGCTGGGCCTGCTCCCGGAGCAGCCGACCGAGCGCCAGGAAGGCCACGGCCCCCGCGCCGACCATCGGCACGGCCCGCCGGAAGCGCCGCGGCGGCACGACCCCGAGCACCTCGCCGAAGGCGCACCGCAGCCGCGCCGGCCCCGCGGGAGCCGCGGCGAGCCGGCTGGCCGCGTCCTGGACCGTGCTGTCGATCAGCGCCTCCATCCGGGGGCGCGCCGCCTCGGGGCGACCGAACAGCAGCCAGCCGGCCATCCTGCCGACGATGGGCGCCGCCCAGCGCAGCACGGCGCCGGTGCGGGCCGCGAGCCCGGGATCGCGGGCCTCTGCCCGGAGCTCGGGCCGCGCCGCCACCTCGCGGACGATGCGGGCGGCGAGGGCGTCGCCGGCCGACAGGAGCCGCGGCAGCACCTTGCCCGCCGCCGGGTGGAGCAGGAGCGGCGTCATGTCGACGTAGAGCCGCCCGCCCGCCTCAACCATGTGGGGGTTCGGGGCGGCGGGGTCGCCCTGCTTGCCGAAGGGGAACAGGCGCCGCCACACCGCCGCGGCCAGCGGGGGCATCGGGTCGGTCATGACCTGCAGGTGGCCAAAGCAGACGTAGACGCGCAGCCGGTCGCGGTCGTCACCGCGCCCCGGCCGCGGGAGCGGGTAGAGCGACGTGATGGGCCGCGACTGGACGACGCTGAACGCGCCGCCCTCGAGGCACCACTCGATGTCCTGGGGCGCGCCGTAGTGCCGCTCGATCGCCGCCCCGAGCCGCGCGAGCGCCTGGATCTGCGCGTCGCCGAGCGCGCGGGCGCGGCGCGCCGGCCCCTCGAGCGGCTCCTCGCGCGTGCCCCCCTCCGGGAGCGGCCGGATCGCGCGCTGCTTGTCCGCGACCACGATCTCGACCTCGCCCGGGCGCCGCTTGTCGAGCTGGTAGCGGTCGGGGGTGACCAGGCCGGAGACGAGCGCCTCGCCGAGCCCGAAGCTCGCCTCGATGGTCATCCGGTGGCGATGCCCGGTCACCGGGTCGGCGGTGAACAGGATGCCGGAGACGTCCGGCATCACCATGCGCTGGACCACGACCGAGAGCATCACCGCGCGGTGCGAGAAGCCGCCCTGGATCCGGTAGAGGATGGCGCGGTCGGTGAAGAGCGAGACCCAGCACGCCCGCACCGCCTGCAGGAGCGCGTCCCGGCCGCGGACGTTCAGGAAGGTGTCCTGCTGGCCGGCGAAGGAGGCTCCGGGCAGATCCTCGGCGGTCGCCGAGGAGCGCACCGCGTAGGCGTGCGCGGCGCCCGCCGCCTCCCAGGCGCGGAGGATCGCGGCCTCGATCTCGGCCGGGATCGCGACATCGAGCAGCCGCCCGCGCACGCGCGCGCCCGCCGCCTGGGCCCGTGGCAGATCGTGCGGATCGAGCCCATCGAGCTGCTCCCAGAGCCAGGCGGCGTCCCCGAAGGCCTCGAGGAAGCGGGCGTAGGCGCCGGTCGTGACGCAGAACCCGGCCGGCACGGGGAATCCGGCGCTCGCCAGCTCGCCGAGGTTGGCCCCCTTGCCGCCGACGCGCGGCAGGTCGCGCGCGCGTATCTCCTCGAAGGGCATCGTCCAGCCGGCATCCTGCTGGCCGGAGCGGGGCGTCGCGGGGGGTTCCATCGGCACCAAGCGCGCTGCATTCATGATCTCCTCCACCCTTCCTGACGCCGGTCACCGGCGCCGAGTTCACCGCGGACGCGTGCGCGACGACGCACGCAGACGACGAGACACGCAGACGACGAGACACGCAGACGACGAGACACGCAGACGACGAGACACGCGGACAACGAGACACGCGCACGACCACGGACTCGACATGAGTCCAGGATTCCTTCCCTGGAGCGCTGGGCCTCCTCTCAGCGCTGCTGCGCCAGGCTCGGCCGACCCGCCTGCATGAGCAGCTCCACGATCTCGTCGACGCGCTCGGGGGGCGGGGGGCGCGGCGGGCCGTCGCCGACGAGCAGTCCTTCCATCAGGACGTGCGTGAGCAGCCCGCCGATCGCCATGCGCGCCGCCGCGTCCAGGCTCGGGAACGACACGAGCCCGCGCGCCTGCCCGTGCTCGAGCAGCCGCCCGAGGCCTCCCAGAATCCGCTTCGGCACGGTCTCGCGGAGCATCTCCCCGAGCCCGGGCATCCGGGGGATCTCGGCGACGACCACCCGGACCAGGCCGATGTAATCGGGCTGCATCAGGGTGGCGAGCACCGCGCGCAGGAAGCCCGCGAGCGCGTCGCGGAACGCCGGCGCGTCCTCGGGCAACGGGGCGACCATGGTGAGCCCCCGCTGGCCGGGCCCGGCGAGGAGTTCCTCGATGACGCTCTGCAGGAGCAGCTCCTTGCTCGGGTAGTGGGCATAGAGCGTCCGCTTCGAGACGCCGGCCTCCGCGGCGATCGCATCGGTGCTCGTCGCGCCCAGGCCGTGCTCGAGGAACAACCGCCGCGCCGCCGCCCTGATCTGCGCCCGCTTCGCCGCCTTGCGCTGCTCGATGGTCGCCATGACGCACGCCCCTGAAGTAAACGAAACCGTACCGTTTACTTTGGGCCGGTGGCGAGGAACGTCAAGGGGACGCGTTCGAGCCGCCCGCGCGCCTCGGCGAGCGCGGGCGACGGGTCAGGGGCCGGCGCGCGCCGCCGCTGCGCCAGCCCTTCGTACGCTCGATCAGCAGAGCTCAGTGCGACCCTGGCGCCGCGGCTCATCCATGAACTCTGTACATCGGTTTGCTTCTTCTTCTCCCAGGCCGCCTTTCGGTGCAGACACCCGGAGAGGTGAGATCGGTTGAACAACAGCTAATCCGGGTCAACGCGCTCTCGCTCCTCGTCGAGCGGCGTTGACGCTCAACGGCGACCGGCCTTACGTGCTCGGTATACCCCCGCAGCGCTCGCGTGCGGAGAGGCCACCTCTTGCCTGAAAAGGTGGATCCATGACGAACCGTGACGTGTCGGACACCCTGGATGCTGTTTCGAGCCCGGCGCCGCCCGACGGGCATGCGGGTGCGAGAGGCCGGGTCCGGCGACGCCTGTTGAGCGCATCCGATGCCTGCGAGAACGAAGCTTCGCCCCACGATCGAGAGCACTTTGCTGCCTCGCCCAGGAGGTTGAACCTGGTCCTGGAGGGAGGCGGCGTCCGGGGCATCGGGCTGGCTGGCGCGGTGGCCGCGCTCGAAGAGGCCCTGGCCACCGAGCAGAAATTCAAGGACACCTACATTGCCTACCTGGCTGGAACCTCCGCGGGAGCCATCGTTGCTGCCCTTCTCGGGGCTGGTTACAGCTCTCACGAGATCGCAGACATCATCGCCGGGCCCGAGATCGCGCGGTTCGCCGATGTCAACGGGCTCAGCAAGGTCCCGGTCGTCGGGCGGCCGATCAGCATGATCTACGGCCTGTTCGCGCACCTGGGCATGTTCGCAGGCGACTACTTCCTGGAGTTCATCCGGAGCAAGTTGCGCGCCAAGGGTGTGAGGACGTTCGGAGATCTGATCATGCCCGGCTGCGAGCGGGAGACGGAGGCATCTCGCAAGTACAGGGTGCACCTGGTCGCCTCCGACATCACGCGCGGGCGCATGCTCGTCCTGCCCGATGACATCAACGTCGAAGAATACGGGGTGGATCCGGACGACCTTGACGTCGCTCTGGCGGTGAGGATGAGCATCAGCGTCCCCTTCGTCTTCCGTCCAGTGCGGCTCACGGGAGACAACGGGGTCGATAGCTATATCGTTGACGGAGGGCTGCTGAGCAACTTCCCTGTTCGCCTCTTTGACGCCGCCGGAACGTCACGCAGAGATACGCTGACCGTCGGGGTTCGCATCCTGCGTGATCGATACCACAGTATCGGTTTCCCGATGGTGACCCGCGCTGCCTATGCCCTCATCTCCACCGCCATCGAGGCGCACGACTTCAGCGACACGTCGAAGGCCGTGGATCTGCTCAAGTGGGCCAGGGTCATCGAGGTCAACACGGAGGCTGTGCCCATCTTCAAGTTCCGCCTGTCGCCGCTCGAGAAAGAGATCCTGTTCAAGGCCGGGTATCGGGTGATGTCTCGCTCGTTGCAGGCCAATTTCCTGGAGACGGCCATGCCGGTGCAGCTTGCCGCAGAGGAGGCCGCGGAGAGAGCGAGGGTTCCGCTGGCGAGGGTAGTCACAGTGCCTGTCTCTCCGCCGTTTCGATGAGGGGCAGCCAGGGACAGGGAAGGAGCATCAACATGAAACGCGCGAACATGCGACTCTCCGTACGGATATCTGCCGTCGCCGCGGTCGCGTGGGCCATGCTCACGTCGGGCCTTCTCGTGGAGGGAACGGCTCATGGCGCTGCCACGCCGGCGATGATGGAGCTGCGACCATGGTGGGATGCGCATCGCGAGGCGAACAACGCTTGCAAGGCACGCCGTGAACGGTTCGTTGGCGGGTTTTACGGTTACGCTTTCGGACAGCCCCAGGCGATCTGCATACCGAAGGGGGAGTCTACGACCGGGGGTGAAGAGCTGGCGCTGTTGTACGTCGCCAATCAAAGCGAGATCGATCGCCACGAGGGTGGGTTCAGAGACCTGACGCAAGTCGAGTGGGCGCGTGCGGCGCGGATAGCGCAGGCCGTTTGCTCGAGCGTGGGTCATACCGCCGGGCTTTTCACAGGCGAGCAAGAGCCCGGGAAGAGCTATTCTCTCGTATGCAAAAGTGGCAGAACGAGGAGGGTCACTGCCAGGAGGAGTGATCTCCGCCAGGATCTCGGTGACCTGAACACGGTGGACTGGTGGAAGCCCATGGTGGTCGCGGCCGGTTATTGCGGGGAAAGATGGATTGGATTCACCGGATTCTTCAACGGGATCCAGACGCAAGACAGCTACGAGATCATCTGCGTGCCTTACTTCAAGTGAAGACGACGAGCCGGCATCACCGCGGCGCGGGGTGCCTCCGCGAGGTCGCGGGAGCACCTTGTGAACAGCGGCGCGCCCCCCGCGTCTCGTCGTCCGCGGCGTACCCGCCGTCCGGGCGATCGATTACGCTGCGCTCATGAACGAATCCCCGGACCTCCTCGATCTCGTCGTCGGCCGCCGCAGCGTTGCGGCGCTCGCCGAGCCCGGTCCGTCCGCCGAGCAGCTCGAGCGGATCTTGCTCGCCGCCGGCGCGGTGCCCGACCACGGACTGCTCCGTCCGTTCCGCTTCGTCGTCGCCGAGGGGGACGGCCGCGCGCGCTTCGGCGACGCGCTCGCCGCGAGCGCGGCCGAGCACGCGCCGGGGATGCCGGAGAAGAAGCTCGACTCGGTCCGCGCGAAGGCGTTCCGGTCGCCGACGGTCGTGGCGCTCATCGCGTCGCCGAAGCCCGGCAAGATCGCGCTCTGGGAGCAGAGCGCGACGGCGGCCTGCGCCGGGTACGCGATCGTCCTCGCGGCGCACGCGCTCGGCGTCGGCGCCGTGTGGAAGAGCGTGCCGTTCACGAAGGGGCGCGCGCTCGCGGAGGCGCTCGGCCTCCGCGACGACGAGGAGATGCTCGGCTGGATCCACCTCGGCACGCCCGCGCGGGACGAGCCGCCGGCGCCGCGGCCGCCGCTCGCGATCGGGGACATCGCCTCCGTCCTCGAGCCGGGCGGCCTCCGCCCCTGGCGGTGACGGGCGCGTCGCTCCTCGGCTGGCCGTGGACCGCGGCGCGGCCTCTCCTCTTCCCCGGTGTTATCCGGAGAAATGGCTCGCGGCCGCGCCCCGTGCGATGGCGTGGACCAGGTCCTGTCCGGCCGACGTCCCCGGCCGAGATCGACGGAGGAGATCATGTTCCACAACGAAGGCTACGCTCTCTTCATCGGCGTCAACGACTACCGCGTCTTCGATCGATCGACGGGAAACGCCGCGGGGACCAGCGATCTCGAGGGCAGCGTCAACGACGTCGTCACCTTCTGGCACGCGTGCGTCCGGATGGGCATGCGGCCCGAGAACCTGCGCGTCGTCACGAGCCCGCGCGCCGACCTCGCCCGTCTTCCCGGCGCGACAGCGGCGAACCTCGGCGAGGCGACCGAGAAGGGCGTGCGCGAGGCCCTCGGCTGGCTCGCCGACAAGGTCGCGGGCGGCCGCGCGGGGCTCATGACCTACTCGGGACACGGCGCGCACACCCGGGAGAAGGGGCTTCTGCTCTGCCCGAGCGACGTGAGCGGCGCGGGCTTCGAGCGCGCCATCGCCTTCGCGGAGCTCCGCACGCTGCTGGGGAACGCCGAGAACCTCACCGTGGTGCTCGACTGCTGCCACGGGAACGGCGCGGCCGCGGACGCCCGCGGCCGCCGCCCGCTCACGCTGGTCGGGGCAGCGCCGCCCGGCGCGCTCCGCGACGACGACCTGCGCATCGGCGCGCGCGTGCTCGCGGCCTGCAAGCCCGGCGAGGTCACCCAGCAGGCCACCTTCGGCGGCTGCCCCCAGGGCGCGTTCACCTGGGCGATCGGCGCCGTCATCGAGCAGTGGACGGCGGTGGAAGACGACGGCTGCGTGTACCTCACGCTGAGCTACGGCGAGCTCGTGAGGCGGACGCGGCTCGTGCTCGGCGCGCTCGATCTCGAGGGCACGCCGCAGGTCGTCGGGGAGCCGGGCGTCGAGCGCCTCGCCGTGCTCCAGACAGGGAGCCGGCCGGAGGAGACGAGCCATACGCCGGACGCCGAACGCCAGGTCGGGCAGCTCGACGGCGGCATGAAGAACTACCGTATCTACACGCTGAAGGCGATCCGTAGCCAGGATCCCACGAATCCCATCGTCCTCGCCCAGGTGCTCGTGACAGGGAATTACCCCCCCGCCAAATACAAGGCACAGACCGAGTATTACTGGGTATCGAACAGCGTCCCCAGCGACGCGCAGAGCATCCAGGTCACGGCGGTGGACGGTGGGTCGTTGCCATCAGGGTCCTACAACCTGAGCTGGGGACAGATCACCCCCTGGATCGGGGATCGCATGCCTCAGCAGGGGTCGACCAACTTCATCTACGCCGGCACGAGCGGCGCTCCCACGTTCGGGCTCAACTGGGGCCTCACGTACGACGCCTCGTCGAGCAAGTGGACAGGATCCATCCGCTGGTACGACACCACCGGCGCGAACCTGTTTGGTGGCATCAAGGCCAGCCACATCAACTACACGGCGACGAACAACACCGCACCGCCGGCGGGGCTCACCTACAAGGCCGAGAAGACCTGGACGTGAGGGCGCGCTCCGCCGGCGCCCGGGGGCTACCCGAACGACCGCACCAGCCGGATCCCCATGGTGAGCCGCGGGACGTCCGGCCGGTTGCCGAAGCGCGCCGCCGACCGGCTCAGATCGAGCGGGCTGCTCCACGCCCCGCCGCGGACGGCCCTGTACTCGGGATCGCCCGCGGCCGCCGCCTCGATCCGCAGGCGGCCGCCGGCGATTGTCGGCCCCTCGCTCCGCCAGACGTTGATGCACCAGTCCCGCGAGTTGCCTGCCAGGCCGCGAACCCCATAGGGGCTCTCGTCGGCGGGATAGCTGTCCACCGGCACCCGCGCCGGCTGCCCCGCGTGGCTCTCGAGCGCGCAGGCGAAGGTCGCGTCGGCGTGGTCGCCCCAGGGGAAGAACCGGCCGTCCGCGCCCCGCGCCGCCTTCTCGCGCTCGACCTCGTCGGGCAGCCGCCACGGCTGGCCCCGGCGCGCGGCGTACCAGCGCGCGTACGCCATGGCCGCGGCCCAGTCGACAAGCACCACCGGCTGGTCCGGCTCGAGCGGGCACCCCCAGTCGTCCACCGCCAGCGCGAAGCGCCCGCCGTCGGTCCGGGTGAACGCGCGCCGATCGCCGGCCCGGTCCGCCATCCCGAGCTGGACCCCCGGGCAGGCCGCCATCGCCTCGGCCTCCCGGCCCGCGGCGACAAGCTCGTTCAGGAAGACGAGGTACTCGGTGTTCGTCACCGGAAACCGCCGGATCACGAACGCATCGACCCAGACCCGCCTCGCCGGCAGGCCGTCGGCAGCACCTGGATCACCGCCGATCCCGGTGAGGCCCGCGGGCACGTAGACGTCGCCGGGATCGAGCTCCTCCGCGGCTGGCAGCGCGATCGGGGTCGGAGCGCGCTCGCCCGGCGCGCAGCCGTCCCAGTGCGCGCCGCGCTCGATGAGCAGCGGGTAGATCACCTCGGCCCGGCCCGGGGCGCGGATGCGCAGGCGGTAGCGCCCCCGCAGGAGGGGCGCGGCGCGGAGCGGCGTCACGCCGAGCAGGCCCTGGTCCTCGGGCACGAGGCGGCGGCTCTTCAGGGCGAAGCGCTCGACCCGCACCTCGGCGCCGGGCGGATCGGTGACCAGCGAGAGCGCGCCCTCGCCGCGGAGCAGCGCCGCGTACCGGCCCCTGTCGTGGGCGCGGAGCTGCGCCTCGAAGCGCGCCGCGTCGGCGTCGCGGTGCGCGAGCTCGGCGGCGATGAGGTGCTCGCGGTAGCGATCGGCGAGCGCGGCGTGGGCCTCGGGCAGCTCGGGATCCACGGTGAGGGCGCCGTGCACCGCCTCCAGCCATTCGGCCTCGCGCAGCGCCGCGGTCACCTCGAGGTGCGCCGCCTCGTCCTCGCGCTCCCACGACGGCTGCTTCCGCTCCTCGGGGTCGAAGGGCCGGACGCCGGCGAGCAGCGCCTGCGCCTCGGCGCGCTTGTGCCCGGCGGCGGCGCGGAGAGCCTCGATGCCGGGCCCGATCGCGCGCGCCCGGTCGAGCACGGCGAGCGCCTGCTCGCGGCGGCGGGCGCCGTCGAGCCATGTCACGACGTCGCGGGTGAGCGCGCCGGCGTCCGGGTACCGATCGGCGATCGCGCGCCGCATCGCGCGCTCGCAGATCGCGGCGAGCTCGGCGGGGACGGGGACGCGCGCGACCTCGAGGACGGGCGGCGGGGGCCCGGCGAGGACCTGCCGCAGCACGGCGAGGGCGCTCTCCCCGTCGTAGGGCGTGCGGCCGGCGAGCAGCACGTAGAGGATCGCGCCGAGCGCGTAGACGTCGCTCTCGGGGCCGTGCAGGTCGCGCTCCCCGCGGGCCTGCTCGGGCGGCATGAACGAGGGCGTGCCGAGCACGTCGCCGTGCTGCGTGAGCTGCGGGGCCGCGTCGTGGAGCGCGCCGCCGCTGGA
>NZ_JEMA01000397.1 GCF_001589285.1 Sorangium cellulosum | reverse complement strand
CAGCGCGAAGCCGCCCTCCGTCGCCGACGGCGCGTCGTGCGCGCTGCCGCCCAGCACCTCGGCGGCCTGCGCCGGGAACCGGCGCTGCACCTGCGCTGCCGCTGCCGTCGCCGCGGCGCGGTCGTGCCCCGTCGCGCACCCGAGCGCGCTCATCCACCCCGCCACGGTCACCAGGATGACCACGGCCAGCACGCGAAAAGCCGACCCAGCTCGCATGGCGTCGAATGTCTCACGCCGGTCCGCCAGTCACAACAGCGCCGCGAGCGCGCTGCCGCCCGCGCCGCGCGGCGCGGTGCAGCTCACACGAGCGACGTGGAGATACCGATCTTGGGATGATAGACGCCGACCCTGCGCTTCCCTCTCCGGGTCTCGGGCGTCACGAGCACCACCATGCTCTTGACGAGCGGCGCATCCGCGCGAATCCGCACGTGCTCGCCTGCGACGACGACGTGCCAGATGTTCACCGTCCCGAACCGGGTCACGACGACACCCTCGTAGATCTGCGCGGGCGACGGCGCGCCGCGCAGCGCCAGGCGACAGGCCGTGTAGCTGCCCAGCGCCTGATACAGGAGCACGAGGGGCATGACGACATACGAGAAGGCGACCACCATCGACGCGAGATCGCTGTCCCGGTAATACCAGCCGACGGCGAGGATCCCCGCCCAGACGAGCAGCGCGTACCCCACGCCCGCGATCTGGTGCCGAGCGTGCCGCAGGGCCGCCCAGGGGCGCGGGGGCGGCTCGCGGAGCTCTTCGGGCAACTGGGTCGCGCTGTGGGACGCCATCGTGCCGTCCCGGCATAACCTCGACGGCCGCGGAGCTCAACCGTGCAGCGCGGGCTCAACCGCCTTTCGCTGCCTGGCCCCGCGGAAGCGCGCGCTCGCTCAGCTCGCCTGGGCCGCTGCGCGCGGGTCTTATCCGCTGGAAATCTCGGGCGGGTCGAGCAGGATCACCGGACCATGACCCCCCTGCGCAACCGCAAATTCGTCCTCGCCGCGCGGCCGGCCGGCGAGCCCAAGGCGTCCGATTTCAAGCTGATCGAGGAGGAGATCCCCGAGCCCGGCGAGGGCCGCGCGCTGCTGCGCACGCTGTACCTGTCGCTCGACCCCTACATGCGAGGGCGCATGAACGCCGGCAAGTCGTACGCGCCGCCTGTCGAGATCGGCGACGTGATGGTCGGCGGCGCGGTGAGCGAGGTGGTCCGGTCGGGCGTCGCCGGCCTGTCGCCGGGCGACATCGTCGAGGGGCGGACGGGCTGGCAGGCGTACGCGATCACCGACGGGAGCGGCCTGCGCAAGGTGGATCCCGCGCTCGGCCCTGTCTCGACGGCGCTCGGCGTGCTGGGGATGCCGGGGATGACGGCCTACACCGGGCTGCTCAACCTCGGCCAGCCGAAGCCGGGCGAGACCGTGGTTGTCGCGGCGGCCTCCGGGGCGGTGGGCTCGCTCGTGNCGCGGCGGCCTCCGGGGCGGTGGGCTCGCTCGTGGGGCAGATCGCCAAGATCAAGGGCTGCCGGGCGGTCGGCGTCGCGGGCGGGCCGCGCAAGTGCGATCACGTGGTGAACGAGCTCGGCTTCGACGCCTGCGTCGACCACCGCGGCCCCGACATGGCCGACCGCCTGAAGGCGGCCTGCCCGGACGGGATCGACGTGTATTTCGAGAACGTCGGCGGCGCCGTGTTCGAGGCGGTGCTGCCGCTGTTGAACCCCTTTGCCCGCGTGCCGGTCTGCGGCCTGATCGCCCACTACAACGACGTCGCGCCGCCCCCCGGGCCGGACCGCCTGCCAGACCTGATGAGACAGGTGCTCTCGAAGCGGTTGATGCTGCGCGGCTTCATCGTCGGCGACTTCGCCGAGCAGCGCGGCGAGTTCCTGGAGGAGACGAGCCGCTGGATCCGCGAGGGGCGCGTCAAGTACCGCGAGGACGTCGTCGAGGGGCTGGAGAAGGCGCCCGAGGCGTTCATCGGTCTGCTCAAGGGAGAGAACTTCGGCAAGCTGGTGGTGCGCGTCGCGTCCTGAGCGGCGGTTGTCAGGGGGGCACGAGGTTTCATGAGAAGAGATTGAACCACAGAGGCACAGAGGGCACAGAGGAGAGAAGAGAAGGGAGGGATTGCGGTCTGTCTCTCTGTGTCTGTGCTCTATATCTCTGTCTCTGTTCCCTGTTCTTTCTCTCTACCTCTGTGCCCTCTGTGCCTCTGTGGTTCAATTCTTCATCATCACGGAGCCGGTGATGGCTCAAGGGATCACGGCGCGAGGATCACCGCGCCGCCCGGCGGGATCGTCATCGAGAGCATGCCGGCCGCGGAGACCGCCGCTGTCTCTCCGCTGAGCGCGTCGGTGAGCTCCGTGCCGGCCGGGAGGCCGAGCGCCTGCGCGACCTCGACCGAGATGCTCTGCGCCGCGCCCGCCCGCGTCAGCGCCACGACCGCCGATCTCCCCTCGGCGAGGCGGCGGCCGAAGACGAGCGTGTCCTCCGTGGCTGTCAGGTTCACGTAGGCGCCGCGGCGGAGCGCAGGGATGTCCCGGCGCGCAGCGCCGAGCGCGCGCACGAAATCGAGGGTCTCGCCCTCCTCCGGCGTGAGCTCCGCCTCCGGTCGCCACAGGCTGCGGTTGTTCGGGTCGACGCCGCCCCACTCGCCGTACTCGTCTCCGTAATAGAGCAAGGGCGCCCCGGGCAGCCCGAGCAACCACGCCATCCCGAGGCGCACCCGCGCATAGACGTCGGCGGACGCCGGCTCCGACGCGGTGTCCGTCCACTGGCGGTTCGGGACATCGCGGTTGCGAGCCCCCTCCGCGTCGCTGTAGTCCGCGAGCGTCGCGAACCGGGACGTGTCGTGGCTGCCGAGGTACGGCGTCATGATCGCGCCCTCGGGCCACCGCCGCTGCCCGTCCTCGACCCAATAAGCGGCGTGCAGCATGCCCTCGTCACCCCAGGCGAACGTGCGGTACGAGACGCCATGATAAAGGACGAAATCGAACTGGCCGTCCAGCCCGTGCGGACCGATGTACTTCGCGATCGTCCCGTAATTCTCGTCGTTGCACGACGCGCCCTGCCCGCAGTCGCTCCAGCCCATCGCCGTCTCGCCCATCAGGAAGTAACGGGTGCCCGCCGGCTCGAACGCCGCCCGGACCTCCGCGGCGAGGTTGCGCGTCGCGATCTCCTCGACGTGCTTCACGGCGTCCACCCGGAGCCCGTCGAGATCGAACTCGTCGAGCCAGTAGATCGCGTCGTCCACGAACGCGGCGTTGGCCTCGGGCACCGTGTGGTCGACGTCGGGGAGATACCCCGCAAACATGCAGTCGAGCGCGTGCGATGTCCAGTCGCACCCGTCCGTGCCGCAGACACACCCCGTCCTGAACCAGTCTGGGTGCGACGCGACATACTCGTGATCTTCGTGGACGTGGTTCACCACGAAGTCCTGGAGCACGCGGATCCCGTGGCGGTGCGCCTCGGCCACCACCGCGCGGAGCGCGTCGGCGCCGCCGAGCCGAGGATCCACCTCGCGCGCCTTGATCGGCCAGTAACCGTGATAGCCGGTCACCTGGTGGACTCCATCGCTCGCAGGGTACGCGCCGGCCGGGTTCTCCTGGAACGGCGTGAGCCAGATGGCCCGCACGCCGAGCTCGTCGAGCGTGCCGTCCTCGATCGACCGCCGCAGCCCCTCGAGGTCGCCGCCGAGCCAGTCGCCCCGCGGATCGGCGCCCGGCGTGGGCGGCGCGTTCAGGTCGGGATCGCCGTCGCGGTAACGGTCGGTGACGACCATGTAAATGAGCGCATCCTCCCAGGAAAACGGCTCCTCCTCGACCCAGAAGACCAGCCGGAGCGGCTCGCCGACCCGGCCGCTCCGGGTCGCGCCGCGCAGCGTCACCCGGTACTTGCCGTCGGCGAGGCCCCCGAGGTCGATGCGCACGTCGCCGCGCGCGTCGACCGAGATCTCCTGCTCGGTGAGCGGGCGCACCTCGCCCTCCGGGTCCTGCAGCACCGCCTCGAACGCGGACGCCTCGGGCCCCGCGCCCTCGATGCCGTCCTGATACACGAGCCGCGCCTCGTAGGCGCCCTCGCCGTCCGCGGCCCAGGTCACCTGGCTCGAGGCGATCGAGAACGACGGAAGACGGCAGTCAGGGACCTTGATCGCCGAGTTCTCGACGCCGCCGACAACTTTGCGGCGCCCCTCCGCAGGGTCGAACACCCACGAGACCTCGCTGCCGGACCCAACAGCGATCTTGTAGCCGTGGAGCCCCGGCGGCAGGTCGACCGTGGCCACGAGCTCGCCCGGCGCGTCGCCCTCGACCATCGGAGGGGCAGAGTCGAGATCGAAGCCGTTCCACTCGCCAGGGACACGGACATCCGTCGCCCCGGGGGGCGCGGCGAACGTGAACGACGCCGGGCAAAGCACGGCGGCCTGTCCGCCGCCACCGCCGCCACCGCCGCCACCGCCGGCGCCGCCGGCCGCGCCGGCGCCGCCGGTGCCCTTTCCGTGACCCCCGTCGAGCTCGTGATCGTTTCCACACGCGAGCGGCATCGCGAGGAGCACGGCGGTGGAGACCCATGTGATCAGGAATGCAAATCGGCGGCGCGACATGGCCTCGAGCAGTATCCGATCGCGAGAGGCCTGTCAGCGCGCGCATCGCCAGGAATCCCCGCGCGAACCGCGGAGAACAGCGAGGCTCCGCCCACGCTGTCGCGCCGCCAACAGGAGCAGCTCAGTCGCTGAGCGGCTCCTTGCCGCGCGCCTCCGCGGCGAGGTACTGGCGCAGGTGCCGGCGGAGCGAGACGCGCGTGATCCCGAGCGCGCTCGCTGTGCGGGTCACGTTGCCGCCCTGGGCGGCGTAGACCGCGAGGATGTGGCGGCGCACGGCCTCCCCGAGCGAGGCGCTGCCGCGCGCCGGAGGGGACGGCCGCAGCGTGCCCGGCCGCGGCGGCGCGCTCGCCAGCGAGGGCGCGCCGATCTCGGGCGGCAGGTGCTCCAGGTCGAGCGGCGCGCCGTGCGCGAGGAGGAACGCGCGCTCGACGACGCTCCGGAGCTCGCGGACGTTCCCCGGCCAGGGATACGCCTCGAGCTGCGCGAGCGCGCCCGGGGAGACGCCGCCAGCGAGCCCCGTCGCGCCGCGCTGGCGCTCCAGGAAGTGCTCGACCAGCCGGCGGACGTCGCCGTCGCGCTCGCGCAGCGGCGGGAGCGAGAGCCCGAGCGCGCCGACGCGCTGGTGAAGATCGGGGTGGAACGACCGCTCGATGACCTGCGCGCGGAGGTCGCGGCTCGTCGCGGCGATGACGCGCACGTCCGCGACCTGCGAGCCCTCGCCGCCGATCCGGCAGAGCGGCTCGCCGTCGAGCACGCCCACGAGCCGCTGCTGGAGATCGAGCGGGAGCGCGCCGATCTCGTCGAGGAACAGCGTGCCTCCCTGGGCGAGCTCGATCAGCCCGGGGCGCGCCGCGGGGCGGCCGTCCGCCCGCGCCTCCACGCCGAACAGCTCGTCCCCGAGGCGCTCGGCCGGGAGGCGCGCCGCGCTCACGGCCACGAACGGGCCGCCCGCGCGCGGGCTCGCCCCGTGCAGGTACCGCGCGCAGAGCTCCTTGCCCGTGCCAGGCTCGCCCGTGATGAGCAGCGGCGCGCGCTCGTGCGCGGTGAGCCGCCGCAGCTCGTCCATCGCGCGCGTCCAGCGCTCCGAGGCGCCGACGAGGCGCACCTCGCTGTCATCCTCGACCCAGAGGACGCGCGTCATCATCCCGCCGCCGAGGGAGCGGAGGTGTTCCGTGCGCCAGGAAAGGGCTGCGCTGTCTTCCACATCGCATCTCCTGATTCGTGGGCAGACGGCGAGCGCCGTGTCTGCCATTTTCATTCGTGGGCAGACGGCGAGCGCCGTGTCTGCCATTTTCATTCGTGGGCAGACGGCGAGCGCCGTGTCTGCCATTTTCATTCGTGGGCAGACGGCGAGCGCCGTGTCTGCCATTTTCATTCGTGGGCAGACGGCGAGCGCCGTGTCTGCCATTTTCATTCGTGGGCAGACGGCGAGCGCCGTGTCTGCCATTTTCATTCGTGGGCAGACGGCGAGCGCCGTGTCTGCCATTTTCATTCGTGGGCAGACGGCGAGCGCCGTGTCTGCCATTTTCATTCGTGGGCAGACGGCGAGCGCCGTGTCTGCCATTTTCATTCGTGGGCAGACGGCGAGCGCCGTGTCTGCCATTTTCATTCGTGGGCAGACGGCGAGCGCCGTGTCTGCCATTTTCATTCGTGGGCAGACGGCGAGCGCCGTGTCTGCCATTTTCATTCGTGGGCAGACGGCGAGCGCCGTGTCTGCCATTTTCATTCGTGGGCAGACGGCGAGCGCCGTGTCTGCCATTTTCTACATGCCGTGCTGTACCCGGCGCAGGCCGTCACCAGGGGTGGACCCCGACGAGCGACGGCGGCGGACGGCCCGCGACCGGCGGAGTGACCACGAGGACGGCGGTGGACAGATGCCGGAAGTTGTCCTCCGGCCAGCCACATCCACTTTACCGCGAACGGCGCTCTCGTGGAAGGGAGATCCCCACGGGACGGGGCCGGGCGGCGAGAAACTACGTGCTCGAAATTTGTGCGTGAGCGCGGACCTGGGTTAGTCGACCCGTGCACCCGAAAGGAGACACGACGAGATGAGCTCGAAGCGCAAGACCCCGGCCCGCACGAAGACCACGAAGGTCCCGACCCCGGTCGCCTCGGAGAAGCCGAGCGCCGTGCAGCCGAAGGGCGCGTCCTCTGCCCCCGCCGCTGTCGAGATGCCGTCTGCGTCCGCGGAGCTCGCCGCCGGGCGCGCGCGCGTCGAGGCGCCGAAGGCCGCGCCGACGCCCCCGCGGCCCTCGCGCGATGAGCGGCACCGCCTCATCGCCAAGGTGGCCTATGGATATGCCGAGAGGGCCGGCTTCCGGAGCAACCCCGTTGACGACTGGCTCAACGCCGAGCGCGAGGTCGACGCGCGGCTCGAGCGCCTCGCGAGCTGAGGCCTCCCGCGGCGGCGCCAGCGCCGCCCGCGCGACAGGCGCGCTGGCGCGAGATCCAGCGAAGGTGTCAAAGGTGTCCGCGGAAGGAAGGGGAGGGCCGCGCGACGCCGCCCAGCCCCTGCATCTGCCCACGATTCCCACACGACCAGCCGCTCCCGCGCGGCGAGCCTCGACGACGCCCGGCCGCCTCGCCCCGCGGCCCGAGCGCGCCGCCGGGCGTCTTCGAGGCTCGTAGCCGCGCCGCGGGATGGGTATCCTCGCGATGGGACGTGGGCGATGAGCCCACGGCTCGCCGTCTCGTCGTCGTCGTCGCCGCGCGTCGCCTGGCCCGCGAAGGTCCGTACCCGGAAGCTCTCCATGCATTCAGGCCACGTCATCGCCAACCGCTTCCTGCTGGAGCGCCTCGCGGGCTCCGGCGGGATGGGCGCGGTGTGGCGGGCGCTCGACCGGCAGAGCGGCCAGGTGGTCGCGCTCAAGGTGATCTTCAACCAGGGCCGGGAGCACGTCGTGCGCTTCCAGCGGGAGGCGCGCCTGCTCGCGGAGCTCGAGCACCCCGTGGTCGCCCGCTACATCGACCACGGCGTCACCGCCGACGGGCTCTACTACCTCGCCATGGAGTGGCTCGAGGGCGAGGACCTCGGCGCCAGGCTGTCGCGCGGGCCGCTCGGGATCGAGCACAGCCTGATGCTCGTCGGCCGCGTCGCCGAGGCGCTCGCCGCCGTCCACGCGCGCGGCATCGTCCACCGCGACCTCAAGCCGACCAACGTGTTCCTGCCGGGCGGCGACATCGGCAGCGCCAAGCTCATCGATTTCGGCATCGCGCGCCAGGCCGACGCGACGTACGAGCTCACCCTGACGGGCTCGGCCATCGGCACGCCCGCCTACATGGCGCCGGAGCGCGTCCGCGGCGATCTCGACGTCGACGCGCGCGCCGACCTCTACTCGATCGGGTGCCTTCTGTTCGAATGCATCACCGGGCGATCGCCGTTCGTCGCCCAGCACCCGCTGTCCGTGCTCGCGAAGGTGCTCTTCGAGGCCGCGCCGCGCCCGAGCACCTTCTGCCCCAACATCCCGCCGTCGCTCGATCTGCTCGTGACCCGGCTGCTCGCGAAGAACCCCGCGGAGCGCCCGGCGGACGCGGGCGAGATCGCCGCCGAGCTCCGGATGCTGAGCGTCGTCGAGGGCAACATGTCGAGCGGCAACGGCCTGCCGACGCCCGCGCTGACGAAGAGCGAGCGGCGGCTCGTCAGCGTCGTGCTCGCGGCCGAGATGAGCGCGGGCAAGCGCGGTCCGCCGTCGGCCCGGCCGCAGGCGATGGAGACCCCGGCGCGGGTGAACGACACGATGCTGTCGGGCCACGACCCCACCGTCGTGTCCGGCAGCAAGGGCGCGCTCGCGGGCGACCTCCTCGCGCCCGCGCCGTCGGTGCGGGCGCGGCCCGCCCCGCCGCCGACAGCGCCGTTCCACGAGGTCCGGCAGGCCGCGCAGTCGCACGGCGCGGTCCTCGAGGTGCTCGCCGACGGCTCGGTCGCCGCGGTCGTCGCCGGCGCGGGCTCGCCGACCGACCTCGCCGGCAACGCCGCCCGCTGCGCGCTCTCGATCCACGCGCTGCTGCCGGGCGCGTGGGTGGCGCTGGCCACGGGCTGGGACGTCATCGCCGGGACGCAGGCGGTCGGGCAGGTCATCGACCGCGCCGGGGCGCTGCTCGACGCGCGCGTCCGCCACGCCTCGGAGGATCCGTCCTCGGGCCGGCCGGTGCTCATCGACCAGATGACGGCCGCGCTCCTCGGCGATCGGTTCGAGACAGCGGCGGGCAGCCAGGGGCCCACGCTGCTCGGCGCGCGCGAGCCGCAGGAGGGCGGGCGCAAGGTGCTCGGAAAGCCGACGACCTTCGTGGGCCGCGAGCGCGAGCTCCGGGCGCTCGAGGACCTGCTCGACGAGTGCGCCACCGAGGGGGTCGCGCGCGTTGTGCTGGTCACGGCCGGGGCCGGCGTCGGCAAGTCGCGCCTCGGCTACGAGCTCGTCCGGCGGGTCGAGGCGCGGAGCGAGCCGGTCGAGGTGTGGCGCGCGCACGGCGATCCGATGCGCGCGGGGGCGTCGCTCGGGCTGCTCGCGCAGATCGTGCGGCGCGCGGCGGGGATCGCGGACGGCGAGCCGCTCGAGGCGCGGCAGGAGAAGCTCGCGGCGCGCGTCGCGCGGCACGTCGGCGAGGCAGCGCGGGCGCGGGTCACGGAGCTCCTCGGCGAGGTGGTCGGGGCGCCGTTCCCGGAGAGCCCGGGCCTGCGCGCGGCCCGGCAGGACCGGGCGGTGATGGACGAGCAGACGCGGCGGGCGTGGCTCGACTTGCTCCGGGCCGAGTGCGACGCGCAGCCGGTGCTGATCGTGCTGGAGGACCTGCACTTCGGCGACCGGAGCACGGTGGAGTACATCGACGCGGCGCTCCGGATGCTGCGGCACCAGCCGCTGCTGGTGCTGGCGCTGGCGCGCCCCGGGGTGCGCGAGGCGTTCCCGGATCTCTGGGAAGAGCGCGAGGCGACGGAGATGCGGCTCGGCGAGCTGTCGCGCCGGGCGTGCGAGCGGATCGCGCGCGAGGTGCTCGGCGAGGCGGTGCCGGCGGCCGAGCTCGCGGCGATCGTGGACCGGTCGGCGGGCAACGCGTTCTTCCTCGAGGAGCTCGTGCGCGCGACGGTGGAGAAGCGGCCGCGGGGGGTGCCGGAGACGGTGCTCGCGATGATGCAGTCGCGGCTCGCGGCGCTCGAGCCCGAGGCGCGGCGGGTGCTCCGCGCGGCCGCTGTGCTCGGCGAGGTGTTCTGGCGAGGGGGGCTGGAGGCGCTGCTCGGCGGGGGCGGGCAGGTGCCGCAGCTCGAGTCGTGGCTGCTCACGCTGGAGAAGCGCGAGCTCATCGTGCCGCGGCCCGAGGCGACGCTCCGCGGGGAGGCGGAGTACGCGTTCCGCCACGGGCTCGTGCGCGACGCGGCCTACGAGATGCTGACCGACGCGGACCGCGCGCTCGGGCACTGGCTCGCGGCCGACTGGCTGGAGCGCGTGGGCGGGGACGATCCGGCGGCGCTCGCGCTCCTGGACCAGCACCTCGGCCGCGCGGCGGAGGAGGCGATCGCGCTCGGGAACACCGACGCCGCGGCGGGGCACCTCGCGCGCGCGGCGGCGATCCGCGCGCGGGCCGGCCAGTTCGACGGGGCGGTCGGCGCGATGACGCGGGCGTTCGAGCTGGCGGACGTGTCGCGGCGCGATCCGGCGGAGCTCGGCCGGTGGGTGGAGACGCTCTCGAAGGCGGTGGGCCACGCGCGGCGCGCGCCGTCGCTGGCGGTGGCCTCGGACCGCATCCTGTCGCGCGTCGACGCTGTCTCGCCGCTGGAGCTGCGGGTGAAGTCGCGCATCGAGCTCGCCCGCGCGCTCGGCGCGACCAACCTGTTCCGGATGTCGCACGACCTGCTCGACGGCGTCTTCGAGATGGCGCTCGGGGACCGCGAGCTCTTGCGCGAGGCGCTGAGGGTGGACCTGGAGGTCGCGTGCCTCCAGGGGCAGTTCGCGCGCGCGCGCCGCGCGGCGCTGGACCTCGACGCGCTCGGGCCCATCGACGACCCGCGGGCGCTGCTGTCGGTCGCCCTGGCGCGGGCGACCTCGGGGGATCGGCCCGGCGCGATGGAGGCGCTCGTGCGCTCGGAGTTCATGTCGGATCCGGGCGACCGGACAGCGGAGGCGGTGCGGGCGAAGCTGCTCGTGATGATCGAGCTCTACACCGGCGATTTCAGGGCCGCGGTGCTGGCGTGCGAGCGCGCGCTCGAGCTGGATCGGGCGCTCGGGCTCCGCTTCGACGGGGTGGCGAACCTGCACAACCTCGCGTACGCGTGCGTCCGGCTGGGCGACAACGAGCGGGCGCGGGCGCTCTTCGCGGAGTCGCTGGAGCGGGCGGACGAGGCGGGGTACGAGCGGGTGGCGGCCTCGAACCGGATGTACATCGCGTACCTCGACGGCGTGCAGGGGGCGGGGGACGCGCGCGAGCGGCTGAAGGAGCTCATCGCGCGGGCGGAGGAGCAGGGCTACTGGCACGACGTGCTGCAGGGCCGCTGGGCGGCGGCGATGCTGCTGAAGAACGCGCGCAACGACGCGCTCGCGCGGCGCGAGTTCGAGGACCTGCTCGAGCTGTCGGTGCGGCTCGGGGATCCGCTGCTGGAGAAGGACGCGCGCGCGTGGCTCGACCGCGCCGAGCGGTGAGGCGCGGCGACCGCGCCGAGCGGTGAG
>NZ_JEMA01000396.1 GCF_001589285.1 Sorangium cellulosum | reverse complement strand
CTCGGCCCCGTCGCCCAGGGCCGCGCTGACGAGCAAGCCGGAAGCGCGCCGCGGCCAGGCGAGCGCCGCGCCCAAGAAAGCGCCCCCCCAGCGGATCGCCGCCGCGCCGCGCCCCGCGCCGCCGCCCGCGCCTGTCGCCGTCGCCGCGCCCGAGCCCCAGGGCAGCGAGACGTACCGCGACTACGGCGTGAACCCGGTGGAGGACCCCGCGAAGGACCGGCTCTCCACGTTCGCGATCGACGTGGACACGGCCTCTTACGCCATCGCGCGCCGCAAGATCCTCGAGGGCGCGCTGCCGCCGTATCAGGCCGTCCGCGCCGAGGAGTTCCTCAACTACTTCGACTACGGCTATGCGCCCCCCGCGGCGGGCCCGTTCGCCGTGCACCTCGCGGCCGCGCCCTCGCCGTTCACCGTGGGCCACCACCTCGTCCGCGTGGCCGTCCAGGGCAAGCGCGTGCCGGTCAAGGACCGGACGCCGGTGCACCTCGTGTACCTCGTCGACACGAGCGGATCCATGCAGTCGCCGGACAAGATCGAGCTCGCGAAGAAGAGCCTCCGGATGCTCACCGAGTCGCTCAAGCCCGGGGACACAGTCGCCCTCTGCACCTACGCGGGCAGCGTGCGCGAGGTGCTCGCGCCGACCGGCGTCGAGAGCAAGGGGAAGATCCTCGCCGCCATCGCGGACCTCACCGCGGGCGGCTCCACCGCCATGGCGAGCGGGATCGACCTCGCCTACGACCTCGCAGCGCGGACGCTCGTGAGGGGGCACGTCAACCGCGTCGTCGTGCTCTCCGACGGCGACGCGAACGTCGGCCCGACCTCCCACGACGAGATCCTGGAGACGATCAAGCGCGCGAAGGACAAGGGCATCACGCTGTCCACCATCGGATTCGGCCAGGGCAACTACAAGGATCTGATGATGGAGCAGCTCGCCAACCAGGGCGACGGGAACTACGCCTACATCGACAGCGAGGCGCAGGCGCGGCGCGTCTTCTCCGAGCAGGTCGGCGGGATGCTCCAGGTCATCGCCCGCGACGTGAAGATCCAGGTCGAGTTCGATCCGGACCTCGTCAAGACCTACCGGCTCATCGGCTACGAGAACCGCAATGTCGCCGACAGGGACTTCCGGAACGACAAGGTCGACGCCGGCGAGATCGGCGCGGGGCACAGCGTGACGGCCCTCTACGACGTCGAGCTCAAGCCCTCCGCGCTGCGGGGCGGCGCGACGCCGGTCGTCGTGCGCCTCCGCCACAAGGCGCCTCTCGGCGCGAACGCGGCCGAAGAGACGGTGGTCCGGATGGCCCCGGGCGCCATCGCGCCCACCTTCGACGCGGCGCCGGCCGACCTTCGCTTCGCGTCCGCCGTGGCCGGCTTCTCCGAGATCCTGCGCCACAGCCCGCACGCGCGCTCGTGGAGGCTCTCCGACGTCGAGACGATCGCGCGCGGCGCCGCGTCCAGCAAGGGCGATCAGCAGGAGTTCATCGGCCTCGTCCGCCGCGCCGGCGCGCTCGCCGGCGGAAGGAAGGACGCCGTGATCGCGAAGGCCGCCGACTGACCCGCGCGCCCCGGGTCTCCGTCGCGCGCGCCGATCCGCGCGCGCCGGCTCCGGGCGTGCGCGAATCACGCGGGGCCAGCGCGGCGCCCCCCGCCCCCGTCGACCCGCTCCAAGTCGATCCGTGATCCGGGGGAAACCGTGTATAAGCTCTCTCACGGCAGGTCGTCATGGACAGCCTTCGAGGAGCCACGTCAATCCCATGCACATGAAGCGCGGCCGCTGGGCCGCTTCGCTGCTCGCGCTCTCCGGCGCGCTCGCGTCCACCCCGGCGTTCGCGGCCGGCTCCGCCGTCCTCACGGGGACGGTCATCGACGCGGCGACGAACAAGCCGGCTCAGGACGTCGTGGTCACCGTCACCTCCCCCGCCCTCCAGGGGGAGCAGATCGTGGTGACCGATGCCGCCGGTCAATACCGTATCCCGAACCTCCCGCCAGGCACGTACACCCTGCGTCTCGACAAGGAGGCCTACAGGCCTTATTCGCGCGGCGGCGTCGAGCTGCGGCTCGACAGCACGATCCGGGTGAACACCCAGCTCCTCCCCGAGGCCCTCCAGGCCCAGGAGATCGTCGTCGTCGGCGCCCCGCCGACTGTCGATGTCGGCTCGAGCGCGACGGGCGTCAACGTGAGCTCCGAGTTCGTGAGCCGTATCCCGCTCAACCGTCCGAGCGCGAAGGGGGCGGCCACCCGATCGTTCGAGTCCCTCGCCGAGGTCGCGCCGGGCGCGTTCGCCGACCGCTACGGCGTCTCGATCAGCGGGACGACCTCGCCGGAGAACCAGTTCGTGATCGACGGCGTCTCGGTGAACAACCCGGGGTTCGGCATCCTCGGCACGCCGCTCTCGGTCGAGTTCGTCGACGAGCTCAACGTGATCACCGGCGGCTACATGCCGGAATACGGCCGCTCGACGGGCGGCTACTACAACGTCGCGACCAAGTCCGGATCCAACGAATACCACGGCTCGGTCTTCTTCAGCATCACGCCCGGCATCTTCGAGGGGCCGCGCGCCGCCGTTGTCGCGCAAGAGAGCGCGATCACCACCGACGTCACGCTGTCCTCGCTGCGCGACTTCGGCGTCGAGATCGGCGGCCCGATCCTGAAGGACAGGCTGTGGTTCTACGCCGGCCTCTCGCCCTCGTTCGCTACCTACCGCCTGGAGCGGAACCTCAACATCCTCGAGCCGGCGGGCGACAAGCCCGGCGGCGTCGCGCGGAGCCGCCTGCCGGGGTCGACGGACGTCTACTACGCCAGGCAGCAGAGCCTCCAGTACCTGGGCAAGCTGACGCTGCTCATCGATCCGGACAACACCCTGGCGCTCTCCGTCTACGGCACGCCGACCCTGTCGGGCGGAGACGGCGCCTTCGGGCTGAACCCGCGCGACGGCAGGATCGAGTTCGACAACCCCTACAACGGCGGGATCATCAACGGCAGCTACGGCGCGATCGCGCACCAGTACGTGACCACAGCGACCGACGCCTCGCTCAAGTGGTCCTCTGCGTTCAAGAACAAGACCCACCTGCTCGACGTGACGCTCGGCATCCACCACGAGCTCAACGCCATCCGCGCCTCGGACGGCGAGAAGATCGGGAGCGGAAAGGGGCTGTCCGACGTCGTCCAGGTGCTCTGGCAGAGATCCCCGCCGCGCTCGATCGGCGAGTTCGAGCCGGGGGACGCCACGCAGCGGTGCGCGCAGGAGGACCCCGCGGGGAGCGAGCCGTGCCCGGTGCCCGGCTATTACTACACGGGCGGCCCCGGCGTGCTGAGCGAGTCGGTCTTCGACCGCTACCAGGGCAAGGCCATGCTGACGAGCCTGTTCTCGGCCCTGGGCCACCACGTCGTCAAGGCCGGCGTCGATGTCGAGGTGATGCGCTACAGCAGCCAGCGCGGCGAGTCGGGCGGCACGATCCTGACCGAGTTCCCCGACGGATCGGTGATCTACGATTACCGCCGCCACGGGTTCCTGAGCGGCCCCGACGACCCGGTTCATCTCACGAGCTACGAGGCTGTGTCGACGTCGCTGACGCTCGGCGGCTTCGTGCAGGACAGCTGGAGCATCGCCGACCGCGTCACGCTGAACGCCGGCGTGCGCTACGACGCGCAGCTCCTCTACGGCTACGACGGCGCGCTCGGCCTGAGCCTGCCGAACCAGTGGTCGCCGCGCGCCGGCGTCATTTACGACGTCACGCAGTCCGGCAGGTCCAAGCTCTACGCGAACTATGGCCGGTACTACGA
Source organism: Sorangium cellulosum (assembly GCF_001589285.1). Lineage (GTDB taxonomy): Bacteria > Myxococcota_A > Polyangia > Polyangiales > Polyangiaceae > Sorangium > Sorangium cellulosum_G. Next base: position 5,376 of record NZ_JEMA01000396.1, on the reverse strand, counting down.
GAGCGTGCCGCTCAACATCGCCGATCGCCTGCTCCCCGGCGAGCGCATGCTCTACTCCTTCCGCGACCCGTCGATGTGCGATCCGAGGAACGAGGAGGAGACCCAGGGCGCGTGCGAGGACGACGACGGGCGCCTCACGGCCGACGGCCCCCACGCGCCGAACCAGAAATGGGGCGTCATCGGGAGCGACAAGACGCCTGTCGATCCGGACCTCGAGCCGCAGTCGTCCGACGAGATCGTCCTCGGCGGCGAGTACGAGATCGCGCCCAAGGTGCGGATCGGCGCCGAGTACACGAAGCGCTGGCAGAACCGGATCATCGAGGACCTGAGCCGCGACGAGGCGAAGTCCTATTTCATCGCCAACCCCGGCTACGGCGCGGCCAGGGACTTCACGAAGGCGACGCGCGATTACGACGCGTTCACCCTGTATGCAGAGAAGGTGTTCGCGGGCGGCTGGCTCGCGCAGGCGAGCTACCGCATCGCGTACCTGCGCGGCAACTGGTCCGGGCTGTTCAAGCCGGAGACGACGCAGATCGATCCCAACATGAACACGGACTTCGATCTGCAGTCGCTGCTCCCGAACCGGGAAGGCGCCTTGCCGGGGGACCACCGGCACCAGATCAAGCTCTACGGCGCGAAGGATTTCGTCTTCAAGAACGGGCTCGTGGTGAACCTCGGCGGCGCCTACCGCGCCCGCTCCGGCGCGGCGACGTCGTACCTCGGGGCCCACCTCCTCTACGGCCCCGACGAGGTCTTCATCCTGCCGCGCGGGAGCGGCGAGCGCCTGCCCTGGGTGCACGACGTCGACGTCCACGTCGGCGTCGGCGTGCAGCTCGCGAAGGACAGCGCGCTGCTCGTGGCGGTCGACTCGTTCAACCTCTTCAACTTCCAGGCCGTGACGGCGGTCGACGAGCGGTACACGTCGGCGCAGGTGCTGCCCATCCCCGGGGGCACGGAGGCGAGCCTCGCCGGGCTGCAGAACGCCGACGGGAGCGCGTTCGACCCGGTGAACAAGAACCCGAACTTCGGCAATCCGGTGGCGTACCAGGCGCCGCGCACGTTCCGGATCAGCGCCAAGGTGACCTTCTAGGGCTGCGCCGCGCGCGGCAGAGACGCCATGAAACGAACCCACGGAATGCAAGCCGGTCTGATGGTCGTCCTCGCATCGCTGGTCGCCTCCTGCGAGCAGCCGAGGATGCAGTGCACGGCCGGGCACGGCGGCTTCGCCGCGACCTACACGCTGAAGCCCGGCTCGAAGCAGGGCGAGGGCGACTGCGACACGCTGCGCGGCGAGACGATCGGCCTCGAGAAGTACAACCCCTCCCGGCCGGACAACGAGAAGGAGCAGGACCTCTCGAGGGCGCTGCTCGCCATCCGCGCGACCGAGCTCGGCGCGCTCGCCGCCGAGGCCGAGGGCGCCGGTGTCCCGATCGACGGGGGCGCTGTCACCTCGATGGGCGAGTTCGCCTCGGTGGAGCCGGACGAGGGCGACGTGTGCACTGTCGCGTCGCTCAGCGTCGCGGAGCTGGATCTCCCGGCCTTCGGCGATCGCCCCGCGACGCGGCTCCGCTACGCGTGGAGCAACGTGCGTGTCCATGTCACGCCGACGTTCCCTGGAACGCTGATGACGGCGGATCTGACCTACACGAAGGACGGCTGCACCGCGTCCTACAGCGTCGTGGGCCTGTGGCCGTCGGTGTCGTGCGCCGCGCCGCCCATGGAAGGCTCGGACGCGATCGTGACGGACCCGGGCCTCTGCGACCCGCAGGCAGACATCGCGGCCGGCAGGCTCACCGGGTCCGGGATCAACCCCGATCTCGAGGAGCAGGTCACCTGCGATCCCGAGATCGCGCTCTGCGTGCTCAAGGAGCCGCCGGAGGCGCTGCGCTGAGGCCGCTCAGCGGCAGCCGCCCCGGCGACCGCCGCGCGCGGTACCTCCAGCATCGACACCGCGTCACCCAGGTGAATCCGTGGTCCCGCGACCACGGATTGTTTCGTCGCGGCAGGAACTCCACGCCTTGGTACATGGTGAACCCGTTCGTGACCTAAGGAATCCCCTTATTTCGCAGCCCTTTTCANCCTAAGGAATCCCCTTATTTCGCAGCCCTTTTCAGCAGAAAATTGAACAGGGAGGCGGGGAGACAGGGAGTATTCTGAAGACTTCCCTCCCCGCATCCCTGTGAATTTTCCCAAGAATTTGAGGGGATGCCTCGGGTTCGTCACCGCATCATCACGCGGCGGACAGGCGAGCGGGCCGAGCACGCCCTGATCAAATAAACTGAAGGGCTGGTCCCCGTCGCGCCATCAAGTCCATGAGCTGCCCGGATCCGGGAGGCGAGCTGTCCTGTGTGCTCTGGGCCGATGTGCGAAGAGGGTTTTATCATGCTACAATATTCTATCTTCACTGCTACCAGGATGTCGTTCCTCCTTGTCGCCATCGCCGCGGGCGGGATCGGATGCCTCGATTCCGGATCGTCGCAGGGCGAGGCCGATGTAGGGCACAACGAATCTGCCGCGTGCGCTGGCTCTCCGGAATGGCAGGAAGGTCAATGGTACGAGGAGGGTACCATCGTGAACTACCAGGGGTCGGCCTACATCGCAGAGCACGACAATCCCGGCTATATCCCGACGGTCAGCACGTACTTCTGGGAGCCTTACTCCGCCTGCGCCGACACCCCCGAGCCCGGCCCGATCGGCGCGCTCCCCGCGAAGGTCGTCGCCGGCTACTACCCCAACTGGACGCCGTCGCCCGTCCGCATCCGCGACGTCAACAGCAATTACAACCTCATCTACCTCTTCGCCGCGCATCCCGTCGGAGGGTCGCCCGGCACCACCGGCGCGGTCACCTGGACGCCGCCGGGCGACGGCAAGGGGGCGGCGACGCACCTCAGGGAAGACATCCAGTACGCCCGGACGACCCAGGATCGCAGGATCATCCTCTCCATCGGCGGCGCCGGCCAGGGCATGAGCTTCCCGGACCGCGGGAAGTCACAGACGTTCGTCGACAGCGTGGCCGGCATCTACAACGACCTCGGCGGGTTCGACGGCATCGACTGGAACACCTTCGAGGCCAACCAGAACCCCGACACCGAGGAGATGATCTGGATCAGCCTGGAGCTGAAGCGGCGCTTCCCCGGCTTCATCATCACCGCGCCCCCGGCGCCATGGAACCAGCGCGACAAGGCTTTCTGCAAGGCGATGGTGGACGCCGGCGCCATGGACTACGCCGCCCCGCAATACTACGACGGCCCCGACCTCGACCAGCAGTCCTACATCGTGGGCAACGTGGACCAGTGGGTCGACCTGCTCGGTCCCACGCACGTCGTCGTGGGCTTCGGGATCTGGGACGCGCAGCACTACATGTCGATCGACGAGGCGATCCCCACGTGGAACGAGGTCGAGGGCAACCACCCGGCGCTCCGCGGGGCGTTCGACTGGCAGATCCACACCGACGAGAGCCAGGGGTGGCCGTTCGCCGAGCGCATCGGACCGCTGGTCACGGATTGAAGCGGCGCCGCGCGCGGCCCTTCCCCCCGGGGGCCGCGGCGCCGCTACTGGATCGAGCCGATCGAGACGAGGAAGTCGTTGTAGGCGTCGATCTTTTCCGCCGGGACCACGTCGATGCCGATGTTGATCTTGCTCTCGTCCTCTTCGATCAGCGGGGCGAGGATCGCCCGGGTCGCCTCGAGACCGATGCTCTTCATGCCGTAGAGGATGTACGGCACGAGGTACCCCTCGTAATACTGCCGCTGGGTGTGCGTGGCCTTGATGCGATTCTGGCGCATGAGGTCGACGGTCCTCGGATCGAAGTCGAACGTGACGATGGGGAGGCCCGGCATGGCCGCGCCGTCCGCGGCCGGCACGCACCGGTACGAGATGTTGAACAGGCCGAGGATCCCCACGGCGGGCGGGGACGCGGCCACCAGATTGCCTCTCATCCGCTCGATGTCGCTGGCCTCGTTCTCATCGCCGAATATGGCCTCGCTCACCACGGGCTTGTACCCGGCTTCCTCGATCGCCGCCAGGGCACCCTGCGTTCGATCGTATCCGTCGGGCCACGTTGCTCCGAGGATGCCGTGGATCACCACCGTACCTGGCGGCGGCGGCAGCATCGCGAGCAGGGTCTTCGCCGCCGTGGCGCCGGCAGGCACGTTGAGGGTCCCGACGTAGAGCGAGCGCTTCGAGTCTGGCAGGTCGCTGTCGAGCGTCACAACGGGGACCCCGTTCGCGGCGGCGTCATCGACGGCGGCGGCGTTGGTCGTGTCGAACGGCGAGACGCCGATCCCGTGGGCGCCGTCCGCGACCGCCTGCGCGATCTGCTGATTCTGCAGCTCCTGCGATGAGGGGCCATCGACCGTCGTGACATTGGGTCCGATCACGTTGCCGATGACCCCGAGCTCACCCATGGCGCGGTTCGCGCCCGTGGCGATCGGGGCGAAGAAGTCGTCGAGGTTCTTCAGCAGAACCACCATCTGCGCCTCGTCGAGCGGACTCTCGTTGATCGCGGCGACGAGCGCGTCGACCGTCGCCTCCAGCTCCAGGGGAGTGAACTCGTTCTGTGGGATCTCCGCTCGCTTGATGGGCGTGACCTGTTCGCCCGAATCGGAGGTTGCGCTCGATCCGCAGGCCGCCGTCATCAGCGTGAGCCCGAACGCTACCATCCAACATTGCCCTGTCCTCGTCATGAGACACCTCCTCCATGATCAGCTCGGTCGCTGGCCGTCTGCAATGGTCGAACCTCATGGCTGTCCGACGAGAGCAATGCGCGGCGGCAGGCATCCAACAGGTCCATGCTAGATCGTCCACGGTACGCGGCCGCAGATCGCGCTGTCAAGAATCGCTGAGAGGAACGCTCGTTAATTGGAATGGAGGACCCGGGTGCTGCTCACGCTGCATTCTGCGACGCAGAGCACAACAGCCGGCGTCGCGCTCCGTCCGCCGTGCTTCTTCTCCGTCCGCCGTGCTCTCTTACCTTTGTTGCTGTTGTTACCGCTTCCGCGTCGCTCCCGTTACCATTCCCGGGGACCGAGATCGATGTCCGCGAATCGCGGCGTTCAGGCGAAGACGTGGGCATTTGCGCGACAGCGGGGCACCCCTGCGCAGGGGGCCCTCGCCGCCGCGTCATCCCCGGGCGACGACGCCATGGCGCGGCGCCGGGCGAGCGGGTCCCTCGGGTCGAGCGGCAGGCCGAGCCCTGTCCGAGCGGCCGCCGCGGCGGCGTCCGTGGTATGCGGCGGCCATGGGGTTGCTCGCGATCTGCGGCTCGATCACCGCCGATCTCATCGGCTACGGCCCGCGGCTGCCGCGACCGGGCGAGTCGGTGCTGGGCCGCGCCTTCCTCGTCGCGCCGGGCGGCAAGGGCGCGAACCAGGCGGT
>NZ_JEMA01000395.1 GCF_001589285.1 Sorangium cellulosum | reverse complement strand
TGGACACGGGCGCCGCGACGCTCGATGTGTACGACCACGCCACGTACGACGACGATCTCCGGGTCTTCCCCTTCGCGGGGCGCGTCCAGCGGACGTGGCGCTGGGCGCCAGGGTTGCCANGCGGACGTGGCGCTGGGCGCCAGGGTTGCCAACCCAGCCCAGGCCGGAGCAGATCGAGCTCTCGTTCATGGACGTGAAGCGGACGCTCGTCCCGACGAACGACGGCGCGACGTACTTCACGCTGGCAACCGAGCGCAGGGTGAGGAGAGCGCAAGGCATCGATCCGCCCCCGCGCGGCGACCCGCCCTCGATCGAGACGTACGTACGGCAGGTGGAGGGCGGAGGCGGCGGCGCGACGCTGCTGCGCGACTCGGTGTCGAAGGTGACGGAGTTCGACGAGCTCGGCAACGTGCGCGCCGAGGAGGTCTCGACGAGCGGCGTCGACCTCACGTTCAACGTCACGCGGACGTTCAAGAACGACACCGAGCGCTGGGTGCTCGGCCAGCTCGAGACGCAGAAGGAGTGCAGCGCGGCGGCGGGTACTTCGCAGTGCCGGACCCTCACGCGGACCACGACGATCTACGGCGAGGTAGATACCGAGTCTACCGAGAGCGACGACGGCCTGCCCGACACGAAGCTGAAGCTCACCTACACGCACGATGACTTCGGCAACATCACCGGCGTCACGGCGGAGGACGCCTTCGGCCACCGGCGGACATCCAGCGCGGAGCTCGACGACGAGGGCATGTTCCCCGAGAAGTACGTGAATGCGGCCGGGCACACGACGATCGTGGAGTACGACGACGCGCTCGGCGTGCTGCTCAGGCGGGTCGATCCGAATCAGCTCGTCACGGAGTGGCAGGTCGACGGCTTCGGGCGCCTCGGCGTCGAGAAGCGCCCGGACGGCACCACGACGACGGTTGCGCTGTCGCGCTCCAAGGACGGTGGCCCGGACCAG
>NZ_JEMA01000394.1 GCF_001589285.1 Sorangium cellulosum | reverse complement strand
GCGTCGACGGGTCGTACCGGTACGTCGTCTCGACCCCGTTGCCCGCCACAACCCGCACCCGCCGCCCGTGCTCGTCGTACCCGATGTGCCGCAGGTACTCCGTCGTCCTCGGCTCGTCCGGGTGCTGCGGATTGACCTGCTGGTTCTCCCCCACCACCGACACCAGCAGCCCGCCGCGATCGTACCCGTAGCGTACGATCTCCTCGCCGGTGCCGGGGAAGTGCAGCTCCTGCATCCGCCCCAGCGAATCGAACACGTACTTCAGCCCCGCCTGGTATGGGCCCCGGTGCGGCTCGCGCAGCCGCGGGAACTCCGCCTCCAGCTCGGCCACGTTGCCAAACCGGTCGTAGCGGTAGCTCCGCGTCCCCGCCACGCTCGTCTCCTGCATCAGCCGCCCCGCGCGGTTGCCCTGCGCGTCGCTGGCCTCCTCGGCGTCGCCGTACGTGTACACAACGTCCTGCGTCACGGGATAATCGATCTTCCTCAGCCGGTTGAAGTCGTACTCGTACCGGATGAGCTGCCCGCGTAGCGCCAGCTCCGCCGTCTGCTTCGCGCGAAGGTTGCCGGCCAGGTCGTAGCGCCACTCGGTGCGCCCCGCGTCGGGGCTCACCAGCTCCACCATCCGGCCGACCGTGTCGTACCTCGCCTCCGTCGCGTTGTTCCGCGCGTCCGTCACCCGCACCAGCTCGCCCAGCGGGTTGTGCGCGTACCGCGTCACGATCTGCCGCTCGACCTCGTCGATCGTGTTCCACTCCTCGACCGCGGCGATCCGCCCGCCCACGTCCCGGTAGGTGTTGCGCGACTTGCCATTCGCGTCGATCACCGTCTCCTGAAACAAGAGCTGCCCCTCGAACTGCACCAGGTCGCGCTCGACCCGCGTTTGCGCGTACCCGCCCGTCAGCGT
>NZ_JEMA01000393.1 GCF_001589285.1 Sorangium cellulosum | reverse complement strand
CGGAGTCGGCGGCTCCGGCGGAGTCGGCGGCGCTGGTGGCGGCTCTGGCGGAGTCGGTGGCTCCAATGGTTCCGGCGGAAGCGGAGGCGAGGGAGGGAGCGGAGGCGTCGCCGGTGGAATGGGGGGCGCGGGCGGAATGGGCGAGGCTGGCGGCGATATGGCAGGCACTGGCGGTCAGGGAGGCACGGGTGGCGTNTGGCAGGCACTGGCGGTCAGGGAGGCACGGGTGGCGTGAGCGGCACCGGCGGCACCGGCGGCACCGGCGGCCTGAGCGGCACCGGCGGCCTGAGCGGCACCGGCGGCGGCGGCGAAGAGCCGGGCGGCGGCTGCAGCGCCGCCGGCAGGTCCGCGGAGAACAGCGGGCGCGGCTTCGCGGCCCTCATGGCCCTGGGCGCCCTCTTCGTGCGCCGCCGGCGAGCCGAGCGCCCGCAGGCTGTGGCGTGAGCGAGGCGCCTCCGATGCTTGCCGCCCGGCAGGATCGCGAGGCCCGGGTCGTCACCTGCGTGCTCAGTACCGCTCGCTGTCGTTCTTCGGCGTCATCGGCGACGCCGGCGCGCTCTCGCCGTTGATCGTCGTGCCGCCGTTCATGAACGCGCCGGCCACGCGCAGGAAGTCGGCGGGGAAGTTGAGCGCCGGCGCCGAGAGCGCGTCGAGCGCGGCGACCTGACCGGGCGCGAGCTCGACCTCCAGGGAGCGGAGGTTGTCGTCGAGCTGCGCCAGCGTGCGCGCGCCGATGATGGTGGAGGTGACGCCCGGCCGGGCCACCACCCAGGCGAGCGCCACGCGCGCCGGCGTGGTCTCGAGATCCCTCGCGATCTCGACGAGCTTGTCGACGATGGCGTACGCCGTGTCGGTGAGCGCGGAGAGCACGAACGGGCCGCGATCGGCCCTGTGCTTGCCGGCGTTCTCCCGCGTGTACTTGCCGGAGAGCGCGCCGCTCTTGAGGGGCGACCAGGGCGTGACGCCGAGGCCCAGCTCGCGCGCCATGGGGATGAGCTCCCCCTCCACCGTGCGCTCGAGGAGCGAGTGCTCGATCTGCAGCGCGATGAACTGCGCCCACCCGCGGAAGCCCGCCAGTCCGTGCGCCTGCGCCACCTTCCACGCCGGCGTGTCGGAGACGCCGACGTAGCGGACCTTGCCGGCCGCCACCAGGTCGTGGAGGGCCTGCACTGTCTCCTCGATGGGGGTGTTCTTGTCCCAGACGTGCATCCAGTAGAGGTCGATGTAGTCGGTCTGCAGGCGGCGCAGCGACTGCTCGCACTGCGCGAAGATGGCCTTCCTCCCGGCGCCGCCGCCGTTGGGGTCGCCGGGGTAGAGGTTGGCTGTGAACTTGGTGGCGATCACCGCCCTGTCGCGCCTGCTCGGGTGGCGGCCGAGGTGGTCGCCGATGATCTTCTCGGAGTGGCCCTTGGTGTAGGCGTTGGCGGTGTCGATGAAGTTGCCGCCGCGCTCGATGAAGCGATCGAGGATCGCCTCGGACTCCTTGACGCTGGATCCGAAGCCGAGGTCTTCGCCGAAGGTCATGGCGCCGAGGCACAGGGGGCTGACGCGCAGCCCGGAGCGGCCGAGGGTGACGTAGTGGTCGAGGTTCATCGCGGTTCTCCTGGGGGTCCGGGGTGAAGGGCCCTTGCTGGACCGCACCGTGCGCCCGTGCCGGCGTGCAATCTTGGAGGAAACGGCCGAGACGGGGCCGGGCGGGTTGATGGCGGCCAGCGGCGAGCGCACGATGGGGTGGTGCCGGGATCGATCGAGCAGGCCATCGCGCGGCGCGCCCCGCGCCTGGAGGTCGTCGCGCCAGCGTCGCGTGTGCTCCGCAATTTCGTCGTCGCCGCTCGCGCCATCACGCCGCCGATCGCGAACATCGACCTGCTGCCCGATGGCACGACGACGCTTGTCTTTCGCCTCCTCGACGCGGACCGCGGCGACATCGTCGTCCTCGGGCCTCAGACGCGGGCCCTGTACAAGCGCGTGCCGCGCTTGCTGCTCGCGGTTCAGGTGGTGTTTCGACCCGGCGGCGCGTACCCCTTCTTCGGTGTGCCGATGGACGAGCTCGCCGATCGCATGGTCCCGGCGCGCGATCTCTGGGGCCGGCGCGCCGACGCCCTGCTCGAGCAGCTGGTGGCGGTCGGGACCGGCGTCACGCTGGATCCAACGCGAGCTCGCGTGGAGGCGATCGAGCGCGCCCTCGAGGATCGCGTGCTCGGCCCCGACGTGTTCGAGCCCGCATCGGCGGCCGTCGCGCGCGCCGCGGTCCGGAAGCTCTCGCTCGGAGGGGTCACCGTGGAAGAGACGGCGCGCGCGCTCCACGTCAGCCCGCGGAACCTGCGACGCGCCTTCGCGGCGACAGTCGGCGTCTCGCCGAAGCAGTACGCGCGCATCACCCGCTTCCAGCGCGTCGTCTCGAACGTGCAGGTCGCCCGCGGGTCGTGGTCGGAGGTCGCCCTCGCGAGCGGGTACTGCGATCAGCCGCACCTGGTCAGGGAGTTCCGCGAGCTCGCGGGTCTCTCGCCGGTCGCGTTCATGAAGCGGCGCTCGACCAGCGAGATGGAGCGCGCGCGCTAGTCGATGGCGCGGGACGTCAGACCGCCGCCCTCCGCGCCGCGCAATGCCTCAGGCATCCTACCGTATAGCTGTACCCTGCTGGCGTGCTCCCGGGAACGGTTTTCGCTGGGACTTGAGCGCGGCCTGATTGCAGGGTGACAGGACAGCGCGAGCGGTTGACGCGACGGCAGGCCCTGGGTCGGTTCATTGACAGCGGCGCCAGGGGATCAGCCCGTCAATATAGTTGAACTCGACGGATGCTCTTCCCGTGCCGCCGATCGTGGCGCGGAGCTGCACGTTGACCGTGGCCGAGGTGGCACCACACGGGGCGCTGCCCGCTTGTCCCCCGGCAGGGATAGAGAGCAGCTCGAACCCCCCTTCGACGTCCGTGTCGATGTTCTCGAACGTCTTGGAGACGCTGGCCGTGCCGGCCAGCGATTGGCTTGCTTGAACCATGACGACGGCTGCGTCTTCGGTATACACGTCACCAAACACATCCAAGGACGGCGCATCGAACGTGTAGCCCGCTGGAAACGTGTAGGTGACCTCGACGTCACAAGCGACGTCGTACGTGCCAAGGTCGTCGCGGCCCCCGCGAGCGTCGTCGAACGTGAGTGCGTATTCCTTGTTGATAGCCCCAACCTGCGTATTCATGGTTCCGCAGCCGGAGGCGGTTGCCTCGATCGAGACCTGGCTCGGGTCAGGCACGTCGCCGACGTCGAGGGCGGCCGGCTCGCCCTCCACCATCTCGCCTTCGCCGGAGGTGTCGACGCACGCGACGCACAGGGAGGAACAAAGCAGCATCGCGAGACACGACCGAACATGACGGTTCAAGATCTCGATGGCAAGTTGGAATCGTCTCATGACGTCCTCTCATGGTGACCGGACAAGCCGGTGCGAACGGGCGACGGCGTCCAGTTGGGGTAGTCTCCGGCGACGACCTTCGCGGGGGGGGGGCGCGCCGATCGCGCCGGACTCGGGGTGTCGGTGCAGCCGGGGTGCGGGTCCCAGACGTACGTGCCGACCGTCGGGAGGCAGCTCATGGACTTGATGGCGCGACGGAGACCAGCCCTTCAGATTATTTGATCAGGGCGTGCTCAGCCCGTTCGCTTGTCCGCCGCGTGCGTCGGCTTGCGGCCGGGCTTGCGCCCCGCGAGCGCCTCGCCGCCGTCCATTCCCACCGATCTGGAAGTCCCGGATCGGCGAGGGTTGCCCCGACGCGGGGGCCGCGAGGAGCCCCAGCGCGCTCGTCAGGCGTGCGGGCGCTGCACGCCCGGCAGAGGCGCGGGTCCGCGCCGCCGCGCTACCTGCAGGACCCGGTCTCGATGGAGTGCGGGCGCACCGAGGTGTTCTGGATGCTGTTCGGGTCGGTCACCGCGACCTCGCGGCCCCAGCCGGTGAGCCCTGCGAAGGTCCCGTCGGTCGTCATGTCGAACGGTCCGTCGTTCTGACAGTCGCTGTTCTTGACCGCGCCCCACGACCAGGCGAGCCACCCCACCTCGTGCTCGACGCTCTTGGCGAGGAGGGTCTTGTAATCGAACGGGTGCTTGCCGCACTCGTACACGGCGTGCTGCGCGAACTCGCCGACCATCAAAGGCAGGTTCAGCGCCACGGACTCTTCCAGCTCTTTGGTGATCGTGGCCCCGCTCCCGTCCGTCCACCACATGTGGACGCTGAGCAGGATGTTCGGATCGTGCGCGACGAGCGCGGGCCCGACGGCCTGGAGCTGGTCGATGTTCTGCCCCCATTTCGAGGCGTCGATCACGAGCGGAACCGTGATGCCGGCCTCGCGCATCCGGGTGATGGCCTGCTTGTAGCCCGCCTCCCACGCGGCGTTGTCCACCTGGTCCCCGACCTCGTTGCCGATGTTCACGAGCAGGTTCTGCTCGTGCTTCTTGATCACGGCCACGACCTCCGCCTTCGTCCAGTAGTCGACAAGGGTCGGCAGGAGCTCCCATTTCCCCGTGGCGTCGTGCAGCTCGACGATCGGGATGAGCTTCTGCGCGAGCGCGTTCGTGATGGCCTGATCGAGGCCCGCGGCGGACTCGGTGGCGAGCCAGACGATCCGCACCGTATTGGCGCCGGTCTTCGCGATCTCCTGGAACTCCGGCAGGCCGTCGGGCCCTGACGCCAGCCAGACGACCATCTCGTTGACGCCCCGGAGCAGCACCTTCTCGCCGCAGCGGTCGTGGAGGAAGCGGCCGCGCACCGAGAACCCCGTCGACTCCTCGCCGCCCCCGGCGCCCGTGCCCGAGGTGGCGCTGGTGCTCGTCGTGGCGCCCGTGCTCGTCGTGGCGCCCGTGCCCGTCGTGGCGCCCGTGCCCGTCGTGGCGCCCGTGCCCGTCGTGGCGCCGCCGGTGCCGGACGTGGCTCCGGTGGCGCCCCCGCCCGTGCCCGACGCGTCCCCGCCCGCTCCGGTCGTCTCCTGTCCCGATCCCTGCTGGCCGTCCGGGTCGTCCCCGCATCCGACGAAGAGGCCCAACGCCACGAGGGCTGCTCCGGCCCAACCAGCCACCGACCCATGAAGAACGCGCATCGTGATCTCCCTCTAGCTCTCTCCTGACCGCACCTGGCGACGTACGGCCCTGGTCGTGCGTGATCTCACGGCGACGCCCTCTCCTTCTGCAAGGCGACAAGCGCCCTCGCGCGCCGCGCGGCGTCGCGAACGGCGCGCCGAACCCCCCTGCCTGGTCAGGCCTGGAAGGGACGCACGGCGAGGAGAGAACGCATTCCGTCCGCGGATCGACAAGAAACCAAGAAGCCGCGCACCCGGTCGCGCAAGCCACGCGCCAGCTACCCCTACGTCATGATCCGAGGTGCGAGGGAAGTGCAGCCAGCAAAGCACTTAAACGGTTCAGTGTCCAGGGCTTTCAAGGAGGGTCGCCCGGTCACGGCGCGCCGCCGGCTCGTCCCCCGGCGAGCGCTCGTGTACGCTGCCGCGCCCGGTGGGCCGCGTGGCCCGCGGGCAGCGAAGGACCGCCATGATCACCCTCTACCAGGGCCCCGCCGCGTGGGGCATCCCGAACATCAGCCCGTTCTGTGTCAAGCTCGAGACCTGGCTGCGCATGGCCGGCCTCCCGTACGAGGTGCGCCCGGGCGACATGCGCGCCGCGCCGAAGGGCAAGATCCCGTACGTCGAGATCGACGGCCGCAAGATGGGCGACTCGCAGCTCGTCATCGAGCACCTGCAGCGCGTCCACGGCGACAGGCTCGACGCCCACCTGACCCCCGAGGCGCGCGCGCGCGGCCACGTGGTCCGGCGCATGCTCGACGAGGCGTTCTACTGGGTGCTCGTGTACGCGCGCTGGGCCGAGCCCGACGGCTGGGCCGCCTACCGCCCCGTCATCGTGTCGCTCCTGCCCCCGGTCATCGGCGGCCCGATCGCCGAGCTCATCCGGCGGAGCGTGAAGCGGACGCTCCGCGCGCAGGGCACCGGGCTCCACACCCGCGAGGAGGTCCACGAGGCCGGCAAGGCGGACCTCACCGCGCTCGCCGCCCTGCTCGGCGACCAGCCCTTCCTGCTCGGGGCCGAGCCGAGCTCCGTGGACGCGACAGCCTATGCATTCCTCGTCAGCATCCTGCACTTCCCCGCCGACTCGCCGGTGAAGCGGCACGCCGCGGCCCAGGCGAACCTCGTCGCCTACTGCGAGCGCATGCGGCAGCGCTACTACGCCGACTGGAAGCCCCCCGCCTGACGTGACCCGCGCGCGCTCCGACGCGCGGCTGGCACGGCATTTCCTCGAGCGCTGTCTCGCCTCGAGCCAAGCGTCCGCGCCGGGAGCCTCCCACGCGCGGCCCTGGCACTCTCTGGTACAGGAGCGAACCCCATGACAGCCCTCCGATCATCCTTGTCTCACCGCGTCCCCCTGATCTCGCTCGCGATCGCCCTCTCCGGCGCGCTCGCGGGCTGCGGCCTCATCGGCGAGAGGACGTGCGAGTACGACGGCGTCGACTACAGGCCCGGCGACACGTTTCCCGACAGGGACGGGTGCAACGGCTGCTCCTGCACGGAGGACGGGGACGTCGCCTGCACCTTGATGGCGTGCACCCAGGGCTGCGTGTGGAAGGGGGTCACCCACGCGCCGGGCGCGTCGTTCCCTGCCGGGGACGGGTGCAATCGCTGCGCGTGCTCGAGCGACGGGACCGTCGCCTGCACCGAGATGGCGTGCGCCGGCGCCTGCACCTACGACGGGTACCCGTACATGCCCGGCGAGTCGTTCCCCGCGTCGGACGGCTGCAACACCTGCACGTGCGGCGAGGATGGCAGCGCCGCGTGTACGGAGGAGGGCTGTCCGGAGGGCTGCACCTACGGCGGTGTGGAGTACCAGCAGGGCGACAGCTTCGGCTCCCTCGACGGCTGCAACACGTGCACCTGCACCCCTGGCGGGGGCGTGGCCTGCACCGAGCGTTATTGCGGCTGCGACCCGTCGCGCGAGTGGTGGCGCCAGTACGTGACCACCAGCCCGGAGGAGTGCGCGGTCATCGACCTCGCCTGCACCGGAGGCCTGACCTCCGTCTCCAACGAGTGCGGCTGCGGCTGCGAGCAGGACCCGAGCTGCCCGCCCTCGTTCGACTGCAAGCCGCCCCTGGCCTGCGATCTGGACGAGATCCAGCGGCGCTGCCCGTACTCCGCGATCGATCGCTGAGCGGAGGAGCCGCCCCATGGCCACGCGCCAGCCCCGCGGCGCGAAGATTCGTCTTGTATAGCGCCACGTTGTCCGTTATAGCGGACGCATGTTTCCTTCCGTCGTTGCCGCGCGGACATTCGGTGCTCACCCGGGGGTCCGAGGTGCGCGCCATCGAATGAGCGCTTGCCTGTCTTGCTGTAGTTAGCCGCATGCGCCGCGGCGCGAGCTGCGGCGAGGAGAACAGCGAGGCAGCGCGTCCGCGACGCGCGCGCCGCGCTGCCGTTCGTCGTGACGGCCGAGCCAAGCGGCTCATCACCGTCAGAGTCCGCCCTTCTCGTGGCGCGCCCGGCTGAGCTCTGCCAGCGCGCGAACCGAGGTGTCCCTTCAGGGGCACGGCGGCCACTCGCTCCGACGACGTTCGACTCCGTCATGCGGCGCTTCGATCACGCCCAAGGAGACAGGAATGAAGCGGTTCTTCGAACGACATCGATGGATTGGTTCGGCGCTCGCGAGCGGGCCCTGGTTGCTCGCCACGCTGCTCGGCCCGATCGGCTGCGGGAGCGACGACGACGCGGGCAGCGGCGGCAGCGGCGGCAGCGCCGGCAGCTCGACCGTCGGCTCTGGCGGCGCTGGCGGCGCCGGAGGTGCAGCGGGCTCGGGCGGCGCTGGCGGCGC
>NZ_JEMA01000392.1 GCF_001589285.1 Sorangium cellulosum | reverse complement strand
CTCGCCGCGCTCGCGAAGGCGCCGGACGCGGCGCTCGGGGCCCGCTACGCGCTCGCGTGCTTCCTGCTCACGGGGCCGGTGGCGCTCGTCGCGCCGCTCGCGTGGCGGGCGCTCCCGGCGTGGCCGCGCGGGCTGCTCGCGGCGGTGGCCGTGCACTTCCTCGCTGTCGCGGCGGCGGGCGGCGACTGGATGCCGCTGTCGCGGCTCGTCGTCCCGGCGCTGCCCGCGGTGGTGCTCGCGGCGGCCCACGTCGCCTCCGCGGCGGACGCNGC
The DNA here is from genome assembly GCF_001589285.1 of Sorangium cellulosum. GTDB lineage: Bacteria > Myxococcota_A > Polyangia > Polyangiales > Polyangiaceae > Sorangium > Sorangium cellulosum_G. The sequence continues at coordinate 16,106 of NZ_JEMA01000392.1, read as the reverse complement.
GGCGGCCCACGTCGCCTCCGCGGCGGACGCGCGCGCCACGGCGCCGCGGATCGCGCTCGCGCTCGCGGGCCAGCTCTTCGTGATGGTGCGGATCGGGCCGACCGCCGCGCGGGTGGCCGGCGAGCGGCTGCGCGTCGTCGAGGAGCTCCGCGGCGCGCTCGCGGGCGCGGAGGTCGTGGCGGCGCTCGACATCGGCTGGCTCGGCGCGGCGACGGGCGCGACCCTCGTCGATCTCGCGGGGGTCACCGACCCGGCCGTCGCCGCGCTGCCCGGCGGGCACACCACGAAGCGGATCCCCGCGGCGCTGCTCGACGCGCGCGGGGTGGACGCGCTGGTGCTGCTGCTCGCCGAGGGGCAGGCGCTCGCGTCGCCGTGGACCGCGTCGCGGTTCGCGCGCGGGGTCGAGCAGCGCCTCGCGCGCCTCCACGGCGCCGGCGAGGCGTTCGCCCCGGTGGCGGTGAGCGGCGTGCCGCACCTCCGGTACGTGGTGCTGCGGCGCACCGTCGCGGAGAGCGCGGGCGACGCCCCGCGCTGACGCGCGCGCGGTCGAGGTGCGCCGCCGTGCGCGCCGCGCGCCACGATGACGCCGGGCGCGGTCGAGGTGCGCGCTCGTGCGTGCGCGCGCCGCGTCGCCGTGACCGCCGGCAACGTGAGCCGGCACGCGCGCCGCGCGACGTCGAAGCAGGCGACAGTGGACGCCGGACGCGCGTCGCTGGCACGCTGTGCTGTGTAGAAGCGGCAGTGCGCCCGCCCGGAGCGCGTCAGCTCGATGCAATCAGGAGAGGTCGTCGATGACCGGTTCGAGATCGAGGAGCACGCCGCCTCGGGCGGGACGGCGCGCGTGTACCGCGCGCGCGACCGGCGGTCCGGCGAGCTTGTCGCGCTCAAGCTCCTGCAGACGGCCGCGACGCCGGCGCTGAGCGCCCTCGCGCGCGAGGCGCTCGCCCTCGCGACGCTCGCGCTCCCGGGCACGGCCCGCTACGTCGCGCACGGCGCGACGCCGGGAGGCCGCCTCTACCTCGCGACGGAGTGGCTCGAGGGCGAGACCCTCTCGGACCGGCTCGACCGCGCGCCGCTCACCGTCGGCGAGAGCCTGACGCTCGCCGCGCACGTCGCCGAGACGCTCGCCGCCGTCCACCGGCTCGGCTTCGTGCACTGCGACGTGAAGCCGGGCAACGTCGTCCTCGAGGGCGGCGAGCTCCAGCGCGCCAGGCTCATCGACTTCGGCGTCGCGCGCCTCTCCGGCGACGAGGAGGAGTTCCCCACGCTCGGCGAGATCCGCGGCACGCCGCAGTACATGGCCCCGGAGCAGGCCCGCGGCGAGCCGCAGATCGACGCGCGCGCCGACGTGTTCGCGCTCGGCAGCGTGCTCTTCGAGTGCCTGACCGGGCGCGCCGCGTTCGCCGGAGACGATCCGCTCTCGGTGCTCATGAAGGTCCTCCTCGAGGAGCCGCCGCGGCTCAGGGAGCTCCGCGGCGACGTCCCCGCCTGGCTCGATCGGCTCGTCGCGCGGATGCTGTCGAAGCCGCGGGAGGCCCGGCCGCGCGACGGCGCCGCGGTCGCGGCGGCGCTCGCCTCGGAGGCGCTCGATCGGCGCGTCGACGCGGGGCCGCTGTCGCAGCCCGCGTCGTCCCACCCTCCGTCGCACCGCGCGCGCGAGATCACCACCAGCGAGCGGAAGGTCATGTGCCTCCTCCTCGCGCGCGAGGGCCACGCCGACGCGGAGGCGACGCTCTCCGACGCCGAGGACGAGCGCCGGACGCAGGCGATCCGCGAGCTCGTGGCGCGCCACCGCGGCCGGATCGAGCTCCTCGACGCGCGCTGGCTGCTCGTCACGCTCTCGGGCTCGTCCGCCCCCACCGACCTCGCGGCCCAGGCGGCCCGCTGCGCGCTCTCGCTCCGGGAGCTGCTCGGGGAAGCGCGCCTCTCGCTGGTCACCGGCCGGGCCGAGGTCGCGGCGCGGCTGCCTGTCGGCGCGGTGATCGATCGGCTGGTGCAGCTCGTCCAGGGCTCCCGCGAGCCGCGCCGGCCGGCGGCGATCCGCATCGACGACACGACAGCGGGCCTGCTCGGCGCGCGGTTCGACGCGACCCGGGACGCGTCGGGCTGCTGGCTCCACGGCGCGCGCGAGGAGCCCGAGACGCCGCCCCCGCTGCTCGGCCGGGCGACGCCGTACGTCGGTCGCGAGCGCGAGCTCGAGCAGATCGCGGCCGAGATCGACGGCTGCCTCCGCGGCAGGGCCCCTGGCGCGGTGCTCGTCACCGGCGCGGTGGGCGCGGGCAAGTCGCGGCTCTGCTACGAGCTCATCCGCGCGCTCAGGGCGCGGGGGGAGCCGCTGGAGGTGTGGGTCGGCCAGGCCGATCCGATGAGCGCCGGCTCCGCCTTCGGCCTGCTCCAGCGCGCGCTGCGCCGAGCGCTCGGCCTGCACGACGGCGAGCCGATCGCGTCGCGGTGGCGCAAGATCCAGGGCCGCGTCGCGCGCCGCTGCGGGGCGGCGGCGGCCGCGCGCATCTCGCCGTTCCTCGGCGAGCTCGCGGGCGCGCCGTTCCCGGACGACGACGACGTGCGGCTCCGGGCGGCGCGGCGGCGCCCGCTCCTGATGAGCGACCAGCTCCGCCTCGCGTGGGAGGACTTCCTCGACGCCGAGTGCGCCGCGCAGCCGGTGCTCCTCGCGCTCGACGACCTGCACTGGGGCGATCTGCCGACCGTGACGCTGGTCGAGGCGGCGCTGCGCAACCTGAAGGGCAGGCCGTTCGCGGTGCTCGCGCTGGCCCGGCCCGGCGTGCACGACCTCTTCCCGGGGCTCTGGGGGTCGCACCTCGTGAGGGAGGTCCGCCTCGCGCCGCTGCCGCCCGCGGGCGGCGAGCGGCTCGTCCGGGAGGCGCTCGGCGATCGGGCGAGCGCGGAGCTCGTGCGGACGCTCGTCGATCGCGCCGACGGCAACGCGCTCTATCTGGAGGAGCAGATCCGCGCCGCCGCCCGCGGCAGGACCTCGGCGCCGCCGGAGACGGTGCTCGCGATGGTGCAGGCCGGGCTCGACGCGCTCGACCCGGAGGCGCGCCGGGTGCTCCGCGCCGCGAGCGTCTTCGGCGAGGCGTTCACCGAGGCGGGGGTCGCGGCGCTGGTGGGCCGGGCGGAGGTCGCGCCCGAGCTCGGCGAGCTCGCGCGGCGCGAGACGCTCCTGCGGCTCACGCCGCCGGGCGCCGAGGGCGACGCGGCGTACCGCTTCCGCCACACGCTCCTCCGCGAGGCCGCCTACGGCATGCTGACCGAGGGCGATCGGCGGCTCGGCCACGCGCTCGCGGGCGGCTTCCTCGCGCAGCGCGGCGAGGCCGACCCCATGGCGCTCGCGGAGCACTTCGAGCGCGGCGGCGAGCCCGCGCGCGCGGCCACGGCGTACCTCGTGGCGGCGCGGCAGGCGCTGCGCGGCAACGATCTCGGCGCGGTGCTCGCCCGGGCGGCGCGCGGCGTCGCCTGCGATCCCGCGCCCGCGACGGTCGGCGAGCTCCGCCTGCTCGAGAGCCAGGCGCACTTCTGGCGCGGCGACGTCGCGCTGGCCGAGGAGCGCGCGGAGGCCTCCGCGGAGCACCTCGCGCCGGGCAGCGCGGCGTGGTTCTCCGCGGTGACGCAGATCATCCTCGCCGCGGGCACGATGGGCGGCCACGACCGCGTGGAGCGCTGGGCCGGCGTCGCGCGCGACGCGCCCGCGCCCCTCGACGAGGGGAGCTCGGCGAAGAGCATCTGCCTGAGCTCGGCGGCGCTCATGCTTGTCTTCGGCGGCCGCTACGCGCTCGCCGACGCGCTGCTCGAGGCCGCGGAGGGCGCGATCGAGGGCGCCGCGACGCCGGATCTCGACGCGCTCGCGAACCTCCACGAGGCGCGGGCGATCCGCGCGCACGCGAGCGGCGACGCCGGCGCGAGCCTCTCGGGCATCGAGGCGGCGCTCGCGGCGTTCGAGCGGGCCGGCGACGTGCGGCGGGCCTGCATGGCGCGGATGAACCTGGGCTACTGGTACGGCCAGGCGGGCCAGCTCGAGGAGGCCGAGGCGGCGCTGCGCCAGGCGCTCGCCGAGTCGGAGCGGATGGAGCTGCGCGGCACCACGGCCTACGTGCTCCAGAACCTCGGCCTGGTGCTCGCGTACCGCGGTCGGCTCGACGAGGCGAGGTCGGTCGAGGAGACCGCGTGCGCGATGCTCGAGCGCCACGGCGACGTGCGCATGGAGGGCTGCGCGCGCGTCTACCTCGCGCGCATCCTGGTGCTCGCGGGCGAACCCGAGGCGGGGGCGCGCGAGGCGCGGGCCGCGGAGGCGCTCCTCGAGCGGGCCCCGCCGCTGCGCGCCTACGCCGTCGCGGTGCTCGGCCGCGCGCTGCTCCACCTCGACCGCGCGCCCGACGCGCTCGCCGCCGCGCAGCGGGCGCGCGGGCTGCTCGACGAGGTGGGCGTGGAGGAGGGCGAGTCGGTGGTGCGCCTGGTCCACGCCGAGGCGCTGTGGGCCTGCGGCCAGAGCGCCGAGGCCGCGCAGGCGATCGCCGCGGCCCGCGCGCGGCTGCTCGAGCGCGCGGCCAAGATCCGCGACGCCGTGTTCCGGGAGCACTTCCTGGAGCGCGCGGCCGACAACGCCCGCACGCTGGAGCTCGCGCGGGCGTGGCTGGGCGAGGCGGCCGAGTAGGAGGGCTCACGCGGCGAGCGATGGAGTGCCTCTCCTGGCGAGGCGCTGCGCGGCGCGCCCTGCGCGGCCGGGGGGTGACGTGGCCACGAGCAGGCGAAGCGGCGCACGCGGATCGGCAAACCCAACCAGGTCGACGCAACGCCCTCGGCGTTGCATCGCTCGAGGTAGGCTCGGCGCGCCCGCGCGGGGCCCGATCGAGATGCGACAGCTCTCTCTCTTCGAAGGCCGGATGCTCCCAGCGGAGCCGCTCGACGGGGCCGCGGGGCTCGCGCCCGGCGGCGGCGCGCGCGCCGGTCAGCTCGACCTGTTCGCGCAGCGCACGCTGCAGCTCTCGCTCGCGGCCGGGGCGGTCGCCGCGGGGGAGCTCGGCGAGGCGCGGCGGATGCTCGCGGAGCTCGCGGCGCTCCACCCGGCCGACGCCGACGTCCGCCGCCAGTCCGAGCGCGTCGCCGCGCTGGAGCGGAGGCTCGCGCAGGCGAGCGGCTCCGCCGCGCCGGCGGCCGCGCTGCTCGAGATCGCGCGCGGCCTCGAGCCCGCGAGCGGCCCCTTCGCGTCGCTGCACCGCGTGCTCCTGCGCCGGGTGGCCGAGGCGCTCCGCCACGCGGAGGGGGACGACGGTCGGCTCGAGGGGCAGCCTCCGGGGTACTACTGGCTGGCGGCGGGCGACGCGGCCGAGGCGCACGCCTCGCTCTCGGCCGCGGCGCAAACGCGGCGGAGCGCGCGCACGCTGTTCCTGCTCGCCGACGCGGCGACGGCGCTCGGGGAGCCCGCGGCGCGGCGGCTCTACCTCGAGGCGCTCCTCTGCGATCCGTTCGACGCGGCGCTCGCGTCGGCGCGCGACGAGGCGGTGCGCGGCCTGCCCGACGTCGCGCGCTACGAGCTCGAGATCGAGGAGGAGCCGGCCGCGTGGTCGGCGCCCGTGGGGATCGTGATGGGCGTGTTGCCGTCGCCCGTCGGGATCGCGCTCGACGACGTGGGCTCCGGGGAGGCGGTCGCTCCCGGTGGAGCTGTCGTCGCGCAGCCGCTGTCGACCGGGCAGGACGAGGCGCTCTCGCGCGCGCGGCGCTTCGTCGCGGCGCTCGCGACGGCGTCGTCGCGGGAGGCGCGCCGGTCCGGCGAGGCGGTGATCGAGGCGCGGCGCGCGATGAAGCGGCTCGCGCCGGCGCTGTTCGCTGCGTACATGGCGCGCGGCGGAGCGACGCTGCGGGGCGGGTAGGGCGCGCTGCCGGGCAGCCAGGCGCGTTGCTGGGAGAGCAGGGAAGCGTCCCCGCGTCGGCGCGGCCCGATGGCGCGCGGTCTGGGCGCGCGCGGGGGAGAGGGCTGGCCTGTCGCTGCGCGCGGAGGTGGGCGGGCTGGGGCTCCGCGGCGTCCATGCGGGCTGCGTCGTCGATGTGGCTCCTGCCGACGAGCGCTCGGCCCCCGGCCTTGACGCGACGGTGCACATCGCGGAGCCCTGGGGCCTCGATCTTCAGGTGCGGCCGCGGCGCGCCCTGGAGCGCATCGGCGCGGTCACCGGGGACACCAGGTTCGACGGGCATTTCCGGGCATCGGGGCGGGAGGACGCGCAGGTGCTGGCGGCGCTTTGCGGAGGAGAGCGACGGGGCGCTGCGGGTCGGGCCGATGCGGCTCTCGGGGACCTTCGAGGGGTCGCCGTTCGAGGTGAGGACGCGGTTCAAGGGGGCTGGGGAGCGGCGGGGAGGGCCGTACCGGTGAGCGGATGCGGCCAGGGACGTGTTCCCCGGCTGGTTATCGGTTCATCCGTCCGTCATCCCGGCCGGCGCGCTCTCCGGCGCCTCCGCCGGCGCGCCGTCCTGTGCCTCGGCCGTCGCATCCTCCTGTGCCTCGGCCGCCCCGTTGCTGCCGAGCGAGACCGCGGCGCGGAGCGCCGGCAGCAGCGCGTCGGCCTTGCGCTTGCCGAGCGCGACGGCCGCGAGCACCTGGAGGTGGTCGTACCGCTCGGCGACGAGCGCCGCGATCCGGTCGCGCAGGATCGCCTCCTCGGTGCGCTTCGGCACAGCGGCGGCGGCGTTGCCTGGGCGCACCTGCTGCACCAGCGCGCCGCCCAGCGTGGCGAGCAGGTCGAGCCTGTCGGCGGGGAACGGGTGCTTTCCGGCGAGCGCGCCGGAGAACTCGGCGAAGAGCCCCGGGAGGGCGACGAAGTCGCGCGCCTTGTCGAGCTTGCCCGAGCCAGCGCGCACGGCGGCGACGCGCTCGCGCGGCAAGAGGCCGAGCAGCGGGTGCGACGCCACCTCGAGGTAGCTCAGCATCAGCTCGCGCCACGGCGCGCCTTCGGCCAGCATCCTGTCGATCTCGCCCGCGCTGAGCGTCGCGACCGGCACGCGCGCCGCGCTGAAGTCGAGCGCCATGACCAGCGCTGGCAGCTCGAAGACCTCCTTGAGCCTTGGCTCGCGCAGCGCGCTCACGGCGGCCGGAAGGTGCGGATCGAGCGCGTCGAGCGCGGCCATGACGTTCGCGCGCATGAGCAGCGGCTGGCCCGTGAAGACGGGCAGATCCGCCGCCGGCACGCGCTCGGCGAGCGGCCGGAAGTGCGCGAAGGCGCGCTCGGGCGCCTCGTCGGTGAACGCGGCCGCCCGTGCCTCCGCGATGAGCGCCGCCGGATCGACGCCCGCCCGATCCCGCTTGCGCGCGCTGCGCGCCTCCTTCTTTCCGGCCTTCGCGGCCCTCACGCCGTCGCTCTTTCCGGCCTTCGCGCCAGCCTTCTTGTCGGCCTTCGCTTCCTTCGCACGCGCCTTCTTGTCCTTGTTTCCGCCCATGGGTCTCCCTCCGCGTGATCGCGGTTTGTCCAGCCGGCGACCGTGCCACGGCGCCGGCGACCTGTTCAATCCGACCGCACTGACAGCGCCCCGCACGCGCCGGCGAAATCGTGCCCGCGCGGCGGCCCCGGCGCCGAGGGCGCGACCTGCATCCTCCGCCGAAGCGACGCGCCCGGCGTCGCCGTGCTCTCAGGGCTGCGTCCCGTTCAGCGGGGGAGGCGCGATCTGGCTTACAAACCTGTCACCTGGGCGACGGGCAACCCGTTGTGGGGCCTGGACGAGCGTGTCCGATCCGGCGGGTAAGCCGTTCCCGGGCACCCCGTCGGGCCCCGGCCGCGAGCCGCTACCGTCCTGTGGGCGCGCGGATCGCTACGCGCGTCTCCTTCTCGAGCAACGCGCCCATCAACGCCGGTTCCGGCCACGTGCGTCGATCGCCACGGCGATCGTGGCCGCGACGAACGCGATCTGAAGGAGCGTCCGCGGCACGAGCGGCGTCACCGGGCTGCCGCCGAGCGTGAGCCCAGCGCGCGCGGCGTGGACGTTCGCGGGGAACATCGCCACGAGCAGGATCGTCAGCCCGATGGCGGCCCAGGGCGCGAATCTCGGCACGAGGAGCGCCGCCGCGCCAGCGATCTCGAGGACCCCCGTGGCGGTCACGAGGAGCTCGGGAGAGGGCAGCGCCGGCGGCACCATCGCCACGAGCTCCGCCCGCCGGCTCCCCCAGTGGGCCGATGCGGTGAGCAGGAACATCGCCGCGAGGGCGTACCGCAAGCATGTCACCCAGCTCGCGAGGTGTTTGACGCCGAGGCGCCCGAGGACGAGGAGCAACGCGAACGAGACCGTGAGCACAAGGAGAGGTGCCATGCCCGCAAGGTGGCAATCGGCCCTTCAGCCGTCTTGAACCAACTGGCTACGGCGTCTCAGATCGGAAGGGCTCACCCCGAACATCCGGCGGAAGGTCCGGGTCATGTGCGCCGCGTCCGCGAAGCCGGCCGCGGCGGCGGCCTCCGCCAGCGTCGCGCCGCCGGCGATCGCCGCCCCGGCGCGCTCGAGCTTGAGCCACAGGAGGTACGGCCGGAGCGGGACGCCGACGCTCTCCGTGAAGGCGTGCATGAACCGCCCCGGCGAGAGGCGCGCCATGCGCGCGAGCGCCTCGAGCGACGTGTCCGCGCTCCCGTCGTCCGCCCGCAGGTGGCGCAGCACCCGCTGGATCCCCGGGTGTCGCGGCCTCGGCGGGGGCGCCGGGAGCGAGACCTCCAGCGCCTGGAACACGCCGGGCAGCGCCGCCGCGAGATCGCCGTCGCCGACCGCGGCGACGCACGACCGCAGCCGGCCCGCCGTCTCGCTGCCCACGATCTCGAGCTTCGACGCCCCGAGCGCCCGGGCCAGCCCATCGCCGGCGTCGCTCTCCGGCTCGACGAACACGACGATCACACGCCTCCCCGACGCATCGATCGCGTGCGCGATGTCCGGGGCGGTGAGGACGGCGCCTGCCGACTGAAACGGGCTCGCGTCGGCGGTGCGGACCAGGAGCTCTCCATCGAGCGCCAGCACGAGGTGCCAGCAGTGGTGGGCGTGGAGCGTGCTCCGCTCTCCAGGGCCCCACGTCGCCAGCACGGAGGGCCACGGCCGCGCCACGCCCGCGGGGGCGGCGCGGCCTGTCGCTTTCGGGGGGAGGAGCATCGGCCTGGAGTCTAGGCGCGCGCGGCGGATGCCGCCTTGCGAGAGGGTCCCGGAGCAGCGAACCTCGCCCACGTGCGCGTCGTGGCTGGCGTGCGTTCTGCCTGGCGCTTCGCAGTGAACAGGTGCTGCCGCTCCTGTCGCGGGTGCTGCTGCCCTTACCGTCCGATGCGCGCGCGGATGGCGGCGCGCGTCTCCGCCGAGAGCGTGTCGAGGTAGGAATCGGAGAGCGCCTGGAGCACCTCGTCCGGCAAGGCGAGCAGCACCTGCTCGGGCGGCAGGCCGGCGACCCGCTGCTCTGGCGGCAGGCCGGCGACCCGCTGCTCTGGCGGCAACCCCGCCATGCGCTGCTCTGGCGGCAACCCCGCCATGCGCTGCTCTGGCGGCAACCCCGCCATGCGCTGCTCGGGCGGCAACCCCGCCATGCGCTGCTCGGGGGCGTAGGCCGACAGCACCCGCTCGGGCGGGAGGGTGGCCAGGAGCTTCCTGACCACCTCGTCGAAGCCTTCCAAATCGTGCATTTCCATGGCGATCTCCTCGGCTCCAAGCTGCTGCGAGAGCCACCGGCGGGCCTCGATGGTGCGCGCCTCGCCGTGACCGAACAAGCGTAGCAGATCGTCGTCCTCGGCCTCGGCCGCGGCGTCGATCTCCACGACAAGCAGCGCGAAGGCGCCGCCGTGGAGCCGCCAGTAGCCGCCGCCGAGGTCGCCCCATTCCAGCCCGAGGTCGGCCACATCCGCGTCGAGCGACCTGGTGCGCGATGGGACGAGCAGCACGCCGCACAGGTCGCTCCGCCGCTCGATCCGCTCTGCTTCGTCGGCGCAGTAGAGGTGCAGGTAGCTGCACAGCCGGTCGAGGTTGCGCCGGCGGTAGGGACGGCCGATGCTCTTGAACTCGACGATCGTGTCCCTGGGCAGCAGGTCCCAGAGCCGCTTCAGCGTGCCGGCCGGCTCGCTCGGCCCCGCGCCGCCGCGCAGCAGCAGGTAGTCTGCGCGGAGCGGCTCGGTCGAGAGCGGCACCTCGCTGCGCACCTCGAACCGCCGCGAGCCGCGCTGGCTGAGCAGCGCGACGAGCAGCACATGCCAGGCCGTCCGGGTCGAGCCCATCGGGCGCCGTCTACAGGCCTGTCCAGGTCGGGGCCAACAATCCGCGCTGCCTCGCGCGCGGGACCGCGCGAGCTTCGGAGCGCGGCGAGGCAACCGGCACAACCGGCGCTCAATCACCGCCGATCGCAGGCCGTTGTACGGGGAGCAGCGGCTCGTCGTCCGGGATGCGCAGGTCGGGAAACAGCGCGTCGAGCTCGCCCGGCTCGAAGCGGCAGAGGCTGGCGGCGTGCCAGAAGCCGCCCGCGATGTTGCCACCGAGCTTGTAGCGGCCGTCGGGGCGGAAGGCGACCCAGCCTTCAGGGAGCATGAGGAGCACGGCGATGCACGCGCCGGTGCGCACGTCCCAGAAGCGGAGGGTCCCGTCGGTGGAGCTGGAGAGAAGCGTGCTGCCATCAGGGGTGAAGGCCAGGCTCATGACCGCATCGGAGTGCCCTCGCAGCACGCGCAGGATGTCGCCCGTCACCACATCCCACAGATGAACGCTGCGGTCGTCGGACGCCGATGCAAGCAATGTCCCGTGAGGGCTGAAGAGCACGCTCGTCACCCGGCTCTCATGGCCGCGGAGCGCGCGTGGCTCGCCTCCGCCGACGACCAGCGACCAGAGCCGCACGACGGTGTCGTCCGAGCCTGACGCGAGCGTCCTTCCATCAGGGCTGAAGGCCACGCACCTCGCGACGCTTTCGTGATCTCCCAGCACGCGCGCGGCTCCTTCGCCGTTCATCTCCCAGAGCCGGATGGTCCGATCGACCGAGCCTGACGCGAGCGTCCTTCCATCGGGGCTGAAGGCCACGCACCTGACGATGTCGTCGTGCTCTCCCACGACACGAAGCGGATCTGCCGTCTCGGTGCGCCAGAGCCGCACCGTCCTGTCGAACGAGCTTGACGCGAGCGCCTTCCCATCAGGGCTGAACGCGATATCCGTGACGTACTCGGTGTGCCCCTTCAGCACGCGTACGCCGTCGTCGACGCTGAGCCCTCGCAGCCGGATCGTGTGGTCGTACGCGGTGAACGCCAGCGTCGTGCTGTCAGGGCTGAAGATCAATCTCGATGAGCATATGCCGCTCTCCTTCAGCGACGGCAGCGCGCTCCACGTCGACATGCGCCAGAGATGAACGCCGGACTCCTCGGATCCGAGCGCCAGCGTGGCGCCATCGCTGCTCAAGGATGCCGCCATCGCTATCCTCGCATGCCCTTGCAGCACGCGGAGGGCTCCTCCTGTCGACGCCTGCCAGAGCCGTACAGTGCGGTCCTTCGAGCCAGACGCGAGCGTCGCGCCGTCGGGGCTGAACGCGACGCTCGTCACGCCAGCGGAATGGCCCTCGAGCACGTGCGACATGAGGCTGGACTCGTGCCACAGCCGCACCGAACCATCTCCCGAGGCAGAGGCGAGCGCCGCGCCGTCAGGGCTGAACGCGACGCTCCGCACGTGCCGGGAGTGACCCTTCAGCATGTGCCCCTCGCCCGTTGACGTCTGCCAGAGCCCGATATCGTAGTCCATCGATCCGGACGCCAGCCGCTCTCCGTCAGGGCTGAACGCGACGCTGAGCACGCCGCCCCGGTGGCCGCTCAACACGCGAAGCAGGTTGCCTGTCGAGATCTCCCAGAGCCGGACGGTGGCGTCATGAGCGCCGGAGGCCAGCGTCTCGCCGTCAGGGCTGAACGCCACGGCCATCGCCCCGCCCAGATGACCTTCAAGCACGCCGACCTGACTCGATGCGGTCACACGCCAGAGTCGTACGGTGCTGTCACGACCGCTGGAGGCCAGCACCTCGCCGTCGGGCCTGAAGGCCACGCTCGTCACGTGGTGCACGTGCCCCTTGAGCACGCCGAGCACATTCCCTGTCGACACGTCCCAGAGCCGGACCGTTTGATCTTCGGAGCCGGAGGCGAGGGTGTCGCCGTCAGGGCTGAAGGCGAGGCTCGTGACCCAGTCGGAGTGACCATCCAGCCTGCGCAGCGCGCTGCCGGTCGCCATGTCCCACAGCACGACCCAGCGGACGTGGCCGGATGCGAGCACGGCCCCATCGGGGCTGATCGCCATGGCGTTGCATCGGCTCTCTTGCACCCAGGTCGGCTCGAACCGCGCCGCCTCCGGCATCGCCGCGCCGAACGTGTCGCACGCGTCGAACCGCGCGCCCCGCGCGCCCACGAGCTTCGCCCCGCGCAGCCTCACCGAGGCGAGCGTCGCCCCCGTCAGATCCGCGCCGATGAGGCGCGCCCGCACCGCCGTCGCGCCCGTCAGATCCGCCCCGCAGAGCGCCGCGCCCGAGAGGTCCGCCCCGTCGAGCAGCGCCCCCCCGAGCCGCGCCCCGCTCAGGTCGGCCCCCACGAGCTTCGCCCCCCGCAGGTCCGCCCCCCGCAGGTCGCAGCCGCTGAGGTCCTTCCCCGAGAGGTCCTGCCCGCGCAGGTCCGCCCCCGCGAGGTTCATGCGCTCGCGCACCCCGAGCCCCATCCGCCCGTCGATCCGCAGCGCGTTCGCCGCCGCGACCGCCCCCCACGCGCCGCCGAGCGCCGCCCGCGCCCACGTCGCGGCCGCGTCGCGCCCGGCGAGCGCCCCGAAGAAGTCGGCCATCAGGTCGCTCACCTCGCGCTGCGCGAGCGCCGACGCCTCGCCGGCGCGCTGCACCTCCTCGGCCGCCTCCCGCGCCACCAGCCACTCGAGCACCGACTGGTGGATGAACCGGAAGTTCTCTTGGTCGTCCCACACGAGCAGCGTGCCCGACCCGATCTCGTGCGTCGCCACGCCCACGTCGAGCTCGTGCCGCCCGAGCGCCTGCAGCGCCGCGATGAGCTCCGGCGGCAGCTCGCGGATGCTCACGCTCTGCTCGGTGCGCTGCCACAGCCGCGTCGCGAGCTCCGTCACCGCCCGCCACCGCTGCGCCACCGACAGGCCCGGCCGCGCGCCCCTCGGGTGCGCGCGCTCGTACTCCCAGACGAGCCACCGGTCCAGGAGGAGCCGGTACAGCCCCGCCGACGTGATCTCGCCGTCGCCCGCCTTCGCCTGCCGGAGCTGCGCCTCCTCGATCTCGGCGATGAACCCCAGCATCCGCGGGTTCGCCGACAGGCCGAGCAGATCCTTCACGTCCGCCAGCAGCCGCATGCGCGCGTCGGCCGCCTCCTCGCCGCCGAGCCGGTTCACGAGGAACCTGTGGATCTGCGCCTCGGTGAACGGCTGGAGGCGCGCGAGCCGGTAGCCGGGCAAGAGCGCCGCCTTCTCCGCGAGCGCCGACCGCACCTGCTGCTCCGAGATGAAGTGCTGGCTGCGGCTCGTGACCACCACCTTCGCCGCCTTGCCCTGCGCCGCCTGGATCAGCGTGTCGAAGTGCTCCACCGCGCGGTCGTACGTCACGCGGAAGGCGAGCTCGTCGAAGCCGTCGAACAGGAGCGCGATCCGCCCCTCGGCGAGCATGTGCCGGAACGCGGGCAGGTCGATCTTGCCGAGCCCCGCGAGCGCGAGGTGCTGCGCGATGAGCGCGTTCAGGTCGCGCGCCTTCTCCAGCGCGCGCATCTCGATGAGCACAGGCGTCAGCGGGCCGCCCGCCTTGCCCATGCGCCGCGCGAGCTCGCGCAGGAGGAACGTCTTGCCCGTGCCGAAGTCGCCGAGCACCAGCACGAACCGGCTGTGCTCCGAGTCGAGCAGCTCGGCGAACGCGTCGAGCGCGCGGTCGCGCAGCGCCTCCTCCTGGCCCATCGTGAGCGCGACGCGCTGCTCGACGTAGAGCGCCGACGGGTACGTCGGGTCCCGATCGAGGCTCGCGCTCTGCCACGCGAGGTAGCCGCGGAAGTCGATGAGCCCCTGGTACTCGAGGAACCGCACGAGGCGCACGCGCCGCGCGCTCGCGTACCGCGCGAGCTCCTCCGGCGCGGGCTCGCCGCCGTAGACGAGCGTGGACACGAGGCCGGGATCGTCGCGCCGGTACGAGGCGTCGATGCTCTCCAGGAACGCGGAGACCGCCTCGGTCGAGATGCCGCTCTCGAGCGCCGCGAGCGGCGCGATCCGGACGATGCCGCCCTCGTTGACCGACACGCGCAGGTAGCAGCCGAAGGGGAGGGGAGCGTCGAACCACTCGATCTCGACGCCCTCCGGCTCGCGCAGCCTGCACACGCGCTCGACGCGCGAGAGGAAGTCGTCGCTGCGCCCCTCGCCCGGCAGGAGGATGTCGTCGCCGTGCGGCTCCGCGTGGCCGCCCCGCGCGCGCGCCGGGAAGCGGCGCAGCCTGCGGCCTCGCCCGGCGCGCTCGCCGCGCTCGGGCGAGGCGTAGCGCCGCAGGAACGCGAAGAGGAACTCCGCCGAGGCGCGGCACGCGAACGCGCGGAAGCTGTCGTCCTTGTCGTGGTCGCCGTGGTCCGAGACCGCCTTCGCGATGATCGACCGCCGCCCGAGGCGCTCCGCGACGTAGCCGATCGCGGCGGCCTCCATCTCGACGCCGAGCACCTTCCGCCCGAACGGCCTCAGCCGCTCGAACAGCGCGGGGTCCTCCTGCACCGCCTTGCCGGTGGCGATCGGGCCGATGTGTACGCGGAACGGCCGGGCCTGGGGCGGGCCGTCCGGGTGGATCACGCGCTCCCGGCGCACCTGCGCCATGCCCGCGTCCGTGAGCTCGAGGCCGCGGTCGCCGATGCGGAGCACGCCCTCGGCCTCCAGCTCGCCGACGCGCTCGGTCCACCCCGGGCACCGCGCTGCGCGCTCCGGCAGCGCGACGGGCGGGGGCGCCCCCTCGACGACGCTCGCGTAGAGCGCGTGCCGGAGCCACCACGCCTGCGACGCCTTCGAGGGCGGGCGCTCGCGCGCGAGCGGCGTCGCGCGCTCGAACTCGCGCGCGAAGAGCGCGGCGTCCATGTTCCACGTGCGCTCGAGGTTGTACGTCTCGATGTCGTGGAAGAACCCGCCGTCGCCGCCCTCGCCGGGCGCGACGCGCTTGCCCTCGTCGTGGCTGTAGACGCGGTCCGCGACGATCACGTCGCCGAGCGACACCTCGCCGCGCTTGCCGGCGCAGATGCCGCACATCGCGAGGCACGCCGGGTCGAGCTCCTCGATGAGCCCCTGCGCCCTCGCCGCGGCCGCGCTCTCGCCCATCCGCCCCGACCACGCCGCGGCGACGCGGAGCGGCTGGCCGCGGTCGTTCGGGAGCTCGCGGACGTAGTACGGAAACCCGGCCGGATCCCGCGACTCCCGCCAGCCGTCCCGCCCGCCCTCGCCGAGCGCGAGCACCGCCTCGAGCTCGTCCTGCAGCGCGGTCACGACCAGCGCGTCGACGCGCCCTGCGAGGAGGTCCGGCGGCACGGGGCCACTCTACCAAACAAGCGCGCGCCCTCGGCCTGGCCGATTTTCTTGGACGACCGCCCTCACCCGGGGCTTTCATCCGGCCCATGGCGAGGCTCGTCGAGGCGCTGAACCGATTCTTCGGGCGGGTCGAGATCCTCGCGCTCGGCCTCGAGAACGAGCGCAGCGCCGCCGAGGCCGCGCTCGCGAAGGGCATGCCGCTCGAGGCCCGCGAGCACGCCCGCACCATCCTCTCCGTCCTGCCCGACTCGGCCGTCGGGCTGGCGCTCTGGGCCGACGCCGCGGAGGAGGCCTGGCTCGACGAGGAGGTCGTTACCGCGCTCGCGGACCTCACGAAGCGCGTGCCCTGGCGCGCCGATGTGTGGCTCCGCCTCGGGCGCGCGGGGCAGCGCGTCGGCTGGGGCGGCGCGCGGGACGCGCTCGAGCGGGCCGCCTCGGCGCCGGAGGAGCGCGACGCCGCGCGCCTCGCGCTGCTCGACCTCTGCGACCTCGACCTCGCCACCGGCGATCCGGCGCGCGCGCAGCGCTGGCTCGACCGCATCCCGGCGCCGCTCTCGACCGTGCCCGACCGCGACGCCGCGCTCCGCCGCGCC
>NZ_JEMA01000391.1 GCF_001589285.1 Sorangium cellulosum | reverse complement strand
ACGGGAAGATGTTCGACAGCTCCATCGTGCGCGACGAGCCGGCCACCTTCCCGGTGGGCGGCGTGATCAAGGGGTGGACGGAGGGCGTACAGCTCATGGTGAAAGGCGAGAAGGCGCGCTTCTGGATCCCCGCCGACCTCGCATACGGCGAGAAGCCGGCGCGCCCCGGCGCCCCGGCCGGCATGCTGGTGTTCGACATCGAGCTCCTGGACTTTCGCTGATCCGTCGGCCGGCGCTTTACATCCGGCCAACCGCCTGGCTACATGGACGGCGGCGGGCGGCCAGGCATGCTGACATCCATTCGACTCAAGAACTTCAAGAGCTTCGCCGATCAAACGGTGGAGCTCTCCCCCTTCACGCTGCTGCTCGGGGCGAACGGCTCCGGCAAGAGCAATTTCCTCGACGCCCTGCGCTTCTTGCAGGGTGTCGGGCTCGATCTCCCCTTGTGCGACATCTTCCGCGGCCGCGTCGACGGCAGGCGCGAGATCTGGCCGGGCCTGCGCGGCGGCACGCAGGGGGCCACGTACAGGGGCGCCAAATCGTTCACCATTGAGAGCCGATGGGCGATCGGGAAGGAGGAGCTCACACACAAGATCACGTGTCAGGTCGAGCCTGACGTGATGGTGGAGCACGAGTCGCTGGAGGCGAGGTCGGCCGGGGGGCTGCTCTTCGACACGACGGCATCGGCGCTGCGGGGGCTGGAGGGGTTCGCCGCGGGCGGCGCGCTGAAGGCGGCGTCGAAGAAGGGCCGCTCGATGCGGATCGCCTCGATGGACCGCAACCCCGCGCGGCGCAGCCTGCTCGGTCAGATCGAGCACCACCGCGGGCGCGCCGACGACGTGAGCCTCGCGGACGTCATCGCGCTCTGCAACGCGCTCCAGGTCGCGATGCGGAGCACGCTGTCCGTCGACATCGATCCTTCGCGCATGAGGGGCTATGTTCCGCACGAGATCGAGAACCTCGGCGCCGGCGGGCAGAACCTCTCCGCTGTGCTCCGGTGGCTCTGCCAGGAGGCCGATCACAAGGCCGACGTGCTCGGCTGGGTGCGATCGATCCTCGCGCCGGAGATCAGCGACATCGAGTTCGCGGAGACGGGCCTCGGCGACGTCATGATGGTGCTCGTCGAGCAGGGGGGCGCGCGCATCCCGGCGCCGAGCCTGCCGGACGGCGCGCTGCGGGTGCTCGGCAAGATCGCCGGCGTGCTCACGGCGCCCGAGGGCTCGCTGCTCCTCGTGGAGGACCCCGACGCCGGCCTGCACCCCGAGCGCGCCGGCGTGCTGGCGCAGCTCCTGGAGGGGGCGGCGCGGCCGTCGGTCTGCCAGATCGTGGCGACGACGCACTCGCCAGCGCTGCTCAGGGGGGTGTCCAAGCAGGGGCTGAGCCGCGCGATCGCGTTCGAGCGCGACGCCGAGATCTCCGCCACCACGGCGCGGCGGCTCGGCGAGCTGCCGCGCTTCGCGGAGATGGCAGAGCGGGATCCGGGAGAGCTGCTCTCGTCGAAGGCGCTCGCGGGATAGCTCGCGGGCAGCGCTGCGTTCCGGAGCCACACGCCTCCGGCAGAGCGGGGGGTTCCGGGACGCCCGGCCCGCGGAGAGGGTGTTCGCCGCGCGGGGTGGGGGCCCCGCCGAACTCGGCTGAGACAATGAACCTCCGGCTGCGCCGGAGGCTCATTGTCTCAGCCTCAGACATCGGCCCATCCCCCACCCCGCGCGGCGAACACCCTCTCCGCGGGCCTACCGTGGACGCGGCATCGGGCGCGATCACGCGACGGCGACGAGCTGCTGCGCGAGCGGTCGAGTCTACCCGGAAGTTTGCAGTGGTCTATCGCCCCGCGAGACTCGAACGGATCGCGACGCATGTCAACGGTATACGGCATGCAGAACGTGGCGCGGACCGCGTATGGGACGGGAATGCCGGAAAAATCATGTCAGGACATCATGAGTGTTCGGAGCGAGGAAGAAAAATCCTGAGCTCCTTGCTGCATGGCCCATTCCTGCGTGCGTGAGATGATGTCACTCGGGCACGATCTCGAGGAGTCGGAGTTCAGATCAGACTGGCATTTTATCCATTCCACCATGACGTGGGGCATCTCTGAGCATCCGACAGCAACCCCCACCTGCGCACCGAGATTGGGCGCCATACAGCACACCATATTCCAACGCCGACAGTGCATTGCAGTGATGTCATGCATAAAGTGACCAGCTCACCTGCCATCACGCGTTGCATCGTGTGCGCGGTCATGCTTTCTATCTCTCCGTGAACCGCCTGCGCGGCGCACGTCGCGCGGCCAACACCTTGAAGAGGTACCTTGCTTTACTACAACACTTCGCTTCGACTGGTCTTTTGCATGTCCATCGGCCTATCGGCGGCGGCTTGCAACGTTGACGCCATCGAGGACTACGTCAACGACAACTTCGGCACCGGCGGCGGCGACGCCGCCAGCACGACCGGCAGCGACAGCAGCTCCAGCCAGAGCAGCAGCGCCGGCACCAGCGGCAGCACCACCGCCGGCACCGGCGGCGCGGACGCGAGCAGCGGCGTGGGCGGCGGCGACGCGGGCGGCGATGCAGGCACCGGCGGCGGCACCACCACCGGCGGCACCGGTGGCGCCGGGGGCACAGGCGGCGGCGCGCCTCCGGCCGATCCGGCCTGCGGACCGGACACGGCGACCTACGCCCAGGTACGGCCGATCCTGGACAGCTGCGCGAACCAGTACTGCCACGGGAGCCCCACCGCACCGTCCGGCGGGCTCGACCTCCGCCTCGACACGGCGGTCGGCTCGCTCGTCAATCAGAGCGCCAGCTCCTGCTCCACCGAGCACGCGCTCGTCGTGCCGTTCATGCCGAGCAGCAGCTACCTCCTGAACAAGCTGAACGACGTCGACCTCTGCGACCCCGACGAGAGCAAGATGCCCCCGGGCGGGTCGCTGTCGGACGCCGAGCTGAAGACGATCACCGACTGGATCTGCGCGGGCGCTCCCGCCGATTGAGCTCGAATCGACTCGACATCAGCAGCGACGCGACCGTCCGGCGCGTCGAAGGATGGCTATCGCCGCGTCGCCCAGGCTCGTCCCTGGTTCATGGGAGAAGAAACGACCGAGGCACAGAGGAAACAGCCGGGCTCAGCAACAAAATCCTGTGACCTCTGTTGCTCGATGGTCCATCGTCTTGCCCATCACGGGATCACCACGGAACCAGAGGCGAGCCCCTGGGACGCGTCACAAGGGAGCTCCCGTGGGATCCGAGCGACGCGCCCGAGCCGCTCCAGCGTGATTTCATGATCGGTGCCATCGCGCGCACAGGCGCCTGTACGCGCGATGGCACTGATAACGACATCATCGCCAGGGTCGCGGCCGGCACAGGATGTGCGGAGCACCCATCACGCCAGCATGGATTGGCGGACACGGCCGCGTTCAACGCGGCCGACACAGGTTGGCGGACACGATCATCGACGCAGCCAGCGCGAATTGGCGGGCACAGCCGTGATCAATCGAATGCTGGCCGGGAATGACGAACACGAACAAATGAAGCGGCAAAGATCGCAGGCGAGCTGATTCACTTATCCATCTTGAGCAAAACCTGCGATTCCGCCGAATCGACCTGGAGAACCTTGATGCGCACCACTCGCTTACTTGGCACCCTCTCCGCTTCGTTCGCATGCTTCCTGCTCGCGTGCAGCCCTGGAGGCCCCGGCGACGAGCACAGCGACTCCTTGCGCTCCGGATTGCTCAGCGCGGACGGCACGATGGAGGCCTTGCTCACGCTCCCGTCGGACTGGGGAAGCGGATACTGCGCGAGCGTGACGATCACGAACAGGAGCTCCACCGTGACCACCGGCTGGAGCATGGTCGTCGGGCTCAACGGATCGACGCTGGACCACGCGTGGGTCGCGAACCTCACCCGATCGGACGGGCAGCTCACCGCCGCCAACATGGACTGGAACGCCAGGCTGGACCCGGGCCGCTCCACGACGTGGGGATTCTGCGGGAGCGGCAGCGGAAGGCCTTCGATCGTGTCGGTCGAGGGCAGCGGGGGCCCGATCATCACCAGCTCGAGCACGTCCACGAGCAGCAGCGCGGGCTCAGGCGGCGCTGGCGGCGGTGGCGGTGATGCCACGACCGCCGGCACGGGCGGCGACGGCGGCGGCTCCACCTCCGCCACCACCTCCGCCGGCGCGGGCGGCGACGGCGGCGGCTCCACCTCCACCACCACAACCTCCGCCGGCGCGGGCGGCGACGGCGGCGGCTCCACCTCCGCCACCACCACCTCCGCCGGCACGGGCGGCGACGGCGGCGGCTCCACCTCCGCCACCACCACCTCCGCCGGCGCGGGCGGCGACGGCGGCGGCTCCACCTCCACCACCACAACCTCCGCCGGCGCGGGCGGCGACGGCGGCGGCTCCACCTCCGCCACCACCACCTCCGCCGGCACGGGCGGCGACGGCGGCGGCTCCACCTCCGCCACCACCACCTCCGCCGGCGCGGGCGGCGACGGCGGCGGCTCCACCTCCACCACCACAACCTCCGCCGGCGCGGGCGGCGACGGCGGCGGCTCCACCTCCGCCACCACCACCTCCGCCGGCACGGGCGGCGACGGCGGCGGCTCCACCTCCGCCACCACCACCTCCGCCGGCGCGGGCGGCGAGGGCGGCGCGCCTCCGGGCGATCCCGCCTGCGGCCCGGACACCGCGACCTTCGCCGACGTCCGGCCGATCCTCGAGCGGAGCTGCGCGAACCAGTTCTGCCACGGCAACCCCACCACACCGGCCGGCGGGCTCGACCTCCGCCTCGACACGGCGGTCGGCTCGCTCGTCAATCAGAGCGCCAACTCCTGCTCCACCGAGCACGCGCTCGTCGTGCCGTTCATGCCGAGCAGCAGCTACCTCCTGAACAAGCTGAACGACGTCGACCTCTGCGACCCCGACGAGCTCGCCATGCCCCCGGGCTCGCCGCTGCCGGCGGCCGAGCTGAAGACGATCACCGACTGGATCTGCGCGGGCGCTCCCGCCCTCTGAGCCCCGACCGGCTCAGTAGACCTTGCAGCGCGCGCCCCCGGCGGCGCGCGCGTAAGGCACCGCCGCGCTCCGCGCCTTCACGTAGATCGCCCCGCCCGCGGCCGGCCTCGGGATCACGGCGCCCGTCGCGATCGGCCGTCCAGGCGGCAGCTCCTCGACCTCGATGACGATGTCGTTCCCCTCCTGATCGACCGCCGAGATCGACGGCCGCCGGCGCTCCTCGTCGGCAGGGCCGCCCGGGCACGAGACGCCGCGCGCGCTCAGGGCGACGGCGAGCGTGTCGGCGCCGGTCTCCGGGGCGCCGGCCGCCCACTGGAACCTCGGATCGCCGGCCTCCGCCACCTCCACGGCCAGGCAGTTGCAGCGCTCCTTCCGCGACGCGGCGCTCGCGAGCGCGAGATCGTGCCGCACGCCGACCCACGACGCGGCCCCCCGCTCCTGCGGCGTCGTGGGGGCGCCGCCGTAGTCGTCGGGCGTGCCGAACGCCCGCCGCGGCGCCTTCTGCTTTGCGCCTTCCTGCTCCTTCGGCCTGGAAGGTTCGACGGTGTCGCCCTCCCAGAACGCGGTGGCGCCCGCGTGCTGGTTGCCGCCGCAGGCGGCGAGGACGACCCCGGAGAGGAGCGCAGCGAACCGTGCGATCTGGACACCCGAGCGGAGCATACGGCGCGATCTTCGCACCGGCGCCGCCAGCGGCCAAGGTTTGTGCTGAGAGGGGGAGGCGCGGAGAAAGCGCGGGAGGCGCGGAGAGGCGAGAGAAGCGGCGGTGAGGCACGCGCGCCGCGCGCCGGCTACCCGGCGCGCAGCGCGGGGAGCGTCACTTCGGCTTGATCTCGGTCAGGACGAGGAGGTAGTCCGGCGAGTTGTTCGGCGACAGCTTGGCGTACGGGTTCTCCTTGCTGGGCCACCCGACGAAGCGCTTCGTGCTGTACTCGCCCCAGGACGGGTTCTTGAACAGCGGGATGACCGGCACCTGCTGCGCGTAGATCATCTGCAGCTCGTCGATGATGCGCTTCTGATCGGCCGGCTCCGTCGCGGCCTGGAACTGCTTGAACAGCGGCTCGGCCTCCTTGGCGGCGAAGCGGTGCCAGTTGCGGTTCGTGACCTCGCCGACGGGCTTCACGAACTCCGGGGCCATGAGATCGCGGTAGAAGTTGAACGGCGTGGGCTCGGTGTTGGTCCAGCCCATCGACATGTCGAACGTGCCCTTCTGGAGCGCCTCGAAGAACGCGCTGAAGTCGTACGTCTTGAGCGTGGCCTCGATGCCGACGGCCTTCAGGCTCTGCGCGGTGATCTGGACCGCGCGCACCCAGTCGGACCAGCCGGTCACGACGTTGATGTCGAACTTCAGCGGCTTGCCGTCCTTCGCGCGGATGCCGTCCGAGCCCTTGGCGTAACCGGCCTCGTCGAGGAGGGCGTTCGCCTTGGCCACGTCGTAGGTCGTCCAGTCGCCGGCCGCGACGGCCTTCTCGTTGCGCCAGCGCGCGTAGGCGTCGTCGAGCCCGGTCCCGTCCGCGCCGACCGTGTAGCCGTTGACCGCGATCTTCGCGATCTGGGCCCGGTCGATGGCCATGCTGATGGCCTTGCGCAGCTTGATGTCGTTGAACGGCTTCTTCGTGGCGTTCGGGTAGAGCGTCACGGTGCCGCCGACGAGCGGGAACCAGTAATGGTTGTTCTGCGGGTCCTTGGCGACGTAGGTCTTGTCGATATCGGGGACGAAGTTGCCGGCCCAGTCGACCTCGCCGTTGATGAGCGCCAGGTTCGCCTGGTCGTTGCCCGGGTACGCCGGGAAGCGCAGGCCCTCGACCGCCGGCTTGCCCTTCTGCCAGTAGTTCGGGTTCTTGCCGAGCTCGTAGATCTGGTTCTGGAACGTCTTCACCTCGGTGAAGGGGCCCGTCGCGACGGGGTTCTCGTTCGAGAACGTGACCGGGTCGGCGACGTCCTTCCACTTGTGCTCCGGCACGATCGGCTGGTGGCCGATGTAGCTGAGCCCGGGGACGAACGGCTCCTTGAAGAGGAACTCGACGGTGGTGTCGTTCTTGGCCTCCACCGAGTCGACGAACTTCCACACGCCCGTCTGATCGAGCGCCGGGAACTTCTTGAGGAGCCCGAACGTGAACGCGACGTCCTTCGCCGAGAAGGGCTGTCCGTCAGACCACTTGACCTCGGTGCGGGTCGTGAAGGTGAGCTTCTTGTTCGAGTCGCTCCACTCGTACTTCGTGGCGAGCCACGGCACGAACTCGCCCTTCATCGTGTTGTACACGATCATGGGCTCGTAGATGCCCGCCACGGTGGGGAAGCGCACGCTCCCCTCGCCGAGCAGGGGGTTGAAGTTGCGCACCCAGGAGGCCTGCTGCTCCCTGGAGATGGTGACGAACTTCGTGGCGCCCTTGGCCCCGCCCGCCTGCGCCGTCCCGGACCCGGCCGGCGTCGCGCCCGGCTCCTTGCCGGCGGTCCCTTCCTTGTTGTCACAGGCCGCCGTGGCGCCGACGGACAGAAGTAGCGCCGACAGGGCAAAATAGCGGCGCGACATGGATCGACTCTTCATAAGCTTGCTCCCTCGCGGCGACCTCGGTCGCCCGCGACGATCCTCTCACTCGACCGACAGCACGCAGCGCCGCAGCGCAGCGACAACAGCAGACCGTACGGCGGCGCCACGGATGAGCCGCGACTGCGGCAACCTGACGCCGGCGCACTCTACCGGCCGAGGTAGAGAAGTGTCAACCTGACGAATAGAGGGGGGTTCCTGGGCCCGCTGTGCGGCCCGTGACCTGATCGGACGCGCCAGCGGGCGCGGGCGTCCCGGCGGGCGGCGCGGGAGATCAGAATTCTGCCGGGTCGCTGTAAGTCCCCATGACGTCGCGCAGCACGTCACAGATCTCCTGCTCGGTCGCGTACACGCTGGCCGCCGCGATGATGGGGGGCATGAGGTTGTCGCGGCCGCGCGCGCAGCTTCGCACCTCGGCCAGCGCGCTCCGCACCCGGTCCTGGTCGCGCTGCGCCTTGACCCGGGCGAGGTTCTCGCATTGCACGCGCTGCACCTCCTCGTCGATGCGCAGGAGGGGGATCGTCTTCTCGCCCGCCGCGGCATAGCGGTTGACGCCCACCATGATCCGCTCGTTCGACTCCAGCTCTCGCTGGAACCGGTAGGCCGAGGCGGCGATCTCGCGCTGCGGATACCCCTTCTCGATGGCGGGCACCATCCCGCCCATCTCGTCGATCCGCTGGATGTACGCGAGCGCCTCCTGCTCCAGGCGGTCGGTCAACCACTCGACGTAGTAGCTCCCCCCGAGCGGATCGATCGTGTTCGCCACCCCGCTCTCGTGGGCGATGATCTGCTGCGTCCGGAGCGCGATGGTCACGCTCTCCTCGGTCGGGAGCGCGTAGGTCTCGTCGAGGGAGTTCGTGTGGAGCGACTGGGTGCCGCCGAGCACGCCGGCGAGCGCCTGGAGCGCGACGCGGACCACGTTGTTGTAGGGCTGCTGCGCCGTCAGCGAGACGCCGGCCGTCTGCGCGTGCGTCCGCAGCTTCATGCTCTCGGCCTTCTTCGCCCCGTAGCGCTCCTTGAGGAACCGCGCCCACATGCGGCGCGCGGCGCGGAGCTTCGCGATCTCCTCGAAGAAGTCGTTGTGGAGGTCGAAGAAGAACGAGAGGCGCGGCGCGAAGGAGTCGACGTCGAGGCCGCGCTCGACGCAGCTCTCGACGTAGGCGAGCCCGTCCGCCAGCGTGAACGCGAGCTCCTGCGCGGCGGTCGAGCCGGCCTCGCGGATGTGGTAGCCGCTGATCGACACCGAGTTCCACCGCGGCACCTCGCGCGCGCAGAACTCGATCATGTCCGTCACGACGCGCATCGCCGGGCGCGGCGGGACGAGCCAGGCGTGCTGGGCGATGAACTCCTTCAGGCAGTCGTTCTGCACGGTGCCGCCGATGCGCTTGCGCGGGATCCCGCGCTTGTCGGCGAGCGCGACGTAGAACGCGAGCAGCACGACGGCCGGGCCGTTGATGGTCATCGACGTCGTCACCTGGTCGAGCGGGATGCCGTCGAAGAGCACCTCCATGTCGCGGAGCGTGTCGACCGCGACACCGCACATCCCCACCTCGCCGAGCGACCGCGGAGAGTCGGAGTCGTACCCCATGAGGGTCGGGAAATCGAAGGCGGTGGAC
This sequence comes from Sorangium cellulosum, assembly GCF_001589285.1. GTDB lineage: Bacteria > Myxococcota_A > Polyangia > Polyangiales > Polyangiaceae > Sorangium > Sorangium cellulosum_G. Next base: position 500 of record NZ_JEMA01000391.1, on the reverse strand, counting down.
AGGCCTGTCTGCCCCTCGGCGAGCAGGTATTTGAACCGCGCGTTCGTCTGCTCCGGGGTGCCGAAGCCGGCGAACATCCGCATCGTCCACAGCTTGCCGCGGTACATCGTCGGCTGGACGCCGCGCGTGAACGGGTACTCCCCGGGCAGCCCGAGATCCGCCGCGTGGTCGGCCCGCGCGTCGGCGGGCGTCGCGAGGTCGGGCACCTCGACGCCGCTCCAGGTCGTGAAGCGCTCGCTGCGCGGCGGGAAGCGCGCCGACGCCTCGGCGACCGGGCCCTCGCGCCACGCGGCCACGGCGCGCCGGAGCGCGGCGAGCCCGCCCTCGTCGAGCCCGAGGCCCTCGCCGCCCCCGCCGTTCGTGTAACGGAGCGCGTCGGCGCGGCTCTCGTCGGCAGCAGCCGGGGACCGGAGCGCGCTGTCCGCTTCTGTCTCCTGAGGGAAGGTGCGCTCTTCGTACGCCATGGACTCTATTTAGCGCGGCGCGCGCGCGATGGCGCC
>NZ_JEMA01000390.1 GCF_001589285.1 Sorangium cellulosum | reverse complement strand
CCCAGGGCTCGAGGCCCGCGACGAGCACGCGCGCGCCCGCGAGCCGCTGCTGCGCCCCGGCGGCCGCGGGCCACCGCCGGAGGAACTCGTCCTGGCCGCGGAGGCGCTCTCGATCGAGGGGCGCCGCCGCGTCGGGCGCCGCCTCGATGAACCCGCGCGCCTCGAGCAGGTCGAGGAACCGGATCACGCTCGCCGGCGCATAGTCGGGGAGCGCCTCGACGACCGCCTGGCGGTCGCGCGACCCGTCGAGCAGCGGCGCCATGCGCTCGACGAACGCGCTCACGTCCGAGCCGGTGAGCTGGAAGGCGCCCAGGTCGGACTGGAGGATGACGCCCACGCCCGTGGGCGTGATGCTGGCCGAGCGGCTGAGTCGAATGCTGGGCATGGTGCTCTCCGACGGTCGTCGTTCAGGCGTGCTCGGTCTCTGTCCGGCCCTCTGCCGGCCCGGGATGACCTATGCAGACGACGTAGATGGCCTCCTCCTCGGCCGGCAGCTCGAGGAACGCGTTGAGCTCCTGGTCATAGAAGCCGCCGATGGCCACCGGGCCGAGGCCCATGGCCGTCGCGACGAGATAGAGGTTCTGGCCGAGGTGCCCGGCGTCCATCCATACGTAGCGGTAGCCGCGCTGGCCGTACTTCCACATCGTGCGGAACGGGATCGCCGTGACGATGACCACGACGTTGGTGTTCACGAGCATGTCCTGACCGAGCGCCAGATCGGCGAGCGCGGCGTGCGCGGCGCCTTCCCGCCGGAGCTCGAGCTCGTGCGCCCTGGCGTCGTAGTGGTGCAGGCCGTCCGGGATCCCCTCCACGGCTTGCGTCGCCACGTAGATCTCGAGCGGGTACCGGCCGCCCGCCGAGGGCGCGGGGCGCTGGCTGCTCCACTCCCCATCGCCCTTGCGCAGCGTCCGGACGCCGTAGCTCGCGTGAAGGAGCCGCCCGAGCGTCTCCAGCGGCAACGGCCTGAGGGCGAAGTCGCGGACCGACTGCCGCCGCTCCAGCACCGCGCCGAGCGGGGTGTCGACCGCGAAATCGCGCCCGGGCAGCGCCGTGCGCGCCGAGCCCGCGTAGGTGCGGAAGCGGCGCGGCTGGAGATCGCCATCGAACGTCCGCTCCAGCGGCCGCGATCTCACGTGCGAGGACTGGAGGTGATAGAGCCGCGCGACGTCCGCCTCTTTGCTCCTTGCCATGGTGTCCTCTCTCAGGCCATCGGGTGGGGATCGGGGTTGAATCCGTGGGGCGCCATCGAGCGGAGGCGCGGGTTCCCGAGCTGCGCGAGCTCATGGCCGAAGTGGATCTGCTGGAACTCGGGCCCGAGGGCCCGGGCGACGCGGAATGGGGTCGCCGCGAGATCGGGCGACGTCACGTCGACGATCGCGATGCGGAGCCCCGCGGCCGTCACGCGCCGGGCGAGCTCGGACAGCGAGACCTCCCCGGGCTCTTCGAGCTGCGAGGCGGTCACCGCGCCGCCTTCGCGGAGGAACGCGAAGGCGGCGGCGCGCTCCGCGGGAAAGTAGTAGGCCGCGTGATCGTCGAGCGTGCGCACGTCCTCCGGCCGCGCGGGGATGACGACCTCCTGGCCGGTGACGAAGCGGAAGACGTAACTCACTATCTGGCCCTGCTCCAGGATGGCCTTCCTGATGGCCGCGCGGGGGCTCAGGTGGGCGGCGAGCGAGACCACGGCGCCGGGCCAGCGCTTGCCATCGCCATAACCCACGCACATGACCGCGGGGACCGCGATGCCCGCCTCCAGGAGGTACAGCTCGACCCGGGCGCCGCAATCCGCGAGCTGGCGGGCGACCTCCCGCGCGTCGGGGTCGATCGATTCGTCGAGCACGATCCGTCGCCCCGGCCTGCGCGCGAGCCAGGAGATCATGAACGCGTCACGCTCGATGAGCTCGAGCGCGGCCGCCATCGACGCGTCGTCGAGCGTCGCGCCCGCGGCGAGCCCGTTCGAGGTCACATCGAAGAAGCGAGCCTCCGGTGGAGCGCAGTAGGTGTAGTAGGCCGCGAGCGCCGGGACGTGCACGGGCGCGCCGGTGTCCAGCCAGCGCCCGAGGACCCAGTCGATCGGCGTGGTCGCAACGACGAGGGCGTAGGGGAACCCGGGGCGGGCGTACTGCGCTTCCTCGTAGCGACCCAGCCGCTCCGGAGCGATGAAGTCGCCCTTCATCTCGACGATCGAGGCGCGGAGGAAACCCGCCCTGTCGATGCGCGCGGAGGCGTAGCGCTCGATCGCCTCGCCCACGGCCCTGATCAGGGCGTCGACCGCGGTGGTGCCCTTTCCGGTGCCGACCTCCGGCTCCTCGCAGCGGTGGGCGTGCCCGGCGCCCTCGGTGTAGTTGCTGAGGACGGCCGTGGCGGTGAGCGGCGCTTCGAGCGCGAGCGCCGGGCTCTTCATGTCCAGCCTGAGGTGCCTGACGATGCCCGTCCGCGCGTCGACGATGCCAGCGAGCAGCCGGCGGAGCTCCGCGGTGTCGCGCGCGCCGGAGAGGCGAACGCGCGGGGCTTCTCGAGCGGCCCCCTCGCGCCGGGCGCCTGCGGCGCCGCCGCAGACCGGGCACCAGGGCATCTGCAGGACGGCGTGGAACGACGCCTCCGGGTCGACGAGGTTCTGCACCATGAGCCCGCCCGAGAGCGGCGACGCGCCCCGGCGGACGAGCAGGTCGATGGCCGCGAGCGCGACCGCGTGGCCGAGGAACGCCGGCACGGGCGCGAGGTAGGTGCGCGCCCGGGGGCCCGGGCGCTCGGCGAGGAGCGACGCCTGGAGCGCGAGATCGGCCTCGGCGTTGTCGCTTGTCGCGAGCTGCCGGAGACGGCAGCACTCCCAGCACGCCGTCTCGCCGGGCACGACGGCCGGGCCGATCACCGCGTCGAGCCCGTCGAGGTGGGCGCTGAGCGACGGGATCGAAGCGCCGTGGGCGAGGCGGGCGACGCTCTGAAGGACGAGGAGATCGTCGCTCGAGACGCAGGCGAGGATCAGGTCCCAGCCGGTGTCCTCCTGGACGAGCGGGCGCTCTGCGCGTGCGACCAGCGCCCCGGACGAGACCGCGCACCGGGGGGCGAGGCGCGACAGCGCGAGGGCGAGCGCAGGGGCGCGCTCTCTCCCGAGGTCCGCCTCGGCGAACGGGCCGAGGTCGTCCGCCGTGACCGTCCGGTCGTCGAGGACCTGGAGCGCGCCGACGCCCGAGGCCGCGAGCTCGAGGGCCGCGACGGCGCCCCACGGCTCGAGACCGACGACGAGGACGCGCGACCGCGCGAGCCGCTCGCGCGCCTCGTCCGGAGCAGCCGGGGCGCCCCCCTCGATCGGGGGAGCGGAGGTCGATGAGCTGGATCGTTCGATGGCCACGCGAGATCTCCAGAGAAAAGGCAGCGCGACGAGGTGCCGACCTGCGTCGCGCCGGGCCGCCGGTGTCGGTATGTAGGAGGTTCGATGCCGGCGCCGGACGAGGGATGCTCCGAGCGCCAACGGGAGCATCGCCGAGAGCCAACGGGGAGAGCCATTGGGAGCATCGCCGAGAGGCAACGGGAGCATCGCCGAGAGGCAACGGCATCGAGCCCGCGCACCCGCGGCGTTCCAGGGAAGACGGGGAGCTGCTGTGAACGCTCCCCGACTTCCCGGGCGCGCTCGCTCGCCCGGCTACCCCGGGGCTAGGTGCGGGCGCAGTGGCAGTGGCCACAGCCGCAGTGGCCGCAGCCGCAGTGGCCGCAGCCGCAGTGGCCGCAGCCGCAGTGGCCGCAGCCGCAGTGGGCGCTCGTCAGCTCCATTGTTTCCGCGCTATCCGACCTGCCCGACAAATCGTCGACGGCGTTGCGGATCTCCTTCATCGCTATGTCCAGATCCTTCGGTGCTCCATTCGTGATACTTGTATTCGTCATGGTTGAGCCTCCGGTTCTGAGTCCCCCAGTACTGAATGGTTCACAGGCACTCTTCGTCAACGCCACACTCGCGGACGAGCAGCGGAATCTCGTGTGCGAGCTCCTGTCATCCAGGCGGACCAGCGCCGCGGTCGCGCGAGACGCCCCCGCGCGCGCGGCCACGCAGGTCTTCGATTCGAGCTCGATCGGGCTCATGTAGGCGAGCCGTGAATGCCGTCGCTTCAGGTTGTAGAAGTTATCGATGTAGTCTGTGCCCGAGGCGACAGCGGCCGCTCGCGTCGGGGAGCGCTCGTACTCGACCGGGTGATCCGGGGCCAAGGGCATGAGCGCCTGAGACCCGCCGAAGAAGCCCGCGACGCGCGCAGCGTGCCGGGCGCGAACCACGGGGAGCTATCCCTTGGCGCAGATCGAGCAACGGTCGCTTCGCGGCCAGCATTGGCCGGCCCGGCTCAGCGCGGGATCAGGTTGCGGCAGCCGCTGCCGCAGTCGTCCCCGTCGAGGTTGTTGCCGTCGTCGCACTCCTCCACGGCCTGGACGACGCCGTCGCCGCAGAACTCGCCGAGCCGGCAGTCCGCTCCGCACTCGCCGTAGCCGCCGTCGTTCACGCCGTCGTCGCACTGCTCGCCCAGACCGACGATGCCGTCGCCGCAGATCGGCGCGCACTCGCTGCGCGCGGTCGCGAACCCCTGCAGCGTGAGCTTGAACGTCGAGGCCGCGGTCTGGCGCTCGGCGTGGAACACGGCGATCTGGTAGACGCTGCCGTCCACGAGGCCGAGGTCGACGTTCCGCGCCGGGATGACCTCGTCCCCTTCCGCGGCGTAGGTCACCCTGCCTGCCCCCGCAGCATTGATGACGAGGTGACCGGTCACGGCGCTGTGGATGCCGCCGACGTCGACAGCGAGGCGATCGTTGATGAACACCCACACGTCGTCGTCGCCCGTGAAGTCGAGGACGTACTCCTCGCCCGCCGTGTACTGGAACCAGTAGCGGATCTCGCTCGTGAAGTGGAAGTTGTGATCCGGAGTGCCCTCCTCCTTCAACCAGCTCCCATCCCCGTAGCTCGGGAAGATGTCGGCAGGGACGCGCTCGGCCGCCGGCGTGAACGAGTCGCCGTCGACAGGGAAGAACAGCGGGTTCCCGTCGTAGGCGGCCTCCAGGTACCTCGCCCAGTAGACCCCGCCGCGAGCCTCGCAGCCGCGGAACTCGGGGCTGTGGATGTCGCCGCACGAAGCGGTGTTCTCGGTCGTCGAGGTGCACGGCTCGCCGTCCTCCTCGTTGCCCACGTTGCCGCAATAATGCGCGCTCTCCGGCGACAGCAGCGACCACTGCTCGCCGTCCGCGCCCCAGCGGTTCACGAAGCGGCCGTCGCCTGTGTCCCACAGCGTCAGGGTGGTGACCGTGGTGCTGTTGGTGCCGGGCACGTCGCGGTACCAGTCGGCGAAGCTCTGCGCGCCGGTGACCAGGCTGTTCGCGACCGCCATGTACGTCGGCTTCTTCCCGGCGTCGAGCCGGGGGGCGACCATGCCGAACACAGGCGCGCTGCGCCCGGGGCCATTCGGCTGGAAGTCGGGGTGGGCCGCGCGGAAATCGCGGTACACCGCCGGCACAGCCATCGATCCCGAGGGCTGCGGCACGACGCAGTCATAACCCGGCTCTTCCGTGCACGCCGCCGAGCAGCCGTCGCCGTCGATGTTGTTGCCGTCGTCGCACTCCTCCGCGAGCACGAGGCCGTCCCCGCAGCGCGAAGCGCAGGAGCCCGCGGAGCAATCGGGCTCCGCCTGGCAGCTCGTCGAGCAGCCGTCGAAGGGCAGCGTGTTGCCGTCCTCGCAGCTCTCTGCGCCCTCCCGCGCGCCGTCGCCGCAGGACGTCGGCGTGCACGCGCTCGGGCTGCCATCGCATTTGTGGCCGACCTCCACCTTGCATGTCGGCGAGCAGCCGTCGCCCGGGTCGGTATTGGCGTCGTCGCAGAGCTCCGGAAACACAACGACGCCGTCCCCGCAGCGGGCGATGCGCACGCAGGCAGCTCCCGGCACGGCGCAGGACCAGCCCAGCTCGACCGAGAGGCAATCCCCCGGACAGCCGTCCCCGCCCGCGACGTTGCCGTCGTCGCACGCTTCGTCCGACGTCAGGACTCCGTCACCGCAACGGAACGTGGCGCCGTCGTCGCCCACGCCGATGTCGTCCCCGATCCCCGTGGCGCCGCTGCCGGCGCTCCCGGCGCTGCTGGGACCACCCCCGACGCCCGGCCGCCCGTCGCCGGGCGTGCCCTCGTTGGACGCAGAGCAGCTCGCCACCAGGGCGATCCAGCTCGCGATGACGATCCTCGAACCAGGCCGCGATACACAAGGACGCATGACCTCCTCCTTCCGGTCGCCCGGGACCTCTCGGGGGCGTGACGTGGCGACAGTCTCTCACATGGGTGCCCTGCGCTCGAGCGCCTCGTGCGCGCGTCGCCGCCCGCTCGGCCGTGGATTGAAGTCGACCACCTCGCCGCGCGGATAAATCCCGGCACAGCGTCGCCTTTTCGCGACGGCGGAAGCTCCGCAGCGCGCACCGCGTCGTGGAAGCTCGTCGCCGATCTCGTGATGGCGAAGAATTCGAATCCCAGAGGCACAAAGGACACAGCGTTGCTTTGTTCTCTCCGCTGTGCCCTCTTCCCGCTGGGATTCCTTCTCTTGATGGACCAGGGATGAGCGTGGGCTTCTTCATCGGATATCGCCTCCTGGCGCGCACGATCCGGAAGCGCTTCGGCCAGAGGCTCCGCAGCACGACGTGGCCGCGTCGTTACTCCGGTCGCCCGAGCGGCAATTCATGTGCGAGGCGGCTTGACAGATTTTGACGAGGCCACGATAATTCCGGCCCCACGACGACTAGGCCGGGGGAACAGGAGGCCGACGTGACCTGGACGATTATCTCGGATAAAAAGTACGAGAAGACGCTCTCGAAGTCGGGGCTCATGGGCTCCGAGGAGCGAAAGCTCAACGAATGGCTCGCCCTCGTGCCGAGCAAAGGTCCGTTCGACGCCGCCAGGGAGCTGCACATCGACTGCACGAAGCTGAAGGGCGTGTCGGACGAGTGGCACCTCTACCTGGGGAGCTACCAGCGCCTGTTCTTCACGGTGACGGGGTTCAATCAGGTCGAGCTGCTGGGCGTCGGGCACACCTGAAGCGCCGCGGGCCTCGCGCGCGATCTCGGCTCGACGCCGGTCGCGCGCGGTCCGCGTGCCGTGCCGCGGCGAGGACCACGGCGCTCCCGGCCAGCGCCCGTACCGACCTGGCCACGACGCTGCGTCCTGTTCGATCCCGGGGGCGACAACATCGAGATCGTCCACCACGGCCGGCGACCAGGCCGGCGGACGGTATCGCGATCACGTTCTGACCTGGGCGAGCGCGCCGCCAATGCGCGGATTCACCACCCTTGCGCACCTCATGGTGGATCCGGAGACTCCCGAGCGAGGCACTTCCATCGTTCCTGATTCCAGCTTCGCCCTCCCGGTGCTACCATGACCGACATGCCCCGGTCTCGGGGTCCAGGAGCGTTGTCGCATCAGCGCGTCAAGGAGCCTGGACACGACGACGGCACGGAGGGTACCGCTCGTGTGGCAAGCATCGGCTTCGGGTGGACGATCGGACGCCAGTCTCCAGAGGGCGGACAGCGCGCGTTCCGTCGCGCCGCGCTCTGACCGCTCCGGCGACGCCGGCCCCGCTTCTTCTGTCGGCGGGCGGGGCGACCTGGCGCAGGACCCGCGGCGCAACCAGCTCGTCGCGGGGCGGTACAGGCTCTTGCGGCTCGTCGGACGCGGCGCGATGGGCGAGGTGTGGCTCGCGCACGACGGGGCGCTGCGGGTCGACGTCGCGCTCAAGCTCCTCGCGGTCCAGCGCGAGAGCCAGGCGGGCACCGCGCTGGAGCGCTTCCGGTTCGAGGCCCAGGTCGCGGCGCAGCTCGCGCAGAAGACGGACAACGTCGTCGCCGTGCGGGACGTCGGCAACGATCCTGCCGCGGGGCCGTACCTCGTCATGGGCTACGTTCGCGGTCGATCCCTGAAACAGCTCATGCAGGAGCGCGGGACGATGTCCCCGGCGGAGCTCGCCCCGCTCCTCGGCCAGATCGGAGAGGCGCTCTCGGTCGCGCACGGCCTCGGCATCGTGCACCGCGACGTCAAGCCGACGAACGTGCTGCTGGAGGAGGGGCGCGACGGTGAGGTGCGCGCCAGGGTCGCGGACTTCGGCATCGCCAAGTGGATCCGAAAGGATCTGCCCGCCGACTTCCCCCGTCGGACCGCCGACGGCGTGGTGCTGGGGACGCCGGCGTACCTGAGCCCGGAGCACACGTGCGACGGGGACACCAGCCCGCACTCGGACATGTGGGCGCTCGCGGTTGTCTCCTACGAGGCGCTCACGGGCCGGCTTCCCTTCCCGGGCCACACAATGAGCGACGTGCTCGCCTCGATCCTGGCCCAGGCGCAATCGCCGCGGCCGGCGCCGTACCCGGAGGCGCCGCCAGCGCTCTCGGCCTGGTTCGCGCGCGCCTTCACCCTCGATCCGACGGAGCGGTTCCCCTCGATCGAGGCCATGGTCGCCGCCTACAAGGCCGCTGTCGGCCCGTCGAATGCGCCGGCGCGGGCCGAGCCCGCGCGCCGGGGCAAGCTGGGCCTCGCGGCCGGCCTCGTCGTGGCGCTCGGCGTCGTGCTGTCCACCGGCGCGCTGTGGGCGCAGGCCCAGGTTCCCGCCGCGCTGCGGGCGTCGAGCGTCGACGCGCGCGCCGCCTCCGTCGTTCGCGCCGCGCAGGCGCGCATCGCCGCCCAGGCGAGCCCACGCCCGGCAGCGAGATCGGAGGACGCCGCGGCGCTGGGGGCCGCCGTCCCAGCGCCCGAGGAGGCCTCCG
>NZ_JEMA01000389.1 GCF_001589285.1 Sorangium cellulosum | reverse complement strand
GGCGACACCCCGCAGGCGACCATCTGGTCCTCCCCGCACTCCGGGGCGAACCCGTGCGGCGGGATGGGGTTGCACGTCGACGTCGAGAGATCCCGAGGGGGATAGACCTGGCAGATCCCCGTGATGTCGTCCTCGTGCAGCGTCCGGAAGTTGATCGGGTCCGACCTGTCGTACCGGTAATGCATGGTCGCCTCTGGACCGATCATCGAGTGATCGAGGCCCAGGAAATGCCCCGCCTCGTGCGTGACGACGGCGAGGAGGTCTTCCCGCGGCGCAGCGGAGTCGTCCCCGACGGAGAAGTCGTAGAGATTGGAGTTGATCTCCATGTCGGCCCCCCAGAGATCACCGGTCTTCTTGTCGAACTGCACCGTGGTGAGCGCCAGCATCTCGCTGTTGTGCCCGGCGGCCGCGAGCCAATCGAGGTCGCGGAAGACGACCACGTTGGCGTTGCCCGGCACGAGCCCGTCGACGAGCTTGGTCTTGCCGTCCCTCGCGTTCAGCTCCACCGCGCCGCACGCCACGGGGCCGAGGTTCTGCACGCGGATGCCCGGGGTGCCTCCCCCGGGGCAGGGCGCCTGCTGCCACGCCGCGAAGGCGGCGTCGAGGACGTCGGAGATCTCCTGGTAGGAGACCTCGCTCGACGCGTCCTCCTGGACGGAGAATCCGATGCAGTCGCCCGTCCAGCGGAGCGGCCTGCAGTCGCCCCGCGGCAGGTCGTCCTGGAGGCACAGCTCCGGTATCTTGCAGGTGTTCGAACGGCAGTAGGCCGAAGCCTCGTGAGCGCTCGCCAGCACGGCGAGCGCGAGGGCCGCACAGGAGCACCTCGCACCTTTCGTCGACATCCACTCCTCCACCACGTCGCCGCGATCGATTCGCCACGACGGTACCAGCGCTCGAGCGAGGCGTGGGGATTTCGCGTCCGGCGCCTTGCCGCCAGGTGGCCCGGCGCCATCCTGAGCGCATGGGGCGGGCTCGTGGATGAGGCGGGCGGCGGGGCGGCCCGGGCGCCGGACGAGGCGGCGGGGCCGAGCTTCCTGTGCGACGCGATGCTCGGCGGCCTGTCGCGCTGGCTGCGCGGCGCCGGGTACGACGCGACGTTCGAGCACGGCATCGACGACGGCGAGCTCGTACGCCTCGCGCAGCGGACGGGCCGCGTGCTGCTGAGCTCCGACGCCGGGGTGTTCGAGCGGCGCCCCCTGCGCACCGCGGCCGTGCGCGGGCTCTACGTGCCCCGCGGGCTCCGGCCGATGGAGCAGGCCGGCTTCGTGCTGCGGGAGCTCGGGCTGCCCGTGCGGGACCCGCGCTGCATGGCGTGCGGCGGCGCGCTCGCGGCCGCGCCGAAGGACGCGGTGCGGGGCGCGGTGCCCCCGCGGGTGGCCGAGCGCCACGACGAGTTCTGGCGCTGCGAGCGCTGCGGCAAGGTGCTGTGGAAGGGCAGCCACTGGGAGGGCATCGTCGCCGGCGTGGCCGCGGNGGGCAGCCACTGGGAGGGCATCGTCGCCGGCGTGGCCGCGGCGGCGGCCGGCGCGGCGGGCGCGGAGGCCACGCCGGAGGGCGCGGAGGCCACGCCCGACGCAGGTGCGCCCTCCGAGCCGCCGCCGGACGGCCGCGAGCCGTCGTCGTGAAACGGTAAGCAGGCGCCCCGCGCGCCGCGGGATGGCAGGCAACGTGCCAGCGCCCCGGCGGTGGTTCGTCGCCCCGCCCCTGCTGCGGGGTTGGCAAGGGTCACTCAGCTGCGGTAAAAATCGACCCATGGGCGGGGCTGCTTCGACAGGGGCGGGGCGACGAACCACCGCCGGCAGCGCTCTTCGGCAAGCGCCCCAGCACGCCACAGGCAGCAAGGAAAAGTTCTCATGAGAGAGGTTCGCTCGATACCGTTCGTGCTCGCCGCTTCCCTGCTCGCGGGGGCCGCGCTCGCCGGTTGCAGCGGCTCGATGCGCTTCGTCTCTCAGGGGACGGAGATGGCGCCGAACGCGAATGCGCTCATCGTGGCCGAGATCGACCGCAATACGTCAACGACGGAGCTCCACCTGAAGGTCGATCACCTCCCGCCGCCCGAGCGGCTCGGAGGGATGGCGTTCGTGGCCTGGGCGAAGCCCGAGAACGACGAGTGGCGGCGCGTCGGCACGCTCGACTACGACCCCGTGATGCACAGGGGCGAGCTGTTCGGCGCGAGCATCGCCAGGACGAGCTTCGATCTGGTCATCAGCGCCGAGGCGGACAGCTACTCCGAGGTCCCCTCGTCGGTGGTCATCATCAGCCAGGACATCTCGGATTAGGCGGCGCGCCGTCACAACAGGCACGTGTTGTCGACGACCACGCCCGTCGCCTTCACGTGGTACGTCCCGGGCTCGCCCTCGAGCGCGAGGGTGACGTCCATGTCGATGACACACGGGATACCGGTGTTCGGCTCGGACTCCCACGACAAGGCGCCGGTGGCGCCGGTCACGACGTGGAGCCCATCGTCGTCGGGCGTGCGCGGCGCTGTGCAATCGCGCATCTCCCCGGTGAGCATCACATCCACGAGGGCCCAGTGCTCCGGAAGCTCGACGCCCGTGAACCGCGGATCGCTCTCGGTCGGCCAGGCCAAGGAGAGCGTCAGGCACCGGTTCGCCTCCAGATCGGCGCTGTGCACGTAAACTCGGTCGTTCACGCCGACGACGTACTCTCCGCTCGAGCACGACGTGTCCTTCGACGCCCTCACCCCGGCCGCGCGCGCCAGGCACTCGTTGCAATGGACGCGCTGGTCGCACCCGCAGACGCCCGGGCAATCCTCGGGGCACTCCTCGACCCTCGGCCGCGCGACGCACACGCCGATCGCGCGCTCGTCGCACACCTCCGCGCCGGGCTCGCGGAGTTCGCAGTGCTCCGTCTCGGTACAGGTGTCGCCCAGGCTCCCTCCGCACGAGACCAGCGCTCCGCCCCCGTCTCCACCGCCGCCGGTCGCGCTGGCGCCGTCCTCGCCGCCGGCCCCGCCGCTCCCGGTCGGCGTCATGGCGGGGGAGCTGCTGCAGGCCGCAAGGAGGACCCCGAGGACCGATGAGCGAAGGAGTTCACGGTTCATTGGGCGGACCATGCCATGAGCGGCCGCCGGAGAGGAGCGGCACCGGAGCCCCGCGACCCGACCCCGCGACCCGACCCAGGTTGAGCTCCGCGACCCGACCCAGGTTGAGCTCCGCGACCCGACCCAGGTTGAGCTCCGCGACCCGACCCAGGTTGAGGACGTAGCCCCGCGACCCGACCCAGGTTGAGGAGCCCTCGCCCAGGTTGAGGAGCCCCCGCGACCCGACCCAGGTTGAGGAGCCCTACCCAGGTTGAGGAGCCCTCAGCCCTCGGCAAGTTCGTCCTCAACGTACGCGGTACCAGCCGCCGACGAGCTCGGTGGCGAGGGCGGCCAGCCGCCCGCGTTGCGTTGACCGGCGTGGGTGGAGCTGGTAGCCCCCATGTCCGGGCCGCCGCGCGCCCGCGCTGCGCGCGGCCCCGGCGCCGATACGTCCCTGGAGGTCACGCATGTTCCGCAAGACGCTCGCCGCTGCTCTCCCGGTCTCGCTCGCGCTCTCCGCCGTGACCCGCGACGGGGCCGCCTCGAACTACCCGCCGAGCTACGATTACTGCGGGCCCACCACCACGGTGCACACCGGCCCGTTCGAGCTCATCCAGGATCCGGTCCGGACCGACGCCGCGAAGCTGACCATCGCCTACCGCGGTTACCTGCGCGACCTCTACCCGGACCACGAGATCAACCTCTATGTCCGGCTGAACGGCAGCGACGCGTTCCTCCCCGCGAGCGCGGGCGCGCACGGCGACGCCTACGTCCTCGTGAGCAACGCGCCCCGCGACTGCGCGTGGTGCTCGCCGCCCCCCGACGCCTCGGGACAGCGCATCTGCGGCGGCGCGCCGCTCCCGCCCGCCTCGAGCGGCACATGGGTCTGCAACGAGCCGACCGCGACCGAGGAGGCTCTCTTCCTCTGGGCCTACGATCAGTACGGCCGCATGAACGCCTGGGACATCGAGGTGGCCGCCGAGTCCCACGGCGCGTGGGACAGCAACCTCGGCGCGAACCACGCGGCGCGCTTCGAGGCGCGATCGACCTGTTTCTGAGCGCTCCGCGCGAGCGGCGGCGGGAGGCACGCACATGGCGGATTCGTTGAACAAGGAGAAGGCGCGGCGCGCGGCCGCGCGCCCGGACAGGCCGGGAGAGCAGTGCCGCGCCGAGCCCGGCGCCTTCCGGCCCGTGGTGGACCGGAACCGGTGCGAGGCGAAGGGCGATTGCGTCGAGGTCTGTCCCTATCGGGTCTTCGAGGTCGCCCGCATCGCGCAAGCCGATTTCGACGCCCTCTCGCTGCGCGGCAAGCTCAAGTCGCTCGTCCACGGCCGGAAGACGGCGATGACGCCGAACGCGGCGCTGTGCCAGGCCTGCGGCCTCTGCGTCGTCGCCTGCCCGGAAGAGGCGATAGAGCTCGTGGCGGCGCCGCAGCCCGGGTGAGCGCGGCCGGCCCGCGGGCGCGCGCCCCCGCGGGCCCTCACGGCGCCGGCGGATACTCCGGGGTGAAGGTGGTCTCGACCGCGCGCTGGGTGGTGAGGAGCGGCGACCGCGAGGCCTCATCGGCGTAGATCGGCTGGACGATGCAGGTACGCTCGCCGCACGCGTCGGGCTCCGGAAAGAGCACGTCGGCGACGAGCCAGAACCTGGTTCTGGCGTCGGCGGGAGCGAAGGTGACGGGCTGCTCGGGCTGATAGAAGCCCCTGGGCCCGAGCTCGGCCCCGAGCGCGCCGTCGCAGAAGACCTTGATCCGCGGGTGAACGTCGGATGTCACGCTGTCCGCGCCGTAGTAATGCACGCCGATCCGCATCCACTGGCCCCTCGGCGGGAAGTCGATGTTGATGTTCTCCGGCGCGCAGAAGTCTGTGTCGTTGGGGTCGGTGACGGCGGGGTCGCAGACGACGTTGTCGAGGTCGAGCCGCGGGCTGTGGCATCCGCGGCCGAGATTCCGCCACGCATTGCCCCGGCCCCGCGGGGCGTGATAGCAGGTGTTGTTGGTCTCCTCGGGGTCGAGGTACCAGTTCACCGGCTCGGGCGGCGTCGCCGTGTCGCTGAACCAGCGGATGTCCGAGGAGGACGAGAGAGCGTCGATGGTGCAGTTGCTGTATCCGCAGTCCTCCGGCGAGCCGTGGATTCGCCACGGCCGCGTGCTGTTCGGCCTGTGGAGGTGCAGGTCGAGATCGACGCTGCGGGGGAGGTGCTCCCACTCGAGCTCGACGCGGAGGCCTCGCGCGCCGACGAAGAGCGGGTATGTGCAGCTCCTCGTGCCCCCGTCCATGAGACCGCGCTTCGTGTAGGTGACCGTGTACTCTCCGGATTGCAGCGGCTTGAAGTCGTCCGCCGGCTCGGCCCCGCCGACCTCGGGGCACGGGTCCACGCCCTCGGGGCATGCCACCGTCCACCGCTCGGCGCCCGCATCCTCGCTGAACGAGCCCGTGCCCTCCTTGAGGTCGACGTCGGCGAACGGAGCCGCTTGCATCGCGTGGCAGCCACTGGCGTCGTCGAGGAAGCACATGTCGGCCGCGTGCAGGCCACCGACGCAGGGGCCCCACGTGCCGGCGTCATCGCAGATTTCGGTGCCAGGGAAGCAGCCCGCGTAGGCCAGGTACGACGGATCCCCGCGGAAGCAGGCGTGCGCCTGACCCGCGGTGCACCCGCACGTCTCATCGACCTCGCCGTCGCAGTCGTCGTCCACGCCGAGGTGGCTCTCGTCGCACAGCTCCTCGTCGCCGCACGCGCTCCCGCAAGGGTTCATCGGCACGGCGGCCCCCTCGCCGCCCGCGCCGCCGCTCCC
>NZ_JEMA01000388.1 GCF_001589285.1 Sorangium cellulosum | reverse complement strand
CGCGCCCTCGAGGCCTCCGCCGTGGCGGCCCAGGCGCTCGCCGCGATCGGGCGGCACGACGCCCAGAAGGGCCGCGAGCGGATCTCCGAGGCCAAGGCGCTCCACGCCGCGAACGCGCGGCGAGACGCGGCCGCGGGCATGGACGCGGGCGCCGAGCGCGAGGTCGGGCCCGTGGACGTGCTCGTCGTCACGGCGCACAAGGACGAGCTCGACGCCGTGCTCGCGCAGGGCGAGGGCGGCGAGAAAGGGTGGCGCGAGCTCCGCGATCTCGGCGGCCTGCGCTACCACCGGCGCGCGCTCCCGAGCGCGCGCGGCGGCCCCCTCGTGGTCACCGCCGCGTGGATCGGCGAGGCGGGGCTGCGCACAGCCGCGATCCGGGGGCAGCACCTCGTCGCCGAGCTCGACCCGGCGTGCCTCGCGATGTGCGGCGTCTGCGCCGGCGATCCGAGGAAGGTCGCGCCGGGCGACGTGATCGTCGCCGACCAGCTCTACAGCTTCGAGCAGCGCAGGCGCGGCGCGCAGCCGGCGCCCGCGGGCCTCGCGCCTGCGGGCCCCGCGCAGCCCGGCGACGAGGCCGAGCTCTTCCACGACCTCCGCACCTTCAACCTGCAGGCCGCGTGGAAGATGGACGCCGGCTACCTCGCGCGCGACCTCGACCTGTCCGCGCTCTCCCGCGCGCGCCCGCCCTCCGGGGCGGCCGAGCGGCGGTGGCTCCTTCACGCGCTCCACGCGCACGAGGTCGACGGGGCGCCGAGCCCCGTGGCGCACCCGGAGCGGCGGCGCGCCTGCCCGGGGTGGACAGCGCGGGTCCAGGAGGCGCTCCACGACGGCCTCGTCTCGATGAAGGGCGGCGCGCTCTGCCTCACCGAGGCGGGGCGCGAGAAGGTGCTGGAAGAGCGGCTGCTCTACCCGGACGCGCTGCCGGCCGATCCGCCGCTGCGCGTGCACGTCGGGGCGATCGCCAGCTTCACGGCGGCCGCGCGCGACCCGGGCGTCTGGGACCGGCTGCAGCGCGTCGTGCCGGGCACCCTCGGCCTCGAGGCCGAGGGCGCCGCGATCGGCGACCTCGCGGCGCGCTTCCAGAGGCGCTCGATCCTGATGCGCGCCGTGGGCGGCCACGAAGGCCGCGGCGACGACGACGGCCTGCGCGCGTTCGCCTGCCGCGCCTCGGCGGCGGCGCTGCTCGCGTTCCTGCAGCAGCACCTCGCGCCCGAGCCGCGGATCGAGCGCCCCTCGGCGCCCGATCTTCGCGAGCCGGCGCCGGCCGACGACGGCGAGCGCCACCCGAGCGGGCGGGACCTCGTCTCCGACGACAGGCACGACCGGCGCGACGCCTTCCTCGACCGCGTCGAGCGCGTGGCGCTCCTCCGCGACCCCGGGGCGACAGTGACGAAGCACCGCGCGCCGCCGCCGTTCGCGGGCGCGCTCGAGGTCGCCGTGCAGGACGGCCGGCGCGTCGACGTCCGCGTGATCGGCGTGCTCGAACGGTCGATCACCGAGGAGCTCGTCACGCGGTACGTGACCGAGGTCGAGCACCGCTTCCGGCAGCAGGACCCGTACCTGCGCTCCACCCTGATCCACACCGACCCGCCCGCGCCGCCCGAGCTCGTCCGGAGCGCGGCGCGCCGCGGCGTCGTGCTGAAGAGCTTCTCCGAGGCGCAGGGGCTCATCGACTTCGGCCGGTACCTCGCGTGGCAGACCGACCGCATCGAGTCCGACCCGTCGTACCCGCCGTGGCTCTACGTCGAGCAGCCGGCCGTCGTGAGCCTCGGCGACCGCGAGAAGAGCGCGACCGAGAGCGCGATCGACGCCCTCTTCCGGCTGCTCGACGCCCCCCACCGGCGCTTCGCGCTGGTGCTCGGCGACTTCGGCGCCGGCAAGACGTTCCTGCTGCGCGAGCTCGCCCGGCGGATGGCGCGGGAGCGGCACCCGCTCGTGCCGGTGCTCATCGAGCTCGGCCGCATCGAGAAGCAGCGCTCGCTCGACTCGCTCCTCGCGCAGCACTTCGCGCTCGCGAACGAGCCCGTCGATCTGCGGGCCTTCCGCTACATGCTGGCCGAGGGGCGCGTCGCGCTGCTCTTCGACGGCTTCGACGAGCTCGCCCTGCGGCTGACGTACGATCGCGCGCTCGAGCACTTCGACACGGTGGTCCAGGCGGCGGAGGGGATCGCGAAGGTCGTGGTGACCAGCCGCGCGCAGCACTTCCTCACCGATCCGCCGATCAAGCGCGAGCTCGCCCGGCGGGCCGAGCTGCTGCGGGGCTACCGGCTGGTGCAGCTCCAGGGCTTCGGGGAGAAGCAGATCCGGCGCTTCCTCGGCAACCTGAGCCCGGAGCCCGCGGAGGCCGAGGCGCGCTACCGGCTGCTCCACGAGGTCAAGGATCTGCTCGGGCTCTCGGAGAACCCGCGGATGCTGGGGTTCATCGCGAAGATCGAGCCGGACAAGCTCCGGCAGACCAAGGCGCGGACAGGGACGATCACCGCGGCGAAGCTGTACGAGGTGCTCGTCGAGCAGTGGCTCGATCACGAGCACGCGCGCGCCAACCCGCGGGGCGCGCCGCGCGGGATCCCCCGCGAGGCGCTGCGGGCCGCGATGACCGGGCTGGCGCGGCTGCTCTGGGACCGGAGCGCGCGCGCTGTCGGGCTCGGCGAGCTGCCGGAGAGCCTGATCCGGGGCGCGCAGCCGCCCGACGCGCCGCCGATCGACCGCGCGATCATCGAGCACCTGATCGGCTCGGGCTCGCTGCTCGTGCGCGACGCGGAGGGGGCGTTCTCGTTCGTCCACCGGTCGGCGCTGGAGTGGCTCGTCGCCGACGCGGCCGCGCGCGAGGTGAAGGAGACGGGCGACAGCGCGGCGCTCGGCGCCGACGAGATGAGCGAGCTCATGGTCGACTTCTTCGTGTCGCTCGCGGGGCGCGCGGCGGCGGCGGCGTGGGCGCAGCGGGTGCTCCGCGGGGCGGCCGAGGGGAACGCGAAGGACAACGCCCTGCGCGTCGCGCGCTGGCTGGCCAGGGACGAGGAGGACACGGACACGGAGGAGGGGAGGAGCGCCTTCCTGGACGACCTCGACGCGGCCGGCGTCAACCTGGCCGGGCAGGACCTGAGCGGGTGCAACCTCGCCTGCGCCGACCTGCGGCGGGCCGATCTCACGCAGGCCAACCTCTGGGGCGCCACGCTCGTCGAGGCCCGGCTGGCCGGCGCGTCGCTGGGCGCGGCGCAGCTCGCGCGGGCGGACCTCACCGGCGCCGACCTCGAGGGCGCGGATCTCCGGGGCGCGGATCTCTCGTTCGCCCGGCTGGTCGGGGCGGATCTGACCCGCGCCAACCTCGCGGGCGCGCAGCTCCGCGGCGCCAAGCTCGTCGGCGCCCGGGGGGTGCCTGTCGCGTCGCTGGCCGCTGACGGCGCGGCGCCGCCCCGGCCGCGCGACGCCGAGCCGATGTGGGCGCCTGTCTCGCCGTGCAACGCGGTGGCGTGGAGCCCGCTGGGCGATCTCCTGGCGGCGAGCCACGAGGACGGCTCGGTCCGGATCTGGGACGCCGTCACCGGGCAGGCGATCCGGGCGATGCACGGGCACCTCGGCGCGGCGATGAGCGTGGCGTTCAGCCCGGATGGCCTCCTGCTCGCCTCGGGGTCCTCGGACAAGACGGTGCGCCTCTGGGAGGTCAGGACGGGCCGCGCGCTGCGCACGTTCGAGGGGCACACCCACGGGGTCCGCAGCGTGGCGTGGAGCCCGGACGGGCAGGCGCTCGCCTCGGGGTCCTCGGACAAGACGGTGCGCGTCTGGGAGGCCGGCACCGGGCGGGCGGTGCGCTCGTTCAAGGGCCACTCGCTCGGGGTCCGCAGCGTGGCGTGGAGCCCGGACGGGCAGGCGCTCGCGTCGGCGTCGTCGGACAAGACGGTGCGCCTGTGGCGGGTCCGGAGCGGCCACGCGCTGCGCTGCCTCGAGGGGCACACCGACTGGGTCCTCGGCGTGGCGTGGAGCCCGGACGGGCAGGCGCTCGCCTCGGCGTCGTCGGATAAAACGGTGCGCCTGTGGGACGCCGCGGGCGGCCGCGCGCAGCGCGCGTTCGAGGGCCACACCGACTGGGTCTTCGGGGTCGCCTGGAGCCCCGACGGCCTCACGCTCGCGTCGGGGTCGCTGGACCGGTCGGTGCGCCTCTGGGAGGTCAGGACGGGCCGCGCGCTGCGCGCGTTCGAGGGGCACACGCACGGGGTGTGCAGCGTGGCGTTCAGCCAGGGCGGGCAGACGCTCGCGTCGGCGTCGCGCGACAAGACCATCCGCCTCTGGGAGGTCGCGCGGGGGCACGCGCTGCGCAGCTTCGAGGGGCACACCGACTGGGTCCTCGGCGCGGCGTTCAGCCCGGATGGGCACACGCTCGCGTCGGGCTCGGACGACAGGTCGGTGCGCCTCTGGGACGTGGGGAGCGGCCGCGCGATCCGGGCGTTCAAGGGGCACACGCTCGGGATCCGCAGCGTGGCGTTCAGCCCCGAGGGCGAGGTGCTCGCGTCGGCCTCGGACGACAAGACAATCCGGCTCTGGGAGGTCGCGCGCGGGCGGCTCCTGCGCTCGATCGAGGGCCACGCGCACGCGATCCGCGGCGTGGCGTTCAGCCCGGATGGCGAGACGCTCGCGTCGGCCTCGGACGACAGGACGGTGCGCCTCTGGGAGGTGGAGAGCGGCCGCCCGCTGCGCACGTTCGAGGGGCACACGCACCGGGTGTGCACCGTGGCGTGGAGCCCTGTCGGGCTGACGCTGGCGTCGGGGTCGGACGACAGGACCATGCGCCTGTGGGAGGTCGCCCGGGGCCGCGTGATCCGCACGTTCGAGGGGCACACCGACGGGATCCGCGGCGTCGCGTTCAGCCCCGACGGCCTGCTGCTCGCGTCGGGGTCGGACGACAGGGCGGTGCGCGTCTGGGAGGTCGGGAGCGGTCGCGCCCTGTTCTGCCTCGAGGGGCACACGCGCGGGGTCCGCGGCGTGGCGTTCTGCCCGCGCAGCCAGGTGCTCGCGTCGGGCTCCTCGGACAAGACGGTGCGCCTCTGGGACGTGAGCCGGGGCCGCGTCCTCCGCACCCTGGAGGGCCACAACGCCTCCGTGCAGGGCGTCGCCTTCAGCCCCGACGGCCACCTCCTCGCCTCGGCCTCCGCCGACGGCACCCTCCGCCTCTGGGACGTGGTCCAGGGGAGCTGCCTTGCCATCCTCCTGCCCTGCCCCGAGGGGTGGGCCGCCTTCAGCCCCGACGGCCGTTACAAGCTCGGCGGCGACATCGGCGGCTCGTTCTGGCACGTGATCGGCCTCTGCCGCTTCGAGCCCGGCGAGCTCGATCCGTACCTGCCGAACCCCCTGCGCATCCCCGGCGACGAGCCCCTTGTCGTGCGCCATCGCGGCGGGGAGCTGCCCGCGAGCGGCGCGACGCGGTAGGGCAGGGGGGCGGGGCGACCGGCAGGCGCGCCGGGGGCGCCGGTCCTAAGATGAGGGCTGCATGAGCGAGGTACCCAGAGGGCGGCTCTCCAGGGCCGAGCGGCGCGAGCAGCTCCTCGAGACGGCGCTCGGGATCGTCCGGGAGGAGGGGACCGACGCCCTGACGCTCGGGCGCGTGGCGGAGCGCGCCGGCGTCACGAAGCCGATCGCCTACGAGCACTTCGGGACCCGCTCGGGGCTCCTCATCGCGCTGTGCGAGCGCATCGACGTGCGGCAGCGCGCGGCGCTGTTCGAGGCGCTCGAGCGCGCGCCCGCGCGGCTCGCGGACGTCGCGCGCGTCGCGGGCCGCGCGTACATGCGCTGTTACAACTCGGTCGGCCCCGAGTGGTACGCGATCACGGCGGCGCTGAAGGGCGACGAGGAGATGGAGGCGTTCCGGCAGCGCCTGCTCGACGAGTACGTCGCGATCTACAGGGACACCTTCGCCCCGTACGCGAAGCTGCCGAGGCGCGAGCTCCACCTCCGCTGCGTCGGGATCGTCGGCGCCGCCGAGGCGATCGCGGGCGAGATGCTCCGCGAGCGGACGAGCGAGGCCGCCGCCGCGGAGGCGCTCGCGTCGCTCATCGTCGCGTGGCTCCCGGCGAAGGGGTGAGCGCGCGCTCCGGAGGAGGCGCGGCGAGCTCCGCGGGATCCGGCTGATTGACCGAAGGCCGCGCCGGCCAGGCTGGTTGCGCGATACCGCTGCTCTGCCTACGCTCGGCCGCAGAACCACGAGCGGCCCGCGAGCGCCGCGGCGAGGCCGTCGAGCCCGCCGCCGGATCGCGGCAGCGCTGAGAGGAGGCGGCTTTCCATGTGCGGCATTGCTGGATGGGTGGATCACGCGCGCGATCTGACGCGGGAGCGCCGTGTCGTGCGCGAGATGACGACGACGATGAAGAACCGCGGGCCGGACGACGAGGGGATCTGGCTCTCCCCGCGCGCGGCCCTCGGCCACCGCCGGCTCGCCGTCATCGATCTCGAGGGGGGCCGACAGCCGATGATCGCCGACGAGGACGGCGAGCCGGTGGCCGTGCTCATCTACACCGGGGAGGTCTACAACTTCCGTGAGCTGCGCGGCGAGCTGGAAGGCCGCGGTCACCCTTTCAGGACGCACAGCGACACCGAGGTCGTCCTCCGCGCGTACCTGGAGTGGGGCGCGGGCTTCCCCGCGCGCCTCAACGGCATGTATGCCTTCGCCCTCTGGGACGTCCGCGCGGAGGAGCTCCTGCTCGTCCGGGACCGGATGGGCATCAAGCCGCTGTATTACCAGCCGACCGGATCGGGCGCGCTCTTCGGCTCGGAGCCCAAGGCCATCCTGGCGAACCCGCTCGCCCCGCCGGCCGTGGACGACGGCGGCCTGCGCGAGCTCCTCGCCTTCACGAAGACGCCGGGGCACGCCGTGTTCCGCGACATGCGCGAGGTCCGCCCCGGCCACGTCGTCCACGTGCGCAGGGGTGGGATCACCGAGCGCCGCTACTGGGCCCTCGAGTCGAGGCCTCACACCGACGATCTCCAGACGACGATCGGCGCCGTCCGCGGGCTGCTCGAGGACATCGTCGCTCGCCAGCTCATCTCCGACGTGCCGCTCTGCACGCTCCTGTCCGGAGGGCTGGACTCCAGCCTCGTGACAGCGCTCGCGCAGCGGGCGCTCGCGGACGCGGGGCCTGTGCGCTCGTTCTCCGTCGATTTCGTCGGGCAGGCCGAGAACTTCAAGGCGGACGAGCTGCGGAGCACGCCGGACGCGCCGTACGTCGTCGACGTCCAGCGGCACGTCGGGTCCGACCACGCGAACATCGTGCTCTCCGCGGCCCAGCTCGCCGATCCCGCCCTCCGCGAGGTCGTGCTGCGCGCCCGGGATCTCCCCCTCAGCTTCGGGGACATGGATGCTTCGCTGCACCTGCTCTTCCGCGCCATCCGGGAGCGCTCCACGGTGGCGCTGTCCGGCGAGTCGGCCGACGAGATCTTCGGCGGGTATCTCTGGTTCCACGACCCGGACGTCGTGGCGGCCGACACGTTCCCGTGGAGCGCCATGCGCACCAGGCTGAGGAGCTCGAGCTCCGTCTCGACGCTGCTCGCGCCCGAGCTCCTCGAGCGGCTCGATCTCCAGGGCTACGTCGCCGAGCGCTACCGGGAGGCGATCGCCGAGGTCCCGCGCCTGCCGGGCGAGACGGGGAAGGAGCGGCGCATGCGGGAGATCAGCTACCTGCACCTGACGCGCTTCCTGCAGCTCTTGCTCGACCGCAAGGATCGCATGAGCATGGCGACAGGGCTCGAGGTCCGGGTCCCGTTCTGCGATCACAGGCTGGTGGAGTACGTGTTCAACGCGCCGTGGTCGATGAAGACCTTCGACGGGCGCGAGAAGAGCCTCTTGCGCGCCGCGTCCGGGGATCTCCTGCCGCGCTCGGTGCTCGATCGCCGCAAGAGCCCGTACCCCGCGACCCAGGACCCCGCGTATGCGCGGGCGCTGCGCGCGCAGCTCGCGGCGCTCCTCGCGCAGCGGGACGCGCCCGTGTTGCCGCTTGTCGACGTGGCCCGCGCCCGCGCCGTCGCCGCGGACACCGACGGGCCGGTCGACGAGGTGTCGCGGTCGAGCGTGGAGCAGGTGCTCGTGCTCAACGACTGGCTCGCTCGCTACGAGATCGAGCTGGCGCTCTGAACGGCGCGCTGCGGGCGTTGGAGGGGCGCGAGGGCCGCCGCGGCGGGCGCGCGCCCGCCGCGGGCCCGTCGCTCACTGCTGCGGATGCGGAATGGCGCTCGGGTCCATGTAGAAGACCTCCCAGTGGTGGCCGTCCACGTCGTAGAAGCTCCACGTGTACATGAAGCCGTGATCCGTGGGCTCCTCCGCGTGCGTCCCGCCGGCGGCGATCGCTGTCTTCACCAGCTCGTCGACCTCGGCCCGGTTCTCGGCCGTCAGCGCGAAGATGCCCTCGGTGGACGTGCTGGTGTCGCAGATACGCTTCTTGG
Organism: Sorangium cellulosum; assembly: GCF_001589285.1. Classification (GTDB taxonomy): domain Bacteria; phylum Myxococcota_A; class Polyangia; order Polyangiales; family Polyangiaceae; genus Sorangium; species Sorangium cellulosum_G. The sequence continues at coordinate 6,350 of NZ_JEMA01000388.1, read as the reverse complement.
TGAAGTCCTTGAACCGCTCCTCGACGAGGAGCATCACGTACGCGTCCTCGCTGAGGATCATGCAAGTCGCCTTGTCGTCGGTGAAGTTCGGATTGAACGAGAAGCCGAGCTTGGTGAAGAACTCGACCGATCGCTTCAGGTCCTTGACGGGGAGATTGACGAAGAGCTTCCGGGAACGGTTCGTGGTCATGTGCGCCTCCAGCGTGGGGTGAATTCGAACCTACTGACGCCCGCGGGGCGCCGGATTCATCGGTCCCGTCCAAAAAAATCGACGGCTCTCCAGGAAAGCTCGACGCCGCGCCCGTCAGCCGCCCTGCGCCTGCGGCCCCTGCGCGCCGCCCTGCGGCTCCGGCGGGAGCTCCGGCGGCAGGCCGAACCGCGGAAAGAGCGTCTCCGTGTCGAGGAAGTAGTTCAGCGCGACGATGTGCGCGTCCGAGAGCTCGAGAACGATGAGCGCCCACGGCTTGTAGCTCTCCCCGGGGCCGCCGGGCCTGTACTGCCCGAACGCGGGCGAGCCGCAGGCCGCTGTCGGCACCAGCCGGGACCCGCGGCAGGCCGCGCCAGGGCCCAGGAGCCAGAAGCGGATCGGCTCGTGACCGCGCAGCCACAGCGCGTACGGCGGCATCGACATCGTCGCGTCCTCGTGGAGGATCTTGGTGAGCGCGTTCACGTCGTACCGCTCGAACGCCTCGACGTAGCGGTCGACCAGCACGGACTGCGCGTCGGACAGCGGGGCGTGGGCGTCCGACATGTCGCGGGTCGTGAGCGTCGCCCGGGCGCGCTGGAGGGCGCTGTTGACCGAGGCGACCGAGGTGTCGAGCGTCTCTGCGACCTCGGCGGCCGGCCAGCCGAGGACTTCCATCAGCAGCAGCACAGCGCGCTGGCGCGGCGGGAGGTGCTGGAGCGCGGTCACGAAGGCGAGCCGGATGCTCTGGCGCAGGGCCACGAGCTCGGCGGGGTCGGCGTCGGCGGGCAGCGCCAGCACGTCGGGGATGGGCTCGACCCACCGGTAGGAAGGCAGCGTGGTGAGCGGCCCGTCGATCCCGTTGGGGGGGCCGAGCTCCATCGGGCGCGCGCGGCGGGTGCGCTCGCTCAGCGCGTCGAGGCACACGTGGGTGGCGATGCGGTACAGCCAGCTGCGCAGCGACGCGCGCCCCTCGAACTGGTCGATGCTGCGCCAGGCGCGCAGCATCGTCTCCTGCACGGCGTCGTCGGCCTCGGCGGCCGACCCGAGCATGCGGTAGCAGTGGCCGGTCAGCGCGGCGCGGTGCTCGTCGAGGTGGCGGGCGGTCGCGTGCCCGACGTCGGCGCTGGCGGCGTGCTTCCTCGGGGGCGGGAGGTCAGCCATCGCAACCGTGTTTAACAGGTCCGCTGCCCGCGGAAAAGGCAGGATCTCCTGCGGCTGGGGTGCAGCTCACCATCACCGAGGTTGCGCCGGCGGGCTGCGCGCCTGACGTCGATTCGCTCCGCTCGGGCTGGCAATCTGGACCGTAATTCCGCAATGCCTGCGCCGCCGCTGCCGATCGCGGCCGGGCCCGCCGGGCCTCTCGCGCCGCGGGCGGGCTCCTTGTGTCAACGCCCGGTTGACATTGTGTACACTCCCCAAGCTCGAGGACGGCGCGAAGCTGAGGAACGTCGTGCTCGGCGCGCCGGCCGCCGACGGCATCCACACCTACGGCAACGTCACGCTCGAGAACATCGTCTGGGAGGACATCGGCGAGGACGCCTTGACGGTCAAGAAGTCCGGCACCGTGGTCCTGAACGGCGGCTCCGCGAAGAACGGCGCCGACAAGGTGTTCCAGATCAACGCGGCCAGCACGTTCAGGGTCTCGAACTTCAAGGCGGAGAACGCCGGCAAGTTCATCCGGCAGAACGGCGGCACCGGCTTCAAGGTCGATGTCGTCATCGACAGGTGCGACATCTCGAAGATGAAGGAATCCATCTTCAGGACGGACAGCAGCTCCAGCACCGTGAAGATGACGAACACCCGCTACAGCGCCATCGGCAAAGAGCTCTTCATGGGCGTGAGCTCATCCAACATCACCACGTCGGGCAACAGCGCCTACTGACCGGCCAGCGCGGCCGCGCTGCCAGGGGCGGCGCGCGCCGCGCCTCACACGGCGCAGACGCGCGGCCGGCGCCGGTCCCACGGCGCCGCCTGCTCGAGCTGGCCCGCGAGCCGCAGCAGCGTGGCGTCGTCCGCGTAGCGGCCCGCGAACTGCACGCCCACCGGCAGGCCGTCGGCGCTCATGTGGAGCGGCACCGACATGGCCGGGCTCCCGGTCACGTTGAACAGGGGCGTGAACGCCGCGAAGGCGAAGATCTGATCGAGCCAGTCCTCGGCGCTCAGGGTCGGGTCGTTCGCGTCGAGCGTGCCCGATGGGATGGGGAGCGTCGTCAACGTCGGCGTGAGCAGGGCGTCGAACTGCGTGAAGAACTGCCCCACCTGCCGCGAGATCTGGTCGCGCGCCACGAGCACGTCGTGCAGGTCGATGGCGCTCATCCGCCGGCCGGCCTCGGCCATGGTGAGCGTCGTTGCCTCCACCGTGTCGCGCCCGGGCGTGAGCCCGTACAGCGGGCAGACGCGATCGAGCAGGTGGGCGTGGTACGAGAGCAGCATCCGGAACGCGATGCGGACGCGCTCCCAGTCGATCTCCGGCCGCGCCGGCACGACCTCGTGCCCCAGCTCCTCGCACAGCGCCGCGGCGCGGCGCACGGCCAGCTTGCACTCGTCGTCCACCTGCACCCCGTGCCAGGCCGCGTCGGTGAACGCGATCCGGAGCCGCCCCGGCGGCGTGCGCGCCTCCTCCAGGAACGGCCGCGCGGCCGGCGGCGCGAAGTACGGCGTGCCCGGGTCGGGCCCGGCGATGGCGTCGAGCAGCGCCGCGCAGTCCCGCACCGAGCGGGTCAGCGCGTGATCGGTGGCGAAGCCCATCAGCACCTCGCCCTCGATCGGCCCGGTCGGGATGCGGCCGCGGGTGGGCTTCAGCCCGAAGAGGTTGCAGCACGACGACGGGATGCGGATCGAGCCGGCGACGTCGTTGCCGTGGGCCATGGGCACCATCCGCGCCGCCACCGCCGCGGCGGCGCCGCCGCTCGACCCGCCGGGCGTGCGATCGAGCCGCCACGGGTTGCGCGTCGGCCCGTGCGCGATCGGCTCCGTGACAACGTTGAGGCCGAGCTCCGGGGTGTTCGTCTTGCCGATCGCCACGAGCCCCGCGCGCCGGAAGCGCGTCATCAGCTCGTCGTCCGCGGGCGACACGAGCCCCTGGAAGAGCCGAGAGCCCATGCCGGTGGGCGTGCCCGCGACGAGGATGCCGAGGTCCTTCACGAGGTACGGCACCCCGGTGAACGGCCCGGGCGGCAGCCCCGCGCGGAGCGCCCGCTCCGCGTCGTCGCGCAGCGAGCCGATCACCGCGTTGAGCGCAGGGTTCACCTGCTCGATGGCGGCCGAGGCCACGTCCAGGAGCTCGGAGGGGGTGACCTCGCGCCGGCGGACAAGCTCCGCGAGGCCCAGGGCGTCGAACGCGGTGTACTCGGAGATCTTCATCGTGCAGGTCCCTTATACGAGCCTGGCGCGCATCGCGGGGTGAAGAAAGAACCCACGCCGCGCACGTCCTCCGGGGCCGCCGCGAGCGCCGCCGCGCCGACCCGGACGAGGGGCGCTCTCATGGCGAGACATTACCCCGGATGTGGGCTCGATCGCGAGCGCGCCCTGCGCTGGATCGCGAGGGGGGCAATGCGATCCCGCGCAGGGCGCGGGAGGCGCGTCTGGGAGCCGAAGAACCACACAGGCGCGCAGGCCATCGAGGAGCCAGGCGCGATGATCTGGCACGAGGTCAACACCCGCGATCACAAGAGGGCGGCTGAGTTCTGCTGTCGCGTCTTCGGCCTCGAGGCGCGCAAGCTCGAGTCCGCGGGCTGACGGAGGCCGGCGGCGACACCAGCGCAGATCGACGGATTGACTCCATCGACGGACCGACGCGTCAGGCGCGCCGGCCGGGGAGGGGCCTTGCTGGCCTGATCCCCGGCGTGTACGCTGGCCGTGGCTCCGCAGAGATCGCGCGCGCGGGCCAGGGGCATGACCACGCTGCCACACACCATCTCCGCGGAGCGCGGCTGGATCCATGGCGCCGCGCTGGATCTCGGGATCTTCCTTGGCCCGTGGATCGTCGTGGCCGCGCTCTGGGCGGCGCGCGGCGGCGACGGTGCGTCCACGGCGCTCTGGTGGTCGCAGTTCGTGCTCGGCAACACGACGCACGTCGTCCTCACGTTCGTGCTGCTGGCGGCCCGCGCGGACGTGCTGCGCGCGACGCCCTCGCAGGCGAGGATCGTGGTCGCCGGCTCGCTGCTCACGTTCGCGCTCTCGTGGGCGCTCTTCCGCGGCGTCAAGGCGGCGATCCCCGACTGGACCGACTTCGCGCTCGCGGTGGCCGCGATCTTCGGCACGCACCACCGGCTGTCGCAGGCGAAGGGGATCTGGTCGCTCTACAACCTGCGCGGCGCGCAGCTCTCGCGCCCGGCGCCCTCGGGGCGGGAGCGCGCGCTCCAGCAGCACTGGGTCTCGGTCGGCCTTGTCGTCGTGATGGTGGCCTGGCTGTTCGTGCCCTCCGGGCCGGGCCGCATGTTCCCGCTGCTGCAGGCGATCCCGCGCGAGCCGGCGATGCTGCCGCACGCGGCCGCGTACCTGCTCGCCGCGGCGTGGCTCGCGTTCGTGGCCGCGCTGCTCGTCGAGCTCGGTCGGGCGAGCCCGCGCAGCGCGCCGAAGATGCTGCACGTCGGCACGCACGGCGCCGCTGTGACGCTCGCCGTCGTCGCGCCGCTGTGGGGGAGCATCGTGTGGGGCGCGATCCACGGGCTCGAATACTATTTCCTCTGCGCGCGCATGATGCGCCCGCGGGAGGGCGACGCCGCGCCGGGGCCCTCGGCCCGCTGGGTGTGGCCGCTCATGCTGCTGTCGATGGCGCCGCTGTTCCTCGTGGGCCTGGCGATCGCGCCGTTCGCCGCGGTGCGCCCGGCGCTCCCGTCCGGCTGGGCCGAGGAGGCGCTGATCGTCGTCAACGCGCTCGTCATGGCGCATTACTTCGCCGACGCATTCATCTACCGCTTCCGCATCCCCGGGGTGCGCCAGGTGGCGCTGCGCCGCCTCGGCTTCGCCTGACGGCGCGATGCGGCGCCTGCCTGCGTGGATCGCGCGGCTCGACGGCGTCCGGGCGCGCGCCGCCCCGGCGCTGCGCTCGCCCCGCGCGCCGGCCGCGCTCGCCGCGCTGGTCGGGCTCGTCGCGCTCGTGCCCCGCTGGCGCTTCGCTGTCGAGGAGCACCCGCTCCGGCTCTACGTCTTCGGCGACATGGCCATTTACCTGGAGCGGGGCGTCGCGCTCACCGAGCGCGCGCGGGCGGCGTGGGACACGTTCACGCCCCCCGGCTATCCCGCGCTCCTCGCCCTGCTGCACGCCGCGGCGCCCGGGGATCTCGCGCTCGTCGGCGCGTGCCAGGCGGCGCTCGGCGCGCTCACGGCGGCGCTCACCGCGCTGTTCGCGTACCGCCTCGATCGCTCGCTCGCCGTCGCGGCGCTCGCGGGGCTCGCGACGGCGCTGTACTTCCCGCTCGTCTTCTACGCGGGCTTCGTCCTCACCGAGACGGCCTTCGCCTTCCTGCTGCTGCTGTTCGCGTGGCTCGAGCTCCGCGCGCTCGAGCACGGGCGCGCTCGCGGCCGCGCGGCGCTCGGGCTCGCCGCGGGCGGGGTCCTCGGGCTCGCCGTGCTCGTCCGCCCGAGCCTGCTCGCGTTCCTCCCGTGGGTGGCGTTCCGCGCGGCGCGCGGCGCGGGCCCCGATCGCCGCGTCGCGCGCGCCACGTTGCTCGCGTGCGCGCTCGTGATCGCGCCCGTGTCGGCCCACACGAGCTGGCTCCTCGGGCGCCCGGCGCTGGTGGCGACGAACGGCGGCGTGAACTTCTACCTCGCGCACTCGGCGTGCCGCTCGGTGCGCTCCACCGCCGGCGGCGAGGTCGTCGAGGTGAGCACCCATTACAACAGGACCCATTTCGAGCGCCGGTGCGAGCTCCCGCGGCCATTCCTCGACGAGGGCGCGTATTACCGTGCGGGTCTCGCGGAGATCGCCGAGCACCCGGGGCGGCTGCTGCGCGCGTGGACGGGCGTGGCCGAGGGCCTCGGCCTGGCGCCGCGCCGCGCGTGGCCGAACCAGCCGTTCTGGCCGGGATCGGTGGAGCACGAGGCGGAGCTCGACGCGTCGTCGCGGCTGTTCGTGCCGCTGGTGCTGCTGCCCGCGGTGGTCCACGCGATGGCGCGCGCGTGGGGCGCGCGGCGCGGGCGGGGCGGGGGAAGCGGGGAG
>NZ_JEMA01000387.1 GCF_001589285.1 Sorangium cellulosum | reverse complement strand
TCGCCGCCGGCTCCCGCGCCGGCCCAGGCCNCCCGCCGCGTCCTCGCCGCCGGCTCCCGCGCCGGCCCAGGCCTCGCCGCCGGCTCCCGCGCCGGCGGAGCCCTCGCCGCCGGCCCAGGCGCCTCCGCCGCCGCTCGCCCACACGCTGACAGGGAAGGCCAGGGCCGATTACGAGCTCGGCAGGAGCCTCTTCAACAACGACGACTTCGCCAATGCGTTCATCAAGTTCCAGCACGCCTACAAGAGCTCGAAGGACGCGCGCCTCCTCTGGAACATGATCGTCTGCAAGTACAAGCTGCACCAGTACAGCAAGGTCCTCACCCTCGTGGAGAAGCTGAGGCAGGAGGATCGCGGCGTCCTCCTCGCGGGCGACTGGGCGCAGATCGACGTCCTCGAGCGGCACGCCAGCAGCCTTGTCGGCAGCCTCGAATTCGCGGTGAGCGAGCGCGGCGCGGCGGTGACGATCGACGGCGAGCTGATCGGCAAGACGCCGCTCCCCGGCAAGCTCAACGTCGATTCCGGGACGAGGCGCATCCGTGTCTTCAAGCCCGGCTTCAAGGAGCACGTCCGCGTGGAGCGGGTGAGCCCTGGAGACGAGCTGCGCCTCGAGGTCCGTCTGGAGCCGCAGGTCCACGCCGGAAGGCTGTCTGTGCTCGCGTCGCCGGGCGACCGGATCGCGCTCGACGGCAAGCCCGTGGGCCAGGGGCGGTGGGAAGGCGCCGTGCCGAGCGGCCGCCACGTGCTGCGGGTGACGGCGCCGGGGAGGGTGCCGTACGAGGCGGAGATCGTCATCGAGGACGAGGCGCTGAGCAGCGTGCGCGTCGGCCTGACGCCGGTCGAGCGGACCGGCGTGCCTGTGTGGGCGTGGGTCACCGGCGCCGCGCTGATCGTCGCGGCGGCCGTGGCGGGCGGCCTCCTGATCCAGCCCGGGCCGGCGAAGCCGATCGAGGGCACCCTCGGGGAGACGCGCCCGACAGCGTTCGGAGGCCGCTGGTGAGGCGCTGCTTCTGGGGGGCGACGGCGGCGCTCGCGGTCGCCTCGGGCGGGTGCTCGGCGCCTGCCACGGGGGAGCTCATGGTGGCCATCCAGACGGACATGGCCGTGCCCAAGGATCTCGATCAGATCGAGCTCCAGGTCCTGTCCGACGGCAAACCCATCATCTCCAGGGATCGTAACCAGCTCGGCCCGGACCACGCCCAGCTCCCCGGGACACGGGGGCTCACGGTCTCCGAGGACCCGAGCCGGGAGATCCGCATTCGCGTGCGGGCGCTGCTGGGCGACCGGATCCGCGTGGAGCACACGGTGCTCACGACCGTCCCCGAGGACCGCGTGGCGACGCTCTGGGTGCCGCTGCATTTCCTGTGCGGCGTGGACGCGGGGGAAGGCGAGGCGCGCGAGCCCGACGCTGAGGGCGCATGTCCGGACGACCCCGCGTGCGCCGCCGCGGCGTGCGGGGAGCGCCGCGTGAGCGCGGCGAGCCTGCCCGACTACGCGGAGCGAAACGTCCTGCACCACGCCTGCTTCGACGCGGCGACCTGCTTCGAGGGCGCGTCTCCGGTCGAGGAAGGCGACCTCGATCCGGCGGACTGCACGATCGCGGCGCGCGACGGCGGCGTGAACGTCGCGATCGCGACCGAGGGAGACGGCGCTTGCGGCGCTGCGGGGTGCTTCGTGCCGCTCGACGCGGAGAGCGACTTCGGCTGGCGCAGGCGCGACGACGGGCGGATCGCGCTCCCGAAGGCGCTCTGCTCGCCCGGGCGGCTGGCCCGGCTCGGCGTGGTCGTCTCACCTGTCACGCCGGCGTGCCCCCCGAAGCAGATCGCCCAGCCGCTCTGCCCTGCGGCCGAGGGCCGGCCTGTCGTCCTGGCCGCCCGGCAGCGGAGCCCGGTCTCGCTCGCGGTGAGCGAGACCGGCGTGCTCTGGACCGAGCAAGGCACGTTGAGCGATGAGCACGAGGATCTGGAGCCCAACGTCGACGGCGCCGTGAAGCGGGTCGCGCGCGAGGGCGGCCCGCCGGAGACGATCGCGTCGAAGCAGGCAGCGCCACGCCACCTCGCGCTCGCAGACAGCGGCGAGGTCTTCTGGACGAACCGCGGTGTCGCCGGCGCGGCCGCGACGGCGCTGATGCGGTGGCTCCCTCGCGGCGGCAACGCCAAGCCCTGGCTGAACGTGGAGCAACTGGGCTTTTCGGGCAGCCTGGAGGCGCTCGCGCTGGACGGCGAGAGCCTGTTCTGGACGCAGCTCCCCGACGGCGGCGCGCTCGGGCGCGTGGGCTTCGCGGCGCTGGACCCGCGGGACGAGCCGGCGCCCGAGACGCTCGACGGTACCCACCGCGCCAACCGGCTGGCCGCGGCGAACAACGTCGTTTGCTGGACCGATGTCGGCCCGGACAGCGCCGAGGACGGCGCCGCGAAGGGCTCGGTCCGGTGCAAGAAGAGGCGCGCATCCGAGATCGTGAGCGTGGGCGCCGGCGAACGGAAGCCGTACGGGATCGCGCTCGACGCGGAGAACCCGGCGGAGGTGTTCTGGGTGAACTTCGAGGGCGAGGTCGTGCGGGCCTCGCTGGACGGCGCCAGGCGCGACGTGATCGTCCAGGACCTCGGCGCGCCCGGCCCGTACGGCATCGCGCTCGACGAGCGCCAGGTTTACTGGACCAACCGGTTGCAGGGCACGGTGAACGTGCTGCGCCGGGACGCCCTGCCCGGCAGCGCGTGCGGCGATGGCGCGTGCACGCTGGCCGCGGGGCAGAACAACCCGGGGGCGATCGCGGTCGACGGCGAGGCGATCTACTGGATCAACGAGGGGTCGCCGGTCGTGGGGCCGACGGGCAAGGCCGACGGCGCCGTCGTGAGGCTCGCCAAGCCGCCGCCGCCATGAGCAGCGCGGCGGCCGCGTTGCCGCCTGGCGCCGCCGCGCCGGCCGCCCTGCAGCCGCAGCCTCCGTCGTCGTCCGTCGCGGGGCCAGCGCCCCCGCCGGAACCTCCGCCGCCCGCGTGCTCCGCGGGGCCCGTGGGCTCCCCGGCGCCCGCGCCGCCCTGCGACGACGACGACGCCTCCGCCCCGTGAATGCAGGCTCCGGCGAGGCACACCCCGCCGTCCTCGCACGGCACGTTGTCCGCCTTGCTCGGCCACACACATCGGCTCGTCTCCGGATCGCAGGTGCCTTCCTCGTGGCACGCGTCCGTCGCGGGGCAGGTGATCGCCTTGCCGGCGCAGGCCCCTTCTCCGCAGGCGTCCTCGGTGGTGCACGGATCGCCGTCATCGCAGGTCGCGCCGTCGTCGTCCTCCGCGACACAGCTCCCCGCGACGCAGGCGTGGCGCGTGCACGGCTCGTCGTCGCCGCAGGTCGCCGTGTCGTCGTTGGTGCCGGCGCAGGTGCCCGCGTCGCAGGCGTCGCCGCTCGTGCAGGCGTTGCCGTCGTCGCAGGCATTTCCGGTGAGGGGCGAGCACGCGCCGTCGGCGCTCGCGCCGGCCTCCACCGAGCACGCGTCGCAGGCGCCCCCATCACAGGCCGAGTCGCAGCAGACGCCGTCGACGCAGAACCCGCTCTGGCACTCGCATTGGTCCCCGCACGGCTCGCCGGGCCGGCCCAGGGTGAACCGCTCCACGGCGTAGGACGCCTCGCGCGCAACCCTCCCTCCCGTGATCAGCACCGACCCGTCCTGGTCGATGTACGTCGCCTCGTGGAACGCGCGGGGCTCGCTGAGCGGCGCGATCGTGATCCATCGGTTCCGGTCCGGGTTGTAGAGCTCTACATCCGCCGTGTCCGAGCTGCTGTTGAGCCGCCCGCCCGCGACGAGCACGCAGCCGTTCGGAAGCAGCGTCGCCGAGTGCGCGTGCCGCTTCCCGTGCGTCTCCAGCGGCTCGCCGGGCGAGAAGCTGTTCGTCGACGGGTCGTAGATCTCCGTCAGAGGGGAATACCCGACCACGAGGACGCGCCCGTCCGGGAGCAGCGTCGCCGTGTGCATGTACCGCTCGGACCCCTCCATCATCGACGGACCCGCGGTCCACGTGTCGCTCGCCGGATCGTACAGCTCGGTGGTCCGCAGCCCTGCGCCGCTGCGATAGCCGCCCACGACGAGGACCTCCCCCGTCTCGAGCAGCGTGGCGGTGTGCAGCGTGCGCGGCTCGAGGAGGCGCGCCGCCTCCTCGAGCGCGCCGGTGCTCGGGTCGTAGCGGAAGACGTTGTCGTAGACCGCGACGTTATCGAGATCGGCCGTGCCGCCGACGATCAGCACATCTCCTGATTCTTCTCCGAGCCTGGTCGCAGTGTGGCGGTGAAGAGGGGCGGGCGAGGCCGCTTCCGTCGGGTTATCGAGAGGGATCGTGCCCTCGACTTCCCAGCTCATGGTGCGCGCGTCGTACACCTCGTACGTGGAGTCCGCGCCGCCCCTGTCCCCGCCGATCACGAGGACGCGGTCGCTGTCGAGCGCGATCGCCGCATGATCGGTGCGCGCTCGCCCCATGCGGCCCGGCGCGGGCGCGTTGGACCACGCGCTCTCCGCGGGATCGTAGAGCTCGGTGCTGTCGATGGCCACGCCGTAGAGGTTGGTACCTCCCGTGACGAGCACGCGCGTCCCGAGCAGCGCCGCCGCGTGGTGGCTGCGGCGGGTCGCCATGGTGGGCGGCGGCGGCGACTGCCAGGCCGGGTCGACGAGCACCTGCTCGCCCTCCGCGTCGACGAACAGCTCGATCCGCCCCCCGCGCGCCGCGAGCTGCGCGCCTACCTCGCGCCCGCCGGCCGCGTACGCCGCCGGCGCCGTCACCCGGAGCCGCACCGCCCCCGTCGCGTCGGCGATCTCGATCGCCCCGTCCCGCTCCGCCAGCGCGCCGCCCTCGACCTCCCATGCCGCCACGGGCGCCCCGCGCTGCACCGCCGCCGCCTCAAGCAGCAGCCACTCCTCGACGCCCCCCGGCGTCGCGGTCCAGAACGAGGCGCCGCCCGCGCGCCGGTAGGCCACCGCGCGGTCGGCGAGCATCGCCTCGCCCTCGGCCCCCACCTCGCGAACCCGGAGCGTCGCTCCTCCGTCGAGCGCGAACACGATCGCGTCGCTCCCGTCGCCGGGCAGCCGCGCCACGGCGCTCCCGCGGCGCCCCGCGGCGGCTCGCTCCAGCCCGCCGTCGCTGCGGATGAAGCCCGGGCCGACGCTCAGCACGGCGGCGGCCTGGCCTGGAAACGCGCCGCGCAGCGCCTCGTCCGGCGGCTGATCGGGCCCGGCGCACCCGGTGAGCGGCTGCAGCGAGGCGAGGAGCGCGGAGGCGGCGAACAGCGAATGTAGGCTAGAGTGCGGGGCTATCATGGCGGATGGGTAAACATCGTATGCGAGCCAACCCGTTGCCGCCTAGAGCCGTGCGTCGTAAATTCAGAGATCCCCCGCGCCCTCGATCCGCCTCGTCAGCTCGTCAGTCCCGTGAGCGGCCCGTTGCAGTAGTTCGGGTCGCCGAACGACTCCGTGTCGACGCCCATCGACTGGAGCAGCGAGACGAGCAGGTCGTTATGCCCGACCTGCTTTTGCTGCGACACGAAGCGGCCCGTCTTGAAATGGCCGCCCCCGCTCCCGGCGAGCACGTAGGGGATGTTCTGGCGCAGGTGATTGCCGTCGGCGTGCTCGTTCGTCCAGAAGATCACCGTGTTGTCGAAGACCGAGCCGTTCCCCTCCGGCATGCTCTTCAGCTTCGCGATCAGGTAGGCGAGCTGCTCGGCGTAGAAGCGGCTGATCATCGTGAGCCGCTTTCGGTTCGCCGGGTCCGCATAGCCGTTGTGCGCCATCGGGTGGTGGCCCTCGGTGATATCGGGGCCGAGGAAGCTCAGCACCTTGGTCGTCGCCGAGTTCGTGAACTGGAGGCTCGCGACCCGCGTCAGATCGCACGCGAGCGCCATCGCCATGAGATCGAGCTGGAGCCGCGCGATCTCGGGCATGCTCGCGACCTTGTCCGGGTCGACGTCCGGCGTCAGCGCCGGCTCCGCGCACGCCGCGGAGGTCGGGGCCACGCCGCGGTCGAGGCGCGACGCGATGTCCTCCACCGACGCGAGGTGCCCGGCGAGCTTCTCCTGATCCGCGGCGCCGAGGCGCCGCTGCAGCCGCTTGTAGTCGGCGGCCACCTTGTCGAGCACCGCCCGGCGCTGCTCCGTCTTCCGCGTCGTCGCCTCCGGCGCGACGGAGAAGTCCGAGAAGAGCCGGTCGAACGCGGCGTACGGGCTGTTCTCCGGCGGCAGCGGCTGCGCCGGGCCGCGGTACGAGATGCGCGCGCCCACGTTCGCCCCGTAGACGAGCACGCCGAGCTCCAGCGAGAGGAACCTCGTCCTCGTGCCGATGTGGTTCGCGATCTCCTGGTCGACCGAGATGCCGTCGGCCCAGCCGCACGACAGCCCCGCGTCGCCGGGGAAATCGCCCTCCTGCATCGCGCGCGCGGTCAGGCACTGCCCCGTGCCCTTCTGGTGCGCGTCGCCAGGTCCCACCAGCGCCGAGAGCGCGCTCACGTTGCCGAGGACGAGGAGGTCCTCGTTGTGGTCCTTGAGCGGCGCGAGGATCGGCGACAGCTCCTCGCCGTTCCGGAGCTGCGTCGACGACGGCCAGAAGTCCGGCGGGACGGTGCCGTTCGGCGTGTAGAGGACGACGAAGCGCTTCGGGAACTCGGCCCCGAACGAGGCGCGCCCCGTCTCCTCCGACGCGGGGGCGAACCGCTTCGAGCAGCCCATCACCTCGAGGAACGGCAGCGCGAGCGCCGCGCCGCCGAGGCCCCGGAGCGCGGCGCGGCGGCTGAGTCGGAACGGCTTCATCACGGCTCTCCTTCTGCGGCGCCGCCCTCGGCGCTCGGTGCGACGATCGCGCGGCGGTAGCGGAACGCGTCGGTCTGCGTCAGCGCCACCAGCAGCGCCTTGATGTTGTACCCCGACGCCTCGAACGCCTGCGTCGCCTGCGACAGGCTGCAGGCGTCCTCGCCCTGCTCGGCGCGGCCCTGGCCGAAGCGGAACCACTGCTTCACCACGCACGCCCGCACCTGCTCGCTCTCCGCGAGCCGGTGCGCGAGCTCGACCGCCCCGTCGAACGGGCCGTCGACGTCGGTCTGCGTCAGCTCGCCGCTCGCGTCGACCGGGATGCCGTTCTCGGCGTCCCGCCAGCGCCCGAGCGCGTCGTAGTGCTCGAAGCCGAACCCGATCGGATCGAGCAGCGCGTGGCAGCTCCTGCAGCCCGGATCCGAGACGTGCTGCGAGAACTGCTCGCGCGTCGTCTTCGTCGGGTCGACCATGGGCGGCTCCGGCACCACGTCCGGCGGCGGCGGCGGGATCTGGCAGAGCAGGCTCTGGCGCACGAACCGGCCGCGGTGCACCGGCGACGACCGGTTCGGCTTCGCGTAGAGCGACAGCAGCCCGGCGTGCGTCACGAAGCCGGCGCGCTGCGACGGATCGAGCGCGACCCGCTCGAACGCGTCGCCCCGCGGCCCGCCCTCGACGCCGTAGAACTCGGCGAGCTCCCGGTTCATCATCGAGTAGGGCGCCGTGAACAGCGTTGTCACGCTCGCGTCCTCCTCGAAGATCGCGTGGTCCAGGAACGCCTCGGTCTCGGCCTGGAACAGCGACAGCAGCTCGTCCCGGTACTCGGGGTAGAGCTCCGGATCCTTCCCGCCCGCGGCGACCTCGTCGATCTTCGCGAGCCCGAGCCACTGGCGGTGGAAGTTCTTCACGGCCTCGCGCGCCCGCGGGTCCTCCAGCATGCGCCGCGCCTGCGCCTCGATCTCCGCGGCGGTGCCGAGCGCCCCCCGCTCGGCGGCGGTGAAGAGCGCGTCGTCGGGCATCGTGCCCCAGAGCAGGTACGAGAGCCGCGAGGCGACCTCGTACGAGGTGAGCTGCACGACGTCGCCCTCGACCGGATCGGGCATGCCGAGCTCGACGCGGTACAGGAAGTGCGGCGACTGGAGCATCGCCTGGACGACCAGCGCGAGCCCTGTCGGCGCGTCGTCGGGCGCGTCGCCGAGCGCGATCCCGCGCTGGAAGAGCGCGACGAAGTCGTCGATCTCGTCCTCGGCGAGCGGCCGGCGGAACGCCCGCTTGCCGAGCGAGGCGACGAGCGCCGCGATCTCCTCGCGGCAGGCGGCGCCCCCCGCGGCCTCGCGGCACGCGGGCGCCTCGCCGAGCAGCTTGCCGGCCGCGCGCTCCGCGATGCCCTCGGCCGCGGCCATGTACTGCTCGGCGAGCAGCGGGCTCACCACGAGCGCCGCCGCCTGGTTGTTGAAGCCGAGCGACTCCTCTTCCGGCACGAAGCCCCGCGCAGGGCGGGTCTCGTCGCCGAGCAGATCGGCGATCGTGTTGTCGTACTCCACGCGCGTCATCCGTCGGAGCGGGGACTCGCCGGGCTCGATCGCGGTGCACAGCGGGGCCGTCGCCTCGCCGTCGTCTCCGTCGTGCGCGGGCAGTTCGCCGAACTGACCTGAGCAGGACGCGAGGAGGAGCAGGCCGATGGGCCAGCGGAGAGCTCGTGGTTCAGCCATGATGCCTCGTCGGCGAGCGCGCGCTGGGGCCGAGGGCGGGTGGGTCACCCGCCTCGTGCAGCGCGCGGCGCGTGGAGCGCGCCCCCTCGCCATCATGCAGCGAGCGTATTGCAATCCGCTCCTCCGGGACAGGCGCCTCGTGGGAAAAGAAGGAGAATCGAGTGGGAGCTAGGGGCCGATGGGTTCATCCCGTACGCTCAGGTCTTACCGCCGACTCCGGTGGACGCGGACTCCGTCCCTCCAAGGCGGCGCTCGACCGCGGACGCAAAGAGCGCTTATGCTCGCGCCCAATGCAAAGGCGAACGCTCGCCTGTCCTGTCTTGCGTGCCGGTCCTCTGCGCCGCGCGCGGCGCCGCTCGGCGGCCGCGCTTGTCGTCGCGGCGCTCGCGGCTCCGGCGCCCGCGCTGGCCCAGGGCGCCGCGGCGCCCCCCGTTGAGCGCGCGGAGCTGAAGGAGGGCGACGGTCGTCCGCCGTCCGTCGGCACCGAGCTCTTCAGCGCCGGTGTCGATCTCGAGATCGCCGGTCGCACGCTGTCCTATAGCGATCTGCTCTCCGAGAACCTCCGCACCTACAGCGTGCTCGGCGCGTTCATGCCCTCTGTCCGCGGCGAGCTGTACCCGCTCGCGCGCAGCGCGCTCCCGGTGCTCCGCGACCTCGGCGTCGCGCTGTCGTACGCCCGCGCCGTCGGCCTCGACTCGACGGGCACCGGGGGAGCGAGCCTGTCGACGTCCTGGAGCCGGCTGCACGCCGGTCTCAAGGGCCGATTCCATCCCGCGGGCCAGCGCGGGCCGGTCCTGTCCGCGACAGGTGGACTCTGCTGGATCGACTTCGATGTGGAGCCGACGGACGACCCGTCGCGCGACGCGGCCTCGGTCTCCTACGTCACGTTGCGCCTGGGCCTCGACGGACGCGTGCCTGTCGGCCCTGTCGCGCTCGAGGCGGGCGCGGGCTACCAGGCGCCGCTCTCGACGGGCGCGCTCGCGTCGTATTTCCGCGAGCCGAGCGCCGGCGGCGTCGACCTCCGCCTCGCGGTCGCGGTCCCGTTCGCGCCGGGGCTCGAGGCGCGCGCCGGCGCCTCCTACACGCGCTTCTTCTATGATTTCGACTCCGAGCCTGGCGACCCGTACGTCGCGGGTGGGGCGCTCGACCAGCTCTTCGGTGTTCACCTGGGGGTCGCTTATCATGGCTACTGATGCTCGCGAGCGGCGCCCGGCGCGCGCCGCGCTCCGGCTCCGCCGCGGCCTCTGGACGGCGTCCGCGCTCGCCGCGCCGGCGCTGCCGCTGCTGCTCGCGGCGTGTCCGGGGACGATCGAGGACAAGGAGCGGTTCAGGCCGCGCGAGGGCGGCCCGGACGACGTCGCGTGCGCCGACGTGCCGACGGCGTTCGCCGAGCGGTGCGGGGGCGTGAGCTGCCACGGGCCGGGCGAGCCCGCGGCCGCCCTCGATCTCGTCACGCTCGGCGTGGACGCCCGCGTCGCCGGCCGCCCGGCCCAGAGCTGCGCCGGGGTGCTCGCCGACCCCGAGCGGCCCGAGGAGAGCGTGCTCTACGTGAAGCTCACGGAGGCGCCGTCGTGCGGCGCGCGCATGCCGCTCGGCGCGGCCCCGTACTCGCCCGCCGAGCTCGCGTGCGTGGCCGCCTGGATCGCGGAGCTCACGCCTGTCGCGTGCAGCGGCCTCGACTGCGGCTGCCCCGGCTGCGTGTGCGCGCCGGGCGCG
The DNA here is from genome assembly GCF_001589285.1 of Sorangium cellulosum. Classification (GTDB taxonomy): domain Bacteria; phylum Myxococcota_A; class Polyangia; order Polyangiales; family Polyangiaceae; genus Sorangium; species Sorangium cellulosum_G. Next base: position 15,263 of record NZ_JEMA01000387.1, on the reverse strand, counting down.
CAGGAGGCGTGCTACACGGGCCCGGACGGGACGCGCGGCGTCGGGCGCTGCGCGGCCGGCGCGCGCACATGCAACGCGGAGGGCACGTCCTGGGGCCCCTGCACCGGGGAGGTCCTGCCCGCCTTCGACGCGTGCGACACGCCCGACGACGAGGACTGCGACGGCGTCATGCCCGCCTGCGAGGACGTGTGGAGCCGCGGCTTCGGCGACCCGAACGGCCAGTATGCCCGGTCCGTCGCGTTCGACGCGGACGGCAACGTGCTCGTCGCCGGCCAGATCGAGGGCACTGTCGACTTCGGCGGGGGCCCGCTCGTCGCGACGGGCTCGGGCGCCGACGCGTTCGTGGCGAAGTTCGACAGGTTCGGCACGCACCTCTGGAGCAAGCGGTTCCCTGGCGAGGGCAACCAGTTCGCGATGGCGATCGAGGTCGACCCGAGCGGCGACGTCGTCGTGGCGGGGCGCGCCTTCGGCAGCGTCGACTTCGGCGGCGGCGAGCTCGCGTCGCGCGGGAGCGACGACGTGTTCGTCGCCAGGCTCGACAGCGACGGCGAGCACCTCTGGAGCAGGATCCTCGGGGGAACCGGCGCCGATCGCTGCGACCGCATCGCCATCGGCCCGTCGGGCGACGTCCTCGTGGCCGGCGGCTTCCACGGCGAGGTCGACTTCGGCGCCGGCGCGCTCGAGAGCGCCGGCATGCGCGACGCCTTCGTCCTGGGGCTCGACCCCGACGACGGCCGCACGCGCTTCGCCGTGCGCGCCGGCGGCCCGGGCGACGACTACGCCCACGCGATCGCGGCGGACGCGACAGGCGACATCGTCGTCGCGGGCCATTTCTCCGGCGCCATCGACCTCGGCGTCGGGCGGCTCGAGAGCGCGGGGCTCTCCGACGTCTTCCTCGCCAGGCTCGGCCCTTCCGGCGACCCCCTCTGGAGCGCGCGGTTCGGCGGCGCCGAGGCCGACGAGGCCCACGACGTCGCGGTGCACCAGGCCACGGGCGACGTGGTGCTCACGGGCACGTTCGCGTCGACCATCGACCTCGGCGGCGGGCCGCTCGAGAGCGCCGGCGGCCGGGACCTCTTCGTCGCCAGGCTCTCCGGCGCCGGAGAGCACCTCCTCGGCCGGCGCTTCGGCGACGCGGAGGATCAGCTCCTCACCGACTTCGAGACAGGCGCGCGCGCGAGCGTCGCCGTGGACGAGGCCGGCAACGTCCTGCTCGCGGGGCCGCTCTTCGGCTCGGCCGACTTCGGCGGCGGCGCGCTGACGAGCCGCGGCAAGACCGACGTGTACCTGGTCAAGCTCGGCCCCTCGGGCGCCCACCTGTTCAGCTCGCTCTTCGGCGACGCCCAGACGCAGGTGGGCCTCGACGTCGCGGCGGGCTCAGGCGCGAGCGCGCTGCTCGCCGGCCGCTTCTACGGCAGCATCAGCTTCGGCCAGGGGCAGCTCTCGGGCGCGGGGCAGGGCGATGCATTCGTCGCGAAACTTTCCCTGTAGCGCCCCATTGTAAATGTGGCGCTTTGTTGTACAAAAGCGTTGTCTACGGAATGTCCGCTACGGCAGAGGCTGTAACCGCTTGTGCCAATATGCCTCGCCTGAGGCAGCGTGGCCTTCGCTTGCTGTCCATATCGCCTCGATTGCTCCTGTTCTCGCTTGGTTTCCAGCTTCTCCGCCGTGGCATGCTCTCTGCTCGGTGAGGTGCGACCCGTGCGGCGAACGCCGCGCACCCCCTATCGGAGAATGCCTGTCGAGCCAAGCGGGCGAGTCCGGAGGAGCAGAGGTATGCGCATCCTGCTTATCACCAAGATCTTCCCGAACGCGATGAACCCTGGACAGGCGCCGTTCAACCGGCGGCAGTTCGCCGCGCTGTCGCGTTACTGCGATATCGACGTCTTCGCGACGATCCCCTGGTTTCCCGGGGCTTCCAGGTTCTCCAAGTGGTCAGTCTCGAACGACGCGCCACGCGAGGAGATCATCGAGGGATTGCCGGTGCGACACCCGCGCTTCCTCTACCTGCCCAAGGTGGCGCCCTACCTGAACGGCCCGCTCTACGCGGCCTCGATGCTCTTCGAGCTCGCGCGGCACCACCCGGCGCCGGACGTCATCGTCGGCTCGTTCGCCTACCCGGACGGCTTCGCCGCCGTGTGCCTGGCGGAGCTGCTCGGCGTCCCCGCGGTCGTCAAGGTGCACGGCTCGGACATCGACGTGCTCTCGCAGCAGCCGGCGGTGAGGCCGGCGCTGGAGTGGGGGCTCCGGCGCGCGACGCGCGTCGTCGCCGTGAGCAAGCAGCTCAAGGAGGGCGTCCACGCGCTCGGCGTGCCGCGCGATCGCATCGACGTGGTGATGAACGGCGTCGATCGCTCCATGTTCCGGCCGCGCGACAGGGGCGAGGCCCGCGCTGCCCTGGGCCGCTCGCCGGACCGCCGCCTGCTGCTCTACGTCGGTCACCTGCTCCGCGACAAGGGCGCGCTCGACGCGATCGCCGCGTTCGAGCGGCTCGCCCCGGCGCACCCGGACGTCGACCTCGTGCTTGTCGGGAGCGGCGCCGACGAGCAGGCCTGCAAGGCGGCGGCGGAGCGGCTCGGCGATCGCGTCCTGCTCACGGGGCGCCTGCCGCACGACCAGGTGGCGCGCTGGGTCGCCGCCTGCGACGCGCTGGTCCTGCCGAGCCACCACGAGGGGACGCCCAACGTCGTCATCGAGTCGCTCGCGTCAGGCCGCCGCGTCGTCGCGACGCACGTCGGCGGCATCCCCGACGTGCTGAGCAGCCCCGCGCTCGGCGAGCTCGTCGCGCCCGGCGACCTGCCCGCCCTGGCCGAGGCCATGTCGCGCGCGGCGTACGCGCCGTACGATCCCGAGCGGATCGTCTCGCTCGCCGGGTGCACGGGGTGGGACGAGAGCGCGCGCGCGTTCTACGACGCGATCCTCGCGGCGCGGGGCGAGCGCCCCATGGCGGTCCCCGCGACCGAGATGCGCCCGGTGCTCCAGCTCGACGGCGCGCCCCCCTCGTCCAGGCGGTGGGCGCCTCCGCCCGCGTCGCGGCGGTTCCCCGAGGCCACGCAGCTCGGCGTCGGCCAGGCCTGATCAGGGCTCGAACCGGGCCGGAGGAGCGCGGCCCCGCGCGCTCCTCAGGCCTCCCCCTCACGCCGCCGAGGCGGCCTTGTCCGGCCGCAGGCGCACGGTGGGTCCGGGGTCCGGGGGCGGCGGCTCCCCGCGCGGCATCGCGGCGCGCGCCGCCCAGAAGGCCCGCGCGTCCTCCGCCGTCCACGGCGGCGTCGGCGCGCACGCGTCGAGCGCCGCCAGGAGCTCGCGCGCGCTCTGGTAGCGGTCGCCGGGCTTCTTGGCGAGGCACCGCATCACCACCTCTTCCAGCTCCGACGAGAGCGGCCACGGCGCGCGGAGCGACGGCGGGATCGGCGGCATCGTCAGGTGCGAATAGACGAGCTTGCCGAAGCTCCGCCCTTCGAAGGGGGCCACCCCGGTCAGCAGGTAATAGAGCGTCACCCCGAGCGAGTAGATGTCGCTGCGCGCGTCGATGGGGCCCGCGGAGATCATCTCCGGGGACATGTAGGTCGGCGTCCCCTTGATCACGCCGACGTCCGTCATCGTCGCGTCTCCCTCGAGGGTCACCTGCTTGGCGATCCCGAAGTCGAGCACCTTGAGCACGTCGTGCTCGTCGCCGACGCGCGTGATGTAGAGGTTGTGGGGCTTGATGTCGCGGTGGATGACGCCCGCGTCGTGCGCCTCCGCCAGCGAGAGGCAGGCCTGCCGCGCGAAGTGCACGACGCGGGCGGGGGTCATCGGGCCGTGATCGCGCACCAGGGTGGCGAGATCCGCGCCGGCCAGGTGCTCCATCGCGATGTAGAAGATGCCGTCGCTGCTCGCCCCGAAATCGAAGATCCGGATCGTGTGCGGCGACGTGAGCCGGCTCGTCGCGCGCGCCTCGCGCTCGAAGCTGCGCACCTCGCCCTCCGACTTGCTCTCGCTGCGGAGCAGCTTCAGCGCCACGTCGCGGCGGAGCGACTCGTCCCAGGCGAGCCACACCTCGTTCTGCCCGCCCCGGCCGACAGGCGCCACGAGCCGGTAGCGGCCGAGCTTGCGGGCCTCGTAGACCTGCTGGCGCGCCGACCAGAGGCCGTGGCTCGCCGCCGACACGAGCGTCGCGGTGGCGAGCACGAAGATGTAGTTGCACGCGAAGACGACGAGCGACCGCTGCGACGACCACTGCTCCGCGAGCCCCGGGTCGAGCGACGCCCCCGCGCCCATGATGATCGGGAAGCTGAGCGCCACCGGGAGCGTCATCCGGAGCGAGCGGGTGAAGTGCGTGGGCAGGATCGTCGCGTCGACGAGCATCACGATCGAGAGCCCGTGCATGTAGTTCCAGGTGAGATCCCCGAACTCCAGGGCCATCACCGAGATCAGCCCCCCCGTGCTCCAGACAGCGAAGACGTGCGCCGCGTCGAGCAGCTCGGCCGAGGTCTGCTCGCGCCGGGCGAGGAGGTAGAGCCAGAGCAGGATCACCTCGCCGAGCAGCCGGTAGAGCAAGAGCCGCGAGATCGACGCGCTCGGGAACACCGCCACCACAACGAACACGTCGAGCGCTGCGAATGTGGGCCAGGTCACGAGCGCTGTGGGCAGGCCCCGGGCCATCGCGCGGCGCTCTTCGAGCGCCTCGGCGCCGCGAAACCCCTGCGATCCCGACGGATGAAAGCTGCTCGAGGCGGTCATGTGCGGCGCGGCCCAGGGCGCATTGGAGCGCTGCGCTGGCGGGGAGTCAAAGCGCACGTCGCGCGCCGGTGCGATGGGGAGCGCCGGGAGGTCACGCGCGGAGACGGGCTGCTACAGTGGCGCCCGATGCCGGAGCGATGCGCGTGGGTGACCGCCGATGCCGACTACATTGCCTACCACGACGAGCAGTGGGGCGTGCCGGTGCACGACGACCGGATGCTCTTCGAGATGCTGATCCTCGAGGGCGCGCAGGCGGGGCTGAGCTGGCTCACCGTGCTGCGCAAGCGGGCGGCGTACCGCGAGGCGTTCGCGGGCTTCGACCCGGCCCGCGTCGCCCGCTTCACGCCGGCGCGCGTCGAGGAGCTCCTCGCGAACCCCGGGATCGTGCGCAACCGGCTCAAGGTCGCGTCGGCCGTCAACAACGCGCTCCGCTTCCTGGAGGTGCAGCGCGAGCACGGCAGCTTCGACGCGTACCTCTGGGGCTTCGTCGGCGGGGCGCCCGTCGTGAACGCCTTCCGGGCCCCCGCGGAGATCCCGGCGAAGACGGCGGCCTCGGACGCGCTCAGCAAGGACCTCCTGCGCCGCGGCTTCAAGTTCGTCGGCTCGACGATCTGCTACGCGCTCATGCAGGCGACCGGGATGGTCAACGATCACCTCGTGGGCTGCTTTCGCTACGACCAGGTGAACACGATGAACCGGATGAGGCGCTGATCGGCCGTGGCGAGGATCGGGTACTACGTCCACGGGCGCGGGCGCGGCCACGCGAGCCGCGCGCTCGCGATCACGGGCGCCCTGCGCGAGCGCGGCCACGAGCTCAGGATCTACGCCGGCGGCCAGGCCGCGGAGCTGCTCGGCGCGCTGCCGGAGCACCGCCCCGTGCGGCCCATCTACCCCGGCGTCGGCGGCGTGATCGAGCTGCCGCGCCGGGTCGCAAAGGAGCTCGTCGAGCAGGCGGGCTTCCGGCCCGACGCGATCGTGAGCGACGGGGACCTGCCCTCGCTGCTCGCCGCGCGGGCGCTCGGGATCCGCGCTGTCGCGATCGGCCACGATCTCGTCTTCTCGCGCTGCCGCCTGCCCGAGGGGTTGCCGCGCCTGCGGGTGCTCGCCTGCCGGCGCACGACCTGGGCCTCCACCCGCGCGCGCCATGCCGTCGCTGTCCACTTCCTCCCCGTCGAGCCGGAGGCGCCGGGCACCGTCGTCGCGCGGCCGGAGCGCCGGCTCCCGGCCGCGGGCGCCGCGCGCGACGTCGAGCCCGGGGCGGTCGTCTGCTACTTCAGCGAGTACGACGCGCGCGGCGCGCTCGAGCGCATCGCGCGCGCGGGCCGGCGCGTCGTCGCGTTCGGCGCCCCCGGCGTCGACGTGCCCGGCGTGACGGCGCGGCCGTTCGATCCGGACGCGTTCCTCGCCCACCTCGAGGCGGCGTCGGCTGTCGTGACCACCGCCGGCAGCAACGTCCTCGCCGAGTGCGTGCTCGCGGGGAAGCCGGTCCTCGCGCTGCACGACGAGCGCCACCACGAGCAGACGCTCAACGCCCTGCTGGCCGAGCGCGCCGGCGTCGCGGTGGCGAGCCCGCTGCTGTCGCTCTCGCCGGGCGTGGTGGCGCGCTTCTTCGATCGCGCCCGCGCCGCTGACTTCGCACGCATCGACCTGGAGCGCGCGCTGCCCAGCGCGCCGTCGGCCGCGCGTTCCCTGCTGGACGAGGCGTGCGCAGACAGGGCCTAGGTGCAACGCGACGTTCGCACCGCCGGGCGTGGCGTCACGCGAGACAACCGGCATGAGGTTTGCTAATCACCGGCCGTTCGGCCGACGAGGAATGACTGCTGTGATGAGCAGCAGGCCGCGCTCGCGGGCGCGGGAGCGACACGATGGCCGCAAGCGCGACATGCGCGTCAGACCGCCTGTCACGCTGCGCGCATCGGTCATCGATCACGGCACGCGCCGCCCCTCCAGGAGCAACGAAGATGACCATGGATGCATTTCAGCCGCTCGGTGACCACCGGAGCGATCGCGGGCAGCACGAGGCGATCGTGTCGGCGCGCCACAATCCATCCCCTGGGCCCGCACGGGGAGGGCACCCCTTCGTCAAGGCGCAGGTGGCGGCGCCGGAGAACCCGTTTGCTTCCCTCTCCGGGGCCAACGGGCGGCCGCTCAAGGTCGCCATCCTCAGCGACTTCACGCGCATTCCTTACGCGAACGGGGCGGTCTTCCAGACGCGGGCCCTGTATCGGGCGCTCAACACCTGTGGTCACCAGGCAACACTGATCGGACCTCGGGATCCGGACGCCTCGGCCGACGAGATGCCCCCCGGCACCATCGCCCTGCCCAGCGTGCCGCTGCGCACCTACCCGGGGGTGCACCTGCCGATGCCCCTGGAGTCCTACGTGTTCGATCCGATGCGGTGGGATTTCGACATCTGCTTCGCCCAGACCACGACGCTCCTCGTCGAGTTCGGCATCTGGCTGCGCAAGATGCGCGGCACCCCGCTGCTCTGCGTGAACACGACGCACCTGGCGGCCGCGTACGACGTGCTGCTGCCGGAGCGCATCTCGCGGATCGGCGCGGTCCACACGGTGCTCCACAAGACGCTCCGCGCGCCGATGGAGCGGCTCTTCGTCGACCTCTACAACCAGGGCGACGGGCTCGTCGTGCTGAGCGAGGGCCTGCGCGACTACTGGCGCGACCGGGGCGTGAAGGTGCCGATCCACGTCATCCCGCGGATGGTGCCGGAGGACGTGTTCGATCGCTCGCTCGGCCCCGACCCGTACGCGCCGCTGCTCGAGGAGCGCGGCCTCGACGTGCGCGGCCCGCGCTTCGTCTGCGCCGGGCGGCACACCCGCGAGAAGTCGCAGCACCGCCTCATCCGGATCTTCGCCGAGCACATCGCGCCGAACCACCCGCAGGCGACGCTGACGCTCGTCGGCGACGGGCCGGACAGCGCGGCGTACGCGGCGCTGGCGCGGGAGCTCGGCGTCGCCCGGCGGGTGATCTTCACGGGCGAGGTGCCGTACAGCCGCATCTCGGACTACTACCGCCACGCGACCGCCTTCCTGCACGTGTCGCTGAGCGAGACGTTCGGCAACGTCCTCAGCGAGGCGCTCTGGTGCGGCTCCCCGACGGTCGCGTTCGCGGACGGCATGGGCGTGAGCTCGCAGATCCAGAGCGGCCACAACGGCCTGCTGCTCGAGCCGGGCCGCGGCGCGCTCGCGGAGGACAAGGCGAACGCCGCGTTCGCCAACGCCGCGCTCGCGCTCGCGCGGGACCCTGCGGCCGCCGCGCGCCTCGGGGGCGCGGCGGCGCAGCGCGCGCGCGAGCGCTCCTCGCCCGTCGTCGTGCAGCGGATGCTCGCGAACGCCTTCGTGAACGCGCGCGAGCACGCGGCGCAGTCCGGCATCCGCCCGCTCGTCGAGGGGCCGAAGGCGCTCCAGTGGCTGGAGACTTTCCGGCACTTCCGTTCCTGGGTGGGCTTCACCGGCGGCCTGTTCGCCTTCGGCCACCTGCGCCCGGCCGCGGCGCCGCGGCCGAAGGGGATCCAGCCGTCGTTCTGCGCGTGATTGCGCGTGATTGCGCGTGATTGCGCGTGATTTGCGCGTGATTTGCGCGTCATTCTGCGCTTGATTCTGCGCCGCGCGCGGTTCTGCGCGTGAGAGGTTGCTCGCCGTCGTTCTGCGCCCCGCGCGTGGTACGACCTGCCCCGCGCCGGCCATCCCGGCGCCGGCTCGAGGTGTTCTTCGCATGCTCCTCAGGATGATCGGGTCGCTCGTCGACTTCAGCGGGCGGCGTCCCTGGCTCGTGATCGGCCTGGCGATCGCCGCCATGGCAGGGCTCTGGACTTACGCGTCGCGGCTCGAGCTGCGCACGGAGCTCCGGGAGCTCCTGCCGAGCGACAGCCCGGCGTTCATGGCCTACGAGCGCCAGGCCAAGCGCGTGGACGGCGGCGCGCAGCTCATCGTGATCGCGGAGTCGCCCGATCGCGGCGCGAACGAGCGGTTCATCGACGCGCTCTCCGAGCAGCTCGAGGAGCCGCTCCGGCGACGCGCAGCCTGCCTGGCCGCCTGCGCCGACGACGCGTGCCGCGCCGCGTGCGGGCCGGAGTCGCTCATCCGCTACGTCGAGTCCGGCACGAAGGAGGCGCGCCGCTTCTTCGACGAGAACAAGTGGCTCTACGCGAGCGTGCGCGAGCTCGAGCAGGCGGACGAGGCGATCGAGCTCGAGCTCGCCCTGAGGAGCGGCCTCATCGAGGACCTGGACGCCGGCGAGGCCGGCGGCGCGAGCGGGGGCCAGGCGGCGGGCGCGCCGGCGAAGAAGGGCCTGTCGCTCGACGACACGTGGGCGGAGCTCCAGCGGCGGCTGAAGAAGATCGACGAGTTCCCGAGCGGCTACTTCTCGACGCCCGACGGGCGCATGGTCGCGATCCGCATCGTCTCGCGCAGCGCCGGGATGGGCGATCGCAGCGCGGCCCAGCTCCTCGACGACGTGACAGCGCTTGTCGATCGCCTGGGGCCCGCGCAGTTCCACCCGGACATGCAGGTCGGCTACGCGGGCGACATCCCGAACGCGATCGCCGAGCAGAAGTCGCTCGTCAGCGAGGCGGTGTGGGCGACCGCCATCGCGCTGGTGCTGATCCTCGCGGGCGTTGTCGCCTACTACCGCTCGCCCTGGTCGCTTGTCGTGATCGCCCTGCCCACGGCCTTCGGCGCGAGCGCCGGCTACGCCTTCGCGACGGCGACGTACGGCTACGTCAACACGGTCGGCGCGTTCCTCGGGGCGATCATCGTCGGCAACGGGGTCAACTACCCGATCGTGCTCCTGTCGCGGTACCGCGACTTCCGCGCGCGCGGCATCGCGGCGGACGAGGCGCGGCGCGAGGCGGTCCTCAACGCGTTCCGGGCCGAGCTCGTCGGCGCCTGCGTGGCGGCGATCGCCTACGGGTCGCTCACGATCACCCACTTCCGCGGGTTCAGCCAGTTCGGCACGATCGGCTTCGTCGGGATGCTCGCTGTGTGGGCCTCCATCGTGCCGCTCGTGCCCGCGACGCTCGTCGCGATCGAGCGCGTCCAGGCGAGGCTCCCGCGCTGGCTGCGCGATCCGCCGCCGCGCGTCTCGGAGGAGGGCGCCTCGGGGCCCGCGGCGCGGCTGCTCGCGCGCACGACGAAGCGGTGGCCGGTCGTGTTCCTGGCCGTCGCGCCGATCGTCCTGCTCCTCGCGGCGTGGAAGCTCCCCGCGTACTTGAGGGACCCGTGGGAGTACAACTTCGCGCGGCTCGGCTCGAAGAGCTCGCAGCAGAAGGGCGCGGGGAGCTGGTCGCTCAAGGCGTCCGAGGTCTTCGGCGGCAAGATGAACGTCGCGGGCGCGATGATGCTCGCGGACACGCCCGAGCAGGTGCCGGCCATCAAGGCGCAGATCCTGGCGAACGACGCGGCGGATCCGCAGGGGAGGCTCGTGGCCGACGTCGCGACGATCGCCGACCTCCTCCCCGGCACGCCCGAGGAGCAGCGCCGGAAGCTCGAGGTCCTGGAGCGGATCCGGAGCCGCTTGACCCCGCGCGTGATGCGGGCGCTGACCCCGGAGGAGCAGGAGCGCGTCCGGCTCATGAAGCCGCCGGAGACCCTGCGCGTGATCACCCCCGAGGACCTGCCGGACCTCATCCGGCGCAGGTTCGAGGAGAACAACGGCGTCGTGGGCACGGTGTTCTATGTGAAGTACAAGAACGACGTCTCGTTCTCGAACGGCAAGAACCTCCTCCGGATGGCGAACACGACAGGCAACATCGTCCTCCCCGACGGCACGCACGTCGTCACGGCGAGCAGGCCGACGGTGTTCGCCGAGATGATCCGGTCGATGGAGCGCGACGGCCCGCTCGCGACGGCGGTGTCCTTCCTGGCCGTCTCCCTGGTGGTGGTGCTCGCGACGGGCAGCCTTGTCGGCTCGTTCACTGTGCTGTCGTCCCTCGTGCTCGGCGTCCTCGGGACGGCTGTCGCGATGGCCATGCTCGACGTGAAGATCAACTTCCTGAACTTCATCGCGCTGCCGATCACGTTCGGCATCGGCTGCGAGTACCCGTTCAACGTCTTCGACCGCGCGCGGCTGCTCGGCGGCGACGTGTCGCTCGCGCTGAAGCGCTCGGCCGGGCCGGTGGCGCTCTGCAGCTACACGACCGTGCTGGGCTACGGGTCGCTCGTGTTCGCCGACAACCAGGCGCTGAACTCGTTCGGCTGGGTCGCGGTGAGCGGCGAGATCGCGTGCGTGGCGAGCGCCCTCCTGTTCCTCCCGGCGCTGCTGCACGTGATGAACCGCTCGGGGATGCTGCGGGGCGCGTGGAAGGGCGGCCTCCTCTGGCGCGGGAGCGAGCACTCATGAAGATCCTGGACGTCGCGGAGTTCTTCTCGTCGCGCGGGGGCGGCGTGCGGTCGTACCTCGAGGAGCTCGTGCGCCAGGGCAGCCGGCGCGGCCACGAGGTGGTCGTCGTCGCGCCCGGGCCGCGCGACGAGGAGGTGGCGCTCGAGCAGGGGCGCATCGTGCGGGTGGCCGGCCCGCCGATGCCGTACGACCCGACCTACCACGCCCTCCTCCGGCTCGGCGCGGTGCGCGCGATCATCCGCCGCGAGGCGCCCGACGTGCTGCAGGCGAGCGCGCCGTACACGGCCGCGCTCGTCGTCGCGGGCGAGCGCACCGTCCCGCTCCGCACGTTCGTGTACCACTCCGACCAGATCAGCACGTACGCCGCGCCGCTGCTCGACCGGCTGCGCCCGCGCGCCGTCGCCCGCGCGCTGGAGGGCGCGCTGTTCGCCTGGCCGCGGGCGCTGTCGCGGCGGTTCGACGCGACGATCGCCCCGGGCACGTTCATCGCCGAGCAGCTCAGCGCGCACGGCTGCGAGCGCGTCCACCGCGTCACGTTCGGCGTGCGGCGCGAGTCGTTCGACCCCTCCCGCGCGGACCCGGCGCTGCGGCGCAGCCTGCTCGGCCGGTTCGCGGACGAGCCGTCGGCCGTGCTGCTCCTCGTCGCGTGCCGGCTCGCGGTCGAGAAGCGGGTCGCGCTCGTGATCGACGCGGCGCGGGAGCTCGCGGCGCGGCGCCCGGTGGCGCTGGCGATCCTGGGCGACGGGCCCGAGCGGGCGCGGCTCGAGCGGCGCGCGGCCGCGCTGCCCCAGGTGAGCTTCCTCGGCTTCGCGAAGGACCGCGCCACCTACGCGGCGCTGCTCGCCAGCGCCGACGTCTTCGTCCACGGGGGCGCCGCCGAGACGTTCGGCTTCGTGCTGGGCGAGGCGCTCTGCTCGGGCCTGCCGCTCGTCGTCCCCGCGGCCGGCGCGGCGATGGACTTCGTGAGCCCCGGCGCCGCCGAGACCTACCCGGCGCGCGCCCCGGCCGCCGAGGTCGCCGCCGCGATCGAGCGGGTGCTGCAGCGCCCCCGGGGCGAGCGCGCCGCGGCGGCCCGCGCCGCGGGCGAGCGCCTGCCGGCCAGCGACGAGCACTTCGACGCGCTGTTCGCCCTCTACGCGGACCTGCTCGCGCGCGGCCAGGCCGAAGGCCGCGCGGCGAGGCGTCCACCGCCGCCCCCCCACCCCTGATCGGAGCCGCGCATGCGCTTTCTCCACCCCGAGCGTGACGAGAGCCTGGAGCTCGCCCTCGAAGACGTGTTCCTGACCCCCGGGTACTTCGCCGGCGGCTCGCGCCTCGACACCGACCTGCGCCCGACGGACTTCCCCGGCGGCTCGCACCCGATCGTCTCGGCGAACATGAACGCGGTCACCGGCAAGCGGATGGCCGAGACGATGGCCCGCTTCGGTGGGCTCGGCGTGCTGCCGCAGGACATGGACCTCGACACGGTCGAGCGCATCGTCCGGCACATCAAGCGCGCCGATCCGCGGTACGACACGCCGCTCTCGGTCTCCCCGCGGGCGACGCTCCGCGACGTGCACGGCATCATCCGGAAGCGGTCGCACGACATGGTCGTCGTGGTCGACGACGAGCGCCGCCCGATCGGCATCGTCACGCACGCCGACCTGCGCAACCGCGACCAGTACACGCCCGCGTCCGCGCTCATGTCGTCGCGGCTCATCACCATCCCGGCCGGCACGCCGAACCGGACGGCGTTCCTGCTGATGGAGGACGCGCGCGTGAAGGCGGTGCCCGTGCTCGACGGCGACGGGCGGCTCCACGGCGTGCTCACGCGCGACGACGCCGTGCGCCTGGAGCTCCTCCGGCCGACGCTCGACGACCGCGGCGAGCTCATGGTCGCCGCGGCGCTCGGCATCTCGGCGCAGGCGGCGCAGAGCGCCGCCAGGCTGCTCGAGATCGGCGTCTCCGCGATCGTGCTCGACACAGCGCACGGCCACCAGCGCCGGATGCTCGAGGCGGTCCGCGCGGTGCGGGGCGCGATCGGCGGCGCCGCGCCGCTCGTGGCCGGCAACGTCTGCACGGCGGAGGGCACGCGGGAGCTCATCGAGGCGGGCGCGGACATCGTGAAGGTGAACGTCGGCCCCGGCGCGATGTGCACGACGCGCATGCAGACCGGCGCCGGCCGGCCGACGTTCACCTCGGTGCTCGCGTGCGCCCGCGAGGCCGCCCGCCACGGCAAGCGCGTCTGGGCCGACGGCGGCGTCCGGCACCCGCGCGACGTGGCGCTCTACCTCGCCGCCGGCGCCTCGCGCGTCATGGTCGGGACGACGCTCGCCGGCACGTACGAGAGCCCGGGCGACGTGATGGAGGACCGCGAGGGGCTGCTCTACAAGGAGAACTACGGCATGGCGAGCGCGCGCGCCGTCGGCGAGCGCACCGCCGATCTCGACCCGTTCGAGCGCGCCAAGAAGGGGTTCTTCCGCGAGGGCATCTCGACGTCGCGCATCTACATCCAGGACGGGCGCGAGAGCGTCGGCGCCATCCTCATCGAGATGATCACGGGGGTGCAGTCGGCGTGCACCTACGCCGGCGCGGCGAACCTCGACGAGCTCCACGAGAAGGCCGTCATCGGGGTGCAGACGCTGGCCGGCTACGGCGAGGGCAAGCCGCACGGGCTGGAGCGGCGATGACGGCGCGGCGATGACGGCGCGGCGATGACGGCGCGGCGATGACGGAAAGGTGACGTGACATCCACCCCGGCAGCGACAAGTCTCCGGCTGCTTACCGTCGAGGTCATCCATGCCGAGCGATCCTGCCCCGCGTTTTTCAGCCCCCCGCCGCGCGATTCGCCGGTTCATCGGCCAGACCTGGCTCTCCGTGTTCGGCTGGCGCGTGGAGGGCGTGACGGATCTCCCGCCCAAGGCGGTTCTGATCGCGGCGCCTCACACCTCGAACTGGGATTTCCCGTTCACGCTCGCGGTGAGCTACGTGCTCGGCCTCGAGTTCTCCTGGCTCGGCAAGCACACCCTCTTCGAGCCGCCGTTCGGCTGGTTCTTCCGGTGGCTCGACGGCATCCCCGTCGATCGCCGCGACCGGAACAACCTCGTTGCGGCCGTGGTGGACATCCTGAAGCAGCGCGACGAGCTCATTCTGGTCGTCGCGCCCGAGGGCACGCGCTCGCGCACGAAACGTTGGAAGACGGGCTTTTATTACGTGGCGCTCGGCGCCGGCGTCCCGATCCTCCTCGGTTATCTTGATTTCCCCCGGAAACGCGGCGGGATCCTCCACGTCTTCTACCCGACGGGTGATATCGAGGCCGATATGGCGGCGATCCGCCGTCATTACGATGGCGTTGAAGGAAAGCATCCGGGCCGGATGAGCGAGATCACGCTCGGCGCCCGGAGCCCCCAGGCGAACGGGGTAGCGCAGCACCCGTGAGCTCGGGGCCGGCGGCGCCGCGGCGCCGCGGCGCGCGTTGTTGAGCGGCCCGATCGCGTGGATCGGACCCTCGGGGCGGGCCGCGGGCGGCGCGGGTCGGGCTGCTCGCGGCGCGGGTCGAACCGAGCCTGGAGACCGCGTCAGCGCAGGGAGGGCGCGCGCACCGACGAGGCGGGCCCCGCCGTGATCCGCTCCGTCAGGGCGCCGGCGAGCGTCCACTCGTACGTCGAGCGATCCGTGTAGACGACGAAGCGGCCGCCCGTGGCGAGGTTGGCGACCGTGACGCCCATGGCGACGAGCCCCGGCCGGACGAGGATATGGACCTCCTTCAGCTTGCCGGGATTCCGCAGGTGCCACGACGTGAGCTTGGCGCGGACGTCGCTGTCATAGCCGGTGCCGAGCTCGAGATCGTCGAACACGAGCGGGCGCATGCCCGACTCGATGAGCGTCTCCAGGTGCCTGACCGCCGGCTCGATGAGCTCGAGCGTCGCGTACCCCTCGAAACGCCGCGTCACGACGTCGGACGCGGGCGTGCGAACATCCAGGATCCCCCGCGACGTCGACCAGCGATCGCCCCGCGCTCCGAGCCGTGTGTGTGCCAAATCCATCTCGAATTCGAGACCTTAGTCGATGGGCGGCGCTTCGCCATGCGATCCTTGGGCTCCGCGCCGGCCGCCGATTCCGGGATCCGGCCGCGCGCGCAGCCCTCGCCGAGGACGCGCCGCCCGGCGGCCGGGACCCGCGCCGTCGCGACGCCCGGCAGGGAG
>NZ_JEMA01000386.1 GCF_001589285.1 Sorangium cellulosum | reverse complement strand
GGGAGCGCGCCGTGCGCGGGCGCGCGCTGCTTCAGCGTCGCGACGGCGGCCTTGAGCTCGTCGAACGTCNCGCGGGCGCGCGCTGCTTCAGCGTCGCGACGGCGGCCTTGAGCTCGTCGAACGTCCTCGGCCGCGGGATCGGCGGCGGCGGCTTCGCCACGAGCTCGGCCGGGGGCGGCTCCGGGACCTTGAGCCTCGGCACGAGCGACGCGCGCCGGACCGCGTGCAGCCGCGGCCGATCGCGGCTCGCGAGGATCGGCGGCGGGTCGAGCGGCGCCGACGGCGGCGCGCCGGCGAGCCGCGCCTCGGCGTGCTCGAGCCAGCCGCGCGCGTCCCGGAGCAGCGCGCCCACTCTCGCGAGGCCCGCGTCGAGCCCCGCCGCCTCGCCGATCGGGACAGCGACGCTGTCAATTTCCACCATGGCAGCGCGCACGGCGCCCAGGCGGTCGGCGCGGCCGTCGAAGGCGTCGTAGATCGCGCCGACAGCGCGCTCCAGGGCGCGCGCGGGCCCGGTCAGGTCGATCACGGGCTCGGCGTCGTGCTCCAGCGACAGCGCGGCGCGGCGGAGCGCTGCGTGCCCGCGCTCGATCTGGTCGAGGGCGGGCGGGGCCATCCCGGCGGGCGCGGAGGGCTGCCCCTCCTGACCGCCGGGCGCGACGAAGGGCAGATAGGTGAAGGACACGCGCCATGGATACACCTGCGCCGAGGAGGCCCCAAGCTGCGCGCTGAGGTAGCCTGACCGCGCGATGAAGGATCCCGCGGAGGACCTCGAGGCTTACGCGACGCTGGCCGCCCAGCTTGCGGATCCGAGCGCCGATCGCGCGGCGCTCCTCGCCGCGCACGGGCTGGACGAGGAGCGCTGGGAGGCGCTCGACGACGCCTGGCAGGCGCGCCTCTCCGAGGCGGATGACGAGGACGGCGAGGACGTGGGGGTGCCGCCGCTGGTCGCCGCCTTCGCCGAGACGTTCGCCCGTGTCCAGCGCGCCCGCGCGAGGAGCGAGCTGTCGTTCGATCGCTTCCTCGAGGCGGCGCGCGCGATGAAGCGGGGCACCGACATGGCGACGGTGCTGAGCCGGCTGGACCTGACGCTCGACGACTACCTGAGCGCGCAGCAGCGGTGGACGGCGGCGATGCTGGAGGACGAGGAGCTGGTGGCGCGGTTTCAGCGGGCGATGAAGTAGAGGGACGGCCGCGCCGCGGGATCGGCCGGGGCCGCGCTGCGGCGCGGCGGCGGGTATGCTGGGGGAGGCATGGTGGAGAGCGAGGGGAACAGGCGATCGATCACGCTCGAGGAGCTCGCCGCGATCGCGGGGGCCCTGGAGGCGGGCGCGCCTCGGGACGAGGCGCTCGCCGGGGCGGGGCTCTCGGTCGAGGCGTGGGAGGCGGCGCGGGAGCGCTGGATGGCGAAGCTCGCCGCGCAGGCCGCGCGGGGGCAGCTTCGCCCGAGCCAGCGCTACCTGGAGCTCATCGCCGAGCAGAAGCGCCGCGCCCATGTGAAGCAGCGGGAGGCGCGCAGGAAGCCGGAGGGGCCGATGCCGGTGGCGCCCGAGGCGCACCTCCCGGCGCTGGGGGGTGCACACCCGGACGGGGCGACGCCGGTGGCCGCCGCGGGCGTGAGCGACGAGGAGGCTGCGCGCTCGCCGTGGGCGAGATCGAGCGCGGTCGCGCCGCCGGCGCGACCGCCCGTGGATCGGTCGCCGCTGCCTGCGGCCACGCCGCCGCCGCTGTCCGCGGCCACGCCGTCGCCGCTGCCCACGGCCACGCCGACACCTCGGGCCTCGCCGATCCCGGAGCCGCCGCCAACCGCGCCGCGAGCCTTCGTGACGCTCCTCGACATGCGCGCTGTCCCGCTCCAGGACGCGCTGCCTTTCGCCCGGAAGGTCCCTGGACGTCCGGCCGACAGCGCATTGCCCTTCGCGCGAGGGGCCCCCGTACCTCCGACCGACAACGCCCTTCCCTTCTCGCGCCCGAGCCCCTCGCCCCCGGCCGACAAGGCTTTGCCCTTCTCTCGCCCCGTCGCTCCTCCGGCGGCCGACAGCGCATTGCCCTTCTCTCGCCCCGTCGCTCCTCCGGCGGCCGACAACGCATTGCCTTTCTCGCGCCCGAACCCTGCTCCCACGGCCGACAAGGCGCTGCCGTTCTCTCACCCGAGCCCTTCGCCTCCCGCCGACAACGCCCTTCCGTTCTCGCGCCCGAGCCCTTCGCCTCCCGCCGACAACGCCCTTCCGTTCTCGCGCCCTGCCGCTTCTCCCGCACCACGGGCCTCCAGCAGGGACGAGGCCGTGCCACGGCCGCCCCCGCTCCCGAGCGGGAGCTGGGCGTTGCCGTTCCAGCAGCCGAGCTCCGGCGACGGGCCGCTGGCCAGCACGTCGCTCTCGCGGTCCGCCGCAGGGGCGCGCGCCGAGGTGGATGCGGAGATGAAGCGGCGCGTGGAGCGCATCTCGCTCGCCCAGTACGCGCGCATCTGCGCCGACGTGCGGGAGCACCCAGCGCACGTCCACGAGATCCAGGGTCATTACGGGCTCGACCCGCAGAGCTGGACCGCGCTCCACGCGATGTGGCACGAGCGCTTCCAGTCCGATCCGGCGCTCAAGGCGCGATGGCAAGCGCTCGTCGAGCAGAGCGCGCGA
The DNA here is from genome assembly GCF_001589285.1 of Sorangium cellulosum. GTDB lineage: Bacteria > Myxococcota_A > Polyangia > Polyangiales > Polyangiaceae > Sorangium > Sorangium cellulosum_G. The sequence goes on along the minus strand of NZ_JEMA01000386.1, from coordinate 10,769 downwards.
CGCTGAGCCCAGCCCCGAGGGCCCGCCCGGCGCGCGGCGTCAGTTCAGCCGGAGCAGCCGCCCCACGATCCGGAACAGCCCCCGCGACGCGGCGCTGATGCGGCTGCCCACCACCTCGATGTCGCCGTCCTCGCGGATGCGGACCGCGCCACGGCCCGAGCGCAGGAGCAGCTCCTGCTCGCCCTCGATCGTGATCGTCTCTGCCTTGAGGTGGAGCGCCTTCGGCCGCTGCGTCGCGAGCGCCCCGACGATGAGCGGCAGCGCGCCGTCGCAGAGCTCGACGAGCACGGCGTCGCCGCGGGCGCGCGCGTCGGCGATCACCTCGGGGTCGACCTCGGGCGCGACCTCGGCCTCGATGGGCCCGTCCACGCCCCGCACGAGGATCTGCGCCGCCCGGCCGGCGATCGAGGCGACACGCGCGGTTCGCATCGCGGCGCCGAGCGGCTGCGCCTGCCGCGCCGGGAGCGGCGCCGCCGCCGGCGCGGCGGGCTCGGCCAGCACGTCGTCCAGGGTCACGCGCGGGGCGTCGGACGCCTCCTCGGCCCCGGCGTCGGCCTCCAGCTCCTCCACCGCGGGCGGCGCGCCGGCCTGCGCGGAACCACCGTCGAAAGGAGCCGCCATCAGACCTCCGAGACCTTCTTCGGGAGCTGGATCTTCGGGGCCAGGAAGGCCACGAGCGGCGAGGTGATCGTGACGCCCCCGCCGTCGATCACCACCTCGCTGGCGCCGCACTTGAAGACGATGGCCCCCTTCGCCTCCACCTTGTGGAACGCCCCGATGAACGTCGCAGGCCCCACGGCCTGCACGACGTGCGACCCCTTGAGCTTGTCGACGACCGCGCCGCCCACCATCGCGGTGCGTGAGCCCGTGACCGTCTCGCTCTCGCCCGCGCTGCTGAGCACGACAAGGCCCGTCGCCTTCTCGTTCTTCGAGCCGGTGACGGTCTCCGAATAGCTGCCGAACGCGACCTGCACCGTCGCCGCGCCGACGTCGATCGTCTTCTTGCCGGTCACGTTGTTGTCGATGGCCTGGACCGCGCCGAGGACCTTCATCGACCCGACGTCCTCCTTGTGCGTGCCCGCGACCTTCGCTGTCGAGTGCCCGGGCCCCTTCTCGCGGTCGGTCGCGTCGACGCCGTCGACGTTGCCCTCCGGCCCGGCGGCGTTCGCCATCGACTGGCCGCCGCCGCCGCCCGAGTCCATGCCGAGCGCGGAGGCGAGCGCCTCCGGCTGGACGAAGATCCCGCCGGCGAGCGCGTTGTGCGCCGCGTTCGAGGCGATCGCCGCGAGCATGTTCGGAGGGCCGCCAGCACCACCGCCGCCGCCAGCACCGCCGCCGCCGCCAGCGCCAGCGCCACCGCGACCTCCCCCGCCCATCGAGGCGGCGAGCTGGCTCGCGCCGGGGATGCCCGACGCGCCCGCGATCATCCCGGGCATGCGGCTCATGTCGCCGCCGGCGACGGCCCCCATCGCGCCGGCGACCCCCTGCACCTGCTGCGTGAGCCCGTTGATCGGCGCCATCACCTGGTTGATCGCGCCGTCGACCTGCCCCTGGATCGCCGAGATCGCGTTGTTCGCCATCACGCTCGCGAACTGCACGGCCGCCTGCGCGGCGAGCGCGAGCATCGCCTCGAGCGGGTTGCCGTCCATCTCGAACTGGTTCCCGCCCACCGTGGTCGTCGCGTTGCCCTTCACCGTGAGCGCCGACACCGCGTTCACCTCGAGGGTGCGGTTGCCGCCCACGCTGATCGTCTGATCGGCGCCCACCGTGTTCGACGAGCCCTTCGTGATCTTCGTCGTCTGGTTGCCGCCGACCTCGAGCGACGCGTTGTTCCCGATCACCGTGGTCTCGTTGTTGCCGATGTTCTTCTTGGCGTTGTTCGCGGCGGCCGTCTTCATGTCGTGCTGGGCGTGCATCATGATCTCCTCGGCGCCCGCCTTGTCCTCGAAGCGGACCTCGTTGGTGCCGCCGCCGCCCGGCGTGCTCGCGGTCCGGATCGCCGTGCGCGTCTTGCCCTCGGGCAGCGCGTACGGCGGCATGAAGACGCCGTTGTAGAGGCGGCCCGTGACGATCGGGCGGTCCGGGTTCCCCTCGAGGAACTCGACGATCACCTCCCAGTCGATGCGGGGGAGCATCATCGAGCCCGAGGTCTGGAGCTGCGCGACGCGCATCCAGCACGAGGCCTTGTCGTCGACAGCGTCGCTCCGGTCCCAGTGGAACTTGACCTTGCACCGGCCGTGCTCGTCGGTGTGGATCGCCTCGGGCTGCGAGCCGGCCGGCGCCACCACCGTCGCCGTCTGCGGCCCCTCGATGACAGGGATCGGGGTGATGCGCCGCGGCCGGTACTTCACGTCGGCGGGCACGAGGCGCGCACGCGCCCTGGAGCGCGGCGCGGCGCCCTCGCCGTCCTCCTCGTGGACGAATGTGTGCGTCACCGAGAACAGGAAGTACTCGCCGTCGAGCTCACCGGCGTCCGTGATCGTGAGCTTGTGGCCGACCGCGAGGCGCGGGCACACGGCGTCGATGTCGATCGTGCGCCGCTCGACCTGCTCCTCCTCCAGCCGGATCTTCGCGAGCCGCTCGCCCTCGCTCGGCTCGAAGTAGCCGCCCGGGTAGTCGTACCGCTCGAGCTCGGTCCGCTCGCTCGACGCCGCGGTCACCGTGAGGTCGAGCTTCGGTCGCTTGAAGTCGAAGTCGCGGAGGACGAACTTGCCGGAGCGCACCCGCTCCTGCTCGCGGATCGCGTAGATCGCGTCGCGCTCGTCGGCCGCGCTCAGGCCGGTGCGCCGACGGAACGGCAGCGCGGGATCGCCGGAGATCGGCCCGGCGACGGTGCTGTCGTCGTCGAAGACGAGGAGCTCCCCCTCGGCGTCCACCTCGACGAAGCTGTAGATGCCCTCGTGCTCCATGAGCCGCGAGATGAACGCGAGCGCGCTCTCCTGGTACTGCACGCAGTACTCGCGCTTCGGACAGTCGCCGCTGAGCCGCCACTCGACCCGGGAGACCCCGTGCTCCTCGAGGACCTGCGCGACGATCTCCTTGGCGCTCATCTCCTGGAAGATGCGGGAGTCGACGCTGCGCGCGAGCAGCGCGAGCGAGGAGACGACGCGCACCGCGTAGCGCGCGCCGAGGATATCCATGCCGAGCTCGGTCGAGCCGATCGAGGTCGCGGCCTCCACCATCCCGGCGATGAGGCGCGGCTCCTCGCCCGACGCGCCGAAGGAGAGCACCGCCCCCTTCCCGATCATCGCGTCGAGCTCCTGGTACGTGTAGAGGACGACCTCGACGTCGAGCACGAGCGGCCTGCCCGCCTCGTGGATCGACTCGAAGCGGAGCACCCGGGCCGCCGGGACATCCTCGATCGTGAAGTGCGCTACGGTCTGGCGTGCCACGTTCGCCTCCTGCTCCTCAGTTGTCGAGTACCAGCGCGGCTGTGTCCGCGACGTCGCCGTCGAGCTTCGCGGACAGGCCGAGGATCGCGACGCTCGCGGGCGTCAGCGAGACGATCGACGCGCCCATGACGAGCGTGAGCGCGCCGGTCGCCTCGAAGACGACGTTGTTCGCCTTGACGATGTGCGCGCCGCCGGCGAGCTCGGTGTAGGCGCCGAGCGAGCTCTCCACGCGATCGCCGTTGGCGACGTTGACGATCGCGCCGCCGACCTTCACGTTCATCGATCCGCCGACCTCGACGCCGCGCCCGGACTTGACCGCGATCACCTTCGCGCCGGTGGCCGTCTCGCTCCGGTCGCCCTGGACCGTCACCGTGCGGTGCCCCAGCGCGAGCTCGACCAGCGCCGCGCCGACCTCGTGCTTGAAGCCGGCCAGGGTCGCGTCCGTGACCGAGCCGACAACGAGATCGATCTGGTTGCCGGAGACGGTGAGCGCGCTGTCGCCGGTGACATCGCGCTTGTGATCGCCGCCGACCTTCATGTCGCGGTTGCCGCCGATCGCGAGCGTGTGGTCGCCGCCGATGTCGTCCACGTGGAAGGTCTCGATCTTCATCGCCTGGTTGCCCGAGACCGAGATCTTCTGGTTGGCGCCGACGCTGCTCGTCATGCTGTTCGTGACGTTCGTCGACTGATCCGCGCCGATCTTCTTCGCGTGGTTGTTGCCGATCGACTCGGTCGCGTTGTTCTTCACCTCGGTGGACATGTCCTTCGAGGCGTTGATGAACATCTCCTCGGCGCCCTTCGCGTCCGACATCCTGAGCTCGTTGGAGCTGCCCCCGCCCGGCGTCGTCGCTGTCTGGAGGGAGCTCTTGCCGGCCTCCTTCGGCAGCGCGTAGGGAGGCGGCGTGAGCGCGTTGTACATGCGGCCCAGCACGAAGGGCCGGTCGGCGTCGCCCTCGAGGTGGCGCACCGTGACCTCCCAGCCGACGCGCGGCAGCAGCATCGAGCCCCCGGTCGGCACCTGGCTCGTGCGGATCCAGCGGCTCGACGTGTCGTCCTTCTTTCCGGAGCGATCCCAGTGGAAGGAGACCTTCACCTGGCCGCTCGCGTCCGTGTGGATCTCCTGCCCCGAGGGCCCGGTCGTGATCGCCGTCTGCGCGCCCGGGACGACCTGCTCGCGGGCGCGCCGCGGCGGCCTGTAGCGCGTCGTCCCGGTGGGCACGCCCCAGAACTCGCAGGCCATGCGGAGGTCGCGCGCGCCGTCGCCGTCGCCCGCGCCCGCGCGGCCCGCGATCTCGAAGTTCCGCGGGCGGCTGCCGGCGATGCGCGAGCGGACCACGAGGTACTCCTGGTTGAGCGGGTCGTACGGGTGGCCCTCCACCGAGAAGCGCCGGCCCGGGAGCAGCGCGAGCGAGCCGCTCTCGCCGCGCACGACGTCGCGCTCGGCCTGCACCGCGTCGAGCAGCACCTTCGCGAGCCGCTCCGCCGCGCTCACGTCGGCTGTGCGCGCGGGGTACTCGTAGATCTCGAGCTCGTGCGACCCGGGATCGCTCCCCTCGGCCGACGCCTCCAGCTTGAGCGAGGGCTTCTCGGGGTTGTAATCGCGGACGAACACCTTGTCGCTCCGCACCGAGACCTCCCGGGAGAGGCGGACGACGCGATCCGCGAAGCCGTCGACGCCGAAGTCCTGGAAGAACGGGAGCGTCGTCGCGCCCTCGATGTCCTCGAGGCCGGTCGGCGAGTCGCTGAAGACGAGCACGTCCTGATCGTTCTTCACGTGGATCGCGAAGTAGATCCCCTCCTCGGCGAGGAGGCGGTGGATGAAATCGAGGTCCCGCTCCCGGTACTGGACGGTGTAGACGCGCGCCGGGTGGGGCTCGGCCAGGCGCCAGTCCTGCTGGCCCGCGGGCACGCCCGCGCCCTCGAGCACCTCCTTCACGATGTCGACAGCGCTCTTCTCCTGGAAGATCCGGCAGTCGGCGCGCTGCCCGAGGTTCCAGAGCGCCGGCGCGACCTCGATCCGCAGCGTGGGCACGTCGTCGCTGTCGGGCAGGAGCTCGGCGACAACGATGGTGCCCGCGAAGGCGCGGGTCTGCGTGTCGTCGCTGCGCGTGAGCGTGAACACCGCGCGCTTGTCGAGGACGTCCTTCGGCCGCGGCAGCGCCGCCTCGTCGTCGAGCAGGTCGCACTCGAGGCGGGTGAGCTCCGAGAGCTGCTCGGTGAGCTCGAAGCGCAGCACCCGGTAGACCTTGCCCTCCACGCTGACGGAGGGGATCGCGAGGATATGATGTTCAGCCACTCTTCACCTCACTGGCGCCCGCGGACCTCACGATCCGAGCTTCATCGACGCGCCCATCTTGACGACGAGGGCGCCCTTCACCGCGATCTTGGTCCCCTTGATCACGACGGGTCCGCCGCCGAGCTTGAGCTCGCTGCCGCCGCCCTTGAACGAGCCGACGGCGCCGAGGAGCGTGATGAGCGGCGCCTGGACGACCAGATCGCCGTTCAGCTTCTGGTAATGGAGGCCGCCCACCAGGTTGGTGACGCCCGTCGCCACCTGAGAGATCGAGCCCTTGGTCAGGTGGAGCTCGGCCGCGAGGGAGGTCTGGTCCTTGTTGGCGGAGATCTGCTCTCCGTGGCTGCCGTTGATGATCTGCGCCTTCACGGCGCCGACCGTCTCCGCCATCCCGCCGAGGACGTTATCGTTGATCGAGGCGAGGCTGCCGGCGATCTGCACCGCGCCGACCTTGCGGCTCATGTCGCCGGTGATCGACTGCTCGATGCCGTTCGATATCGTGATCTGATTCCCGCTCACCGTATACGAGCGGTTGCCGGTGACCTTCTCGACGTGATTGCTGATCGCGTTGGTCGTGTCGTTGCCGCCGATCGAGATGCTCTGGTTGCCCGTGATCTTGTGGGAGAGCACCGCGCCGACGTCGAGCGATTGGTTCCCGGCCACGGTGATCGACTCGTCGACCTTGACCGAGCGGGAGCCGTTCACGCTGATGTGGTTCTCCTCGTTGACCGCGACCTCATCGACCTTGTCGTTCCTGACGGTGACGTTGAAGTCCTTCTGGGCGTGGACGCCGAAGCCCTGGCTCCCGGAGCTGTCGGACATGCCGACCTCGTTATGGCCGCCCGCGCCCGGCGACGACATGCTCTTGAGAGAGCCGGACGCCTTGGCGGCGGGGAGCGATTGCGGCGGCGTCTTCTCCGCGTTGTAGGTGCGCCCGAGGGCGAGCGGCCTGTCCGGGTCGCCGTCGAGGAAGGCGACGGAGACCTCCCAGCCGACGCGGGGGAGGATCATCGAGCCGCCCATCGCGAGCTGCGAGACGCGCAGCCAGCAGCTCGCTGTGTGGTCCTGCTGGCCCTGCCGGTCCCAGAAGAAGCGCACCTTGATGCGGCCGTAGTTGTCGACGTGGATCGCCTGCTCCTGGGTGCTCGACCCCGTGACGACCGCCGTCTGGATGCCGCGGATGCGCGGCCGGCGCGCGCGGCGCTCGGCCGCGAAGGGCGCGCCCTTGGGGATGCCGCGGAAGTGGTTCTCGACGTCGTAGTTCGTCTCTCCCCCGGTGAGCGTCTGGTTGCCGCGCGAGACCAGCCGGGTGACAACGAACTCGCCGTTGAGGCACGGCTCGGCGGCGCCCTCGACGAGGAACGGCTCGCCCACCTTGAGGCCCGCCGCGCGGCTCTCGCCCTCGCACACGTCGGCGTCGGCGGAGAGCTCGCGCATGCGGGCGTCGGCGCGGCGCGCGCCCACGCTCCCCTTGGTGAAGCCGCCGGGGTACTCGAAATAGGGCAGCTCGATGGCCTCCTTGCGGGGCAGCGCGGACTCGGGCTTCACGGCGGGCTTCTCGAAATCGTGGTCCCGCAGGTGCACGCTGCTCGTGCGCAGGGCGCGCGTCCTCGTGAGCTTCGCGAGCGGCTGGCTGCCGGGCAGGCCGCCCTGCGCCATGCGGAACATCACCGGCGTCCCCTCCTCGACCTCGAACGAGGAGGGATCGTCGGTGATGATCATCGTGTGTCCGGAGACCTCGTGCCGGAAGTAGTAGAAGAGGCCGTTGTCCTCGAGCAGGCGTGAGACGAAGTTGAGGTGCGACTCGCGGTACTGGACGATGAACTCCCGCGCCTCGTATTCCTTCGCATTCCGCCACTCGACCTTGTCGCCGAAGCCCGCCTCCTCGAAGACGGTCTGCACCACCTGGACGATGCTCTTCTCCTGGAAGATGCGGCACCCCTCGCGGTGCGCGAGCGCCGCGAGCGCCGGCCGCAGGCGGACGTCGAACTGGCGCCCTTCGCCCGCGACGCGGGCGAAGCCGGCGCGGTCGACGACGCCGTCGAACAGCCGCTGCGCGCCGGAGGTGTCGATGACCCGCAGGCAAAGGCGGCTGCGCAGGCAATCCTCGACCCGGAAGGCGGTGTCCAGCGTCGAGAAGCGCACGTCGACCGCGTACGGGGTGGAGACCCCCTCGACGGCCTCGAATCGGGTGACGGCGATGTCCGCGGGGAGGTTGTCGCCCTCGAGGGAGAAGGTGGCGAAGGTGGCGGCCATTCAGGGCATGGTAGGCGATCGGCGGGCGGCGCCAAGCCCCGCGGACGCGGCGGAAAAGGCGTGGCAGCGGAATTTCGACGGGCGTGGGAGCCGAATTTTGCGGAGCTCACGGCGGGGCGACGGAATGCTGCGCGCGCCCGCGCCACCGTCGGAATGGCGCCGCAATCGCCGCCGGAGCGCGGCAGGGGGCTCGCCGTACCGGCGTCAGCCCGGCGCGACGACGACCATGGCCGCGCGCTCCCCGCCGTCGCTGCCGGCGAGGGAGACGGCGCAGGGGTGCGGCGCGAAGCCGCGCGTGAACGCCTCGGACGCGATGCTGAGGTGCAGCGGCATGGCGGCGGCGCCGAGGTGGCCTATCCGCTGCGCGGGGCTCTCCACCTGCTGCGGATCGCAGAAGAGCTGCTGCGTGCGCACCGAGGCGGCCTGGAGCTCGAAATGGCGGAAGGTCTCGAAGGTGAGATCGGTGAGCATCCAGCCGGCGCGCAGCCCGCGGTCGGACAGGGGCGCGAGCGCCGTGCGGAGCGCGGCGGTGAGGCCCGAGGCCTGGAACGCCGACTCGTCGTTGTCCGGGCGGGCCCGCTCGTGCGCGGTGGCGAGGCCGACGATCTGCCCCTGATCGCGGAGCTGGGCGCGGCGCGCGACGTCGGGGCGCATGAGGACCACGAAGGCCGCGCACTCGCCGGGGATCAGCGCGTCGAGGTTGTCCGGCCGGAAGATCCGGCCCGCGGCGTCGAGCGCGGCGATGCGCGCGGGATCGTAGTCGGTGTGCACGCCGCCGAGCAGCGCCGCGTCGATCGCGCCGCGGGCGAGCGCGTCGCACAGCTCCGGCAGCAGGAACCCCGGGCCGGCCGGGCCGCGCGTGGCGACCTTGACCGAGATCCCGGGCGCGTGCGCCTCCGCGCGCGCCGCGAGCTCGGCGGCGAGCCGCTGCGCCGGGACCTCGCCCCCGGGCTGCCGCTGCCCGAGGTGCTCGTCCAGGCACAGGGCCATCTGCATCCGCAGCCCGCGCGCGGCGGGGCCGAGCTTCTCGAGTGCCTCGCCGAGCGCGCGGGCCCCGAGCAGGGCGGCGCGCGACGCGCCGGTGGCGAGCGGATCGAGCGTGGGGAGGAAGCACATCGTGACCGGCTCCCCCTTCGCGTCGAGGAGCGGCGCCTCGCGCATCGCGGCCGCGGCGGCGCGGTGCGAGAAGGCTGTGTCGATCGACCGCAGCCCGACGGGCGTGACCGCGCCCGCGGCGACGAGGACGGCGAGGGGCCTCACGCGCGCCCCCGCTCGCGCACGACGACGCGCGCGTCCTTCATCCGCCGGGGCGCCTTGACGTGCGCGCGCCAGACCATCTCCAAGGCCACCGGCTTCTGCGGGCCGGTGGCGTAGAGGTCGACGAGCACCGTGTCGAGGTGGGGCGCGAACGCGGCCGGCGGGCGATCCTTCACCTGGAACTCGATCTCCACCTGCACCCTCGGGAGCTCGAAGCTGAGCGCCCCGTCAGGCGTGAGGTTGAGCACCCGCACCGGCTCGCCGCCCGCGAGCGGCGGATCCGCGATCAGGCCGGGCGAGGCGCACAGGTTGTAGCGGTGGTCGAAATCCTCGGGCAGGAGCGGCGCGCGGAGCTCCTGCCACGTGCGGTCGTACGTCCCCGCGTACCTGCGGCGCGGCTCCCAGTGCCGGCCGATGGGCCCGATCCCGGCGGGCGGCGGCGCGGACTTCGCGGTCCGGATCGGGAACGAAGGGTCCTCGATGTTCGGCGCCGGCTGGTGGGTGAGCGAGGCGGGCGCGCGCGTGACGCCCATGCCGATCGGGTTGCGCGGCTCCTCGAGGATCGCCGCGGGGTCCTCGTCGTCCATGCCGCCCCAGGCGTGGTCGTAGCGCATGTCGATCTCCTCGATAGGGCCCGGCGCGGTGAGCGCGGCGCCCTTGTCCACCCAGAGACGCCTGCCGAACACGACAAGCGACTTCTTGAGCGGGCCGACCTCGACGCGCACGTCGAACGAGGGCGCCGGCTTGCCGCTCGGCGCGTACGCCCTGGCCACGAAGATCACGTCGGTGGCCGGCTTGAACAGGCAGATGTCGGCCGGGTAGGCGACGCTCTCGGGCTTCTCCTTTTCCCACGGCAGGTCGGCGAACCGGATCGCGCGCGTGCGCTCGGGCGGCGCGAGCTCGAAGCCGCCGTCCTCCTGGAGCTCGAAGCTCGCCTTCACGATCGTGACCAGCTTCTCGCCGTCCCGATCGACGAGGAGCTGCGGGTGCGCGGCGAAATCCGTCTTGTTGTCGAGCGGCGGCTGGTCCATCGCGGGCGCATTATCGACAAGATCGGGGGAGATGTCTCTCCGGCCGGCGCGATCACGACGCCCGCGCCATGTCCGCGGCGTAGGCGTCGAGGCCGTGGCCGCGCAGCACCGCCTCGACGAGCGCGATCGGCTCGGCGCAGGCGGGGTCGCCGTCCGCGCCCGCCTCGGCGCAGAACAGCGGCAGCGCCCGGGCCACGACGAGCCGCGCCGCGCGATCGCGCAGCGCGAGCGAGAGCGGCAGCGCGCCGAGCAGGCGGTGGCCGTGGAGCGCCGCGCGCAGGTAGAAGCGCTCGCGATCGGGGGCGCGCGGGGGCGACAGGAGCAGCGCGGCGAGCAGGTCGGGGTCGGCCAGGGCGAAGGTCGCGGCGGCGATCCACTGCGTGGCCCTCCGGGCGAGGTCCCGCTCGCTCCGCCAGGCGGCGTCCTCGCGCGCCCGCCGCGCGGCCCGCCGGTGGAGCGCGGCGAGCCAGGGCCCGAGCGCCGATGGATCCAGCGGGTCGGGCCGCTCGAAGCGCGCGACGGCGTCGCCCGTGAGGCCCT
>NZ_JEMA01000385.1 GCF_001589285.1 Sorangium cellulosum | reverse complement strand
GGCAGAAGGCAGAGAAGACGCGGAGCCGGTAAGGCCCTCCGGCGGGACCCCGCCGGTCACAACCCGTCCGTCGACGCGGCGCTCTCCGCCTCGCGCGTCATTCGCGCTCCAACGCGAGCGTTGGTAATAAAACGTGTGCTTCTGCGACATGACGCCTGAGGCAAGCCGTGCCGCGTAGGGGCGTCGGCTCGAACGGTCCGCCAGCTATCCAGCCATGGGTTGACGGATGATGGTTTTCCACTTCGCCGGGTCGGCGCGACGCACGTCGCTCAGATNCCACTTCGCCGGGTCGGCGCGACGCACGTCGCTCAGATACAAAATGAGGCTGCATGATCATCATCGTCCATTTCCACCTCGACCTGTCGTTGGAGGTGAAGACGGACATGTCATCCGACCACCAGAGGCCTTCGAGCGGCATGACCGCGTAGTCGATCCCTTGCGCCCCCCTTCTTCACCATGAACTTCGTCGTGTAGGCAACGGAGAACAGCGCTTCCACGGCCTCGGCATACGCCTGTGACGTGTTGGGGTCGCCCTCGCCGTCGATCATGAGAAACTGAAACGCTGGAACGTCGACCTGAACCACCTCCTTCGCGGATGGCTGGTAGAGATGCTTGAGCTCCCTCTTGAGATCGACCTTCGACACGAATGCACCTGAGGATAGCCAACGCCAAGCTCAGCCGCGGCGGGCGTGCGACGCACGCCTGTGGATGCACTGTAACCTGCGCCCGCCGCCGGATGCAACGCTCTGTTCGGCGGCGGGACGCGTGGCCCGCCGCCTACGGGTTCAGAACCGGTTTGAGCTCTGACTTGAGCTGCTGTTCCAATCGCCGGGCGTCAGCCCCATCCATGGCGGTGGCGAAGCGGAACGCACATCGTTCGACCAGGTAGGAACGCACTGCCGCCTTTGCTTGGTGCGGATGGCGAGCGCGTTCATCGGAGATGAACTGCACACGAGCGCCGCAGCTCCGTTGCCATCTCGAGCGTGACGACGGGGCTGCTGTCGCCGATGACGAGCAGGCTCGGGACGTCGATCGCGCTCACCACGCCGCGAACCTCGGGGTTCGGCGGCGTGAGGACGTCGAACGCGCCCATGCGGGTCTTCAGCCTCGCCTCGGCCTGGAACTCGACGATCTCGGGCGAGCGACCCGGGCTCCGGGCCCGCGCCTGCGCGACGAGGTCGGATTTCTGCAAGCCGAGGGCCTGGCGGTGTTGTTCGGCGACGTCGCTGTCGCGCACCTCGCGCTGGCGCTCGGGGCTCAAGAACGTCGGGTCGACCAGGACGAGGCCGCGGAGCATCCCCGCCCCTCGGCTCGCCACCACCGCGACGGTCATGCCGCCCATCGAGTGGCCCAGCAGAACCGGACGAGAGAGATCCAGGCCGCGGAGGAGGCCCACGACGTCGCTCGCGTGATCGTCGTACCTGTATCCGTGGTGCGGCGCGCTCGAGCCGCCGTGCCCTCTGGCGGCGGGCATGACGACGTCGAACTCACCTTCGAGCGCCCGCGCCAGGGGAGTCCAGCAGGCGCCGCTCCCCATCAACCCATGGAGCAGAACGACGGGAGGCCTGGCGCCTCCAGTCCGGAGGTAGCGGATGCTGATGCCTTTCGTCTCGCAGACTCCGCTGATCCAGGTCGTCATGGAACCATCCCTGCCTGCCGCAGCAAGATGTCAGTCATTTCTCTTGATCCCGAGCGCGTTCGCCACGAGCCCACGTAAGACCCCGCTCTGCTTCGCGGCCGGCACCCCCTGGTTGGGATAACCGTCCGCGCCGCCGACGTACCCCTGGAGCTGGTTGTAGATGGGGTCAGCCTGGACATCGGGACGCTCGAACGCTGCCCGGGTGGCAGGCAGGAGATATCGTGGCTTTGCGTCCTGGCCCCCATCGCGGGAGAGCAGGACCGTCTCGTAGACCCTCGCGTCCGTGTAGAAGGTCGCGAACCTGGCAGCAGCATCCTTGCACTCCGCAGCGCTGCACCGAGGCGACAGGACGAGCGCATCGGTGAACAGGAGGAGGCGGTCTGTCTGGCCAAGCGCCGCCGGCACGATCGTCACCTTGTCAGGGTCTGTGCCCTTGCGCGCAGCCTCGTTCAGCCGCTCCGAGTACCCGAACAGCGCGTCGACGCGCCCTGCGGCGAAGGCCTCCGCGGCGTCATCGGCGCAGTGGTTCTTTCCCTCGTGGGTACACGCCCGGCCAACCTTCGTCAGATTCGCCTCGACATCCCTGTCGAGCCGGGAGTGCGTCGTCGCCTCCGATGCTGACGCGGTGGGGTGCGCATCGACATAGGCGTCGAGGTACAACATGACAGACTCCCAGCTACCGTCCATGTCGCCCGCCACGTCGACGCTTTCCGCTCGCCCGGCAGTGGCAAGCGTCCTGAGAAGCTGGTCGAGCGACGAGGCCGCCTTGATCTGGGGCAAGTTGCTCATGAAGAAGTGCCCGCACGTCCAGTGAGGCACGCCATACGTCGTGCCATCCACTTGAACCGCCCGTCGGGTGAACTCGAGGAACCCGGGATCGGGGATCGTGAACGGCAGCACGGCCTTCCGCTTCACCAGCTCGCCGAGGATCATCGTATCGACCTCGACGAGGTGCTGGAAGTCGGGCGAGCTCGCATCGGTCAGCGCCTGGCCAGTCTTCTCCCACTCGTACGACAGGTCGCCGACGTACTCGTCCGGCTTCCAGTCATGGGACTTCGCAGGGTCGCGAACGACGAGATCAATCGTGGGATTCGACCTTTCGAACTCCTCTTCGATCCACCTGACGTAGGACGTATCGCCAGGGATCCACGGGAAGAGCGACACCTTCAGCCGAAAACGACTGGCGGCTGGGGTGGTGGGCGGCGCGGCGTGCTCCGCGGCGCCTGAGGCATTCGGGCTGGCTTGCGAGCCGCCGCATGCGACGTTGAAGGCACAGAGCATCCAGATCATCGATCTTCGAAGCATTGGTTCTCCGTTGACCTCTTTGGCGAGGCCGGCTGGGGAGCGGGATGGGCTGGCAACGGCGGTCGCCCCATGGACCGAAGAAAGGGCCTGCGGCCGCTGGTCGGGCGGCGGTCTCTCCGGTCCGGCTCACGGCTCGAGCTCTGACATGAACGTCACAGGCGCGGGCCGCGCAGCAGCGACGCGAGGCCCTTGTAGAAGCGGAACGCTCCGAAGAGGATGGCCCCCCACGCGAGGATGTACGAGTTGCTGACCGCCGAGTAGGTCGCCAGGGTGAAGGCGATGCCCGCGACGCAGAAGAGGCCGCCGACGAGCATCTCCCGCAGCGCCCACTCGTTGTCTCCCTGTGCGGCCTGGGCGCGCAGCTTCTCGTCCCCGGAGGTGAAAGGCACGAGGAGCGGATCGTCGACTCGCGTCTTTGCCGCGCACTGCTCGACAAGACCGACGAATACTCCGGGGTTGGGGATGCGGTCGAGGCGTATGGTGCGCCAGGCCATGATCGGAAAGCGGCGATAGAGGCGCACGCGCGCGTGCGACACGACGGCCAGCCGGATCTCGCCCCACATCATCCGCGCACCGCCGACCGTGATCCCCGCGCGATCGAGCTGGATCTTCCCGAACGTGAGCACTTCACCTTCCCCGAGCGCCCGCCGAGCTTCGACGAGCAGCGGCCCCGAGCACTCGCGCAACACGCTGATGGCGAGCGTGCCACCGTCGTTGACCGCGAGGGGCAAGCGGTGCTCCTCACCGGAGTAGTCAACAAGGCGGAGGGCGCCGAGGTACGCCCCCGCCTGATTATGAATTGGACGGATCTCGTACCACACCTCGTTCACGTCGTCGAACGTGACGACCCGCCGGGTGCCTCGTCGCAGCAGGACCAATCCCTGCGCGTGCAGCGCCGCCGACCACCCGCGGTTGCGCAGCGGCTCCCAGGCGAGGATCGCGAGCGTGACCGCCGCAAGGGCGACGAGGATGGTCCGTGACGCACCACCCGCGGCGCCGATAGCGACGATAAGGGCCGCGATCAGGATCGGGCCGAGGAGGGCCCGGCGCAGCGGCGGGGGCGCGTGGACGGAGCGCAGACTCCCGAGCCGGGCCGCCTCCGACTGCTGCGGGACGGGGTCGGGCTCGACCGGCGAGGGCTCACGGTAGGGTCGCGCAGGCACAAGCATCTCCTACCACGGAGGACGGCGGGCGGGCGGGCGAGGGTGAAGCTGCCGCGGTCCAGAGGAGATGCGTGTTCCGTCCAAACCGCCGTCGGATTCACGGAGCAAGCCCTCCCTCAAGCAGGGTTCGGCGGCCCAGTCGAACAGAGCCTCGCTCATGCATCAGCGTATGGCAACCTGGGCAGAGCAGAGCGAGCTTCTCGAGGGAGTGATCGCCTCCACTCGAGAACAGAACGATGTTGTGTCGCTCCAGGATACGCTCGATCTCCTCTTCGCCCGCGCGCTCACCCGCCCTCGGAGGTGGCCCCGATGCGCCGGGGCGGCGAGGTGCTCTTCCCCGGCACGACGCGCGACGTGCCGGGGTGGAGCGACGGGGTCCCCCGCGTCAGGCGTGGCTCGCGATGAAGCGGGCCGTCGCCTCGGGCGACCGAGCGCCCGCTGGCGCTCCCGGGTCAGCGGGGAGAGCGCGACGGTGCTGGGCAGGCGCCCCGCCCGGATCTCGTCCGGCGCGCGCTCCTCGTACAGGCTCACGTCGAGTCCCTCCTTCTGGAGGTGCAGCGCGAGGTGCAGGCCGGCCATGCCGGCGCCGACGATTGCAATGGTGGGCATCCTTGTCCTCCTCGTCCTTCTCACCTGGTCGGTGCGGGCTTCACGGCGAGGGCCGCCGGGCGCTCGGCGCCCCCGACAGCGGCGACGTCGCGGGAGCGGATCGCGCCGGCGAAGGCCCCTCGCGCGACGGCCCCATTTCAGAGGACCACACCGCTGCGCGGAACGCGCGTGTCGTCCTCGAGTGAGGCCGTGAATTTCTCCTCGGCGGCCTCGATCAGGACGGGTATTGTGGAGAAGCGCAGTAGAGTGGCCCACCGTCGTCGGGAGGGGGATGTGTGGAATCCACGTCGAGGAGCAGCGTTGAGGCGACTGCCCTCGGTTGTGTCCTCGCGAGCCGGAATGCACATCGACCCGTCCGCCGCACGGCCCTGGACCGTCGTCGCGCAGGACGGGCGCGACGGCGCGCCGACCTCGGCAACCACGGGCAGCTCGGACGCGGGGACGTGGCCGGCGTGGGCTGCGCGGACGGCGGCTACGTGGAGCTGGCCGGCACCTTTGCGAACAGCGCGCCGAGGCCTTCGGCCATCGTCGGGTGCGCCAGGACGGCGTCCCGCAGCCCTGTGTAGGGCATGCCGGCCAGCATCGCGATCTGCACCACGGCGACAACCTCCCCGGCCTCCGCGCCGAGCATGGTGAAGCCGAGGATGCTGTCGCTCCGCGCGTCGACGAGGGCCTTCATGAAGCCCTGCGTCTCGCCGGTCGTCGCCGCCCGCAGCACGTCGCTCATCGGCAGCGTGGCGATGCGCGCCTCGACCCCACGGCTCTCGGCCTCGCGCTCGTTCAGGCCGACACGCGCGAGCGGCGGGTCGGTGAACATGCAGAAGGGGACCAGCCTGTCGCGCGTGGTCCGGTGGCCCCCGGCCTGGTTGTCGCGGACGACGCGGAAGTCGTCGATGGCGACGTGGGTGAACTGCGGGCTGCCGGCGCACTCGCCCATCGCCCATACCCCGGGCGCGGTGGTCTCCAGCCGATCGTTGACCTTGATGTAGCCGCGATCGTCGAGCTCGACCCCGGCTGTCTCGAGGCCAATCCCGGCCGTGTCGGGCGTGCGCCCCACCGCGACAAGGAGATCGCTCCCCTCGATGGTCCGCTCGCCGTCCGGCGTGCGCGCGCGCAGGCTGACGTGGTCGCCGGACCGGCCCTGCACCCGCAGCAGATGAGCCGACAGCCGCACCTCGATCCCCTCACTCTCGAGGATCTGGCGGAGCGCCCCCGCGACGTCGGGGTCCTCACGAGGGGCGAGCTGCGGCGCGCGGCTGATGAGGGTGACGCGGCTCCCGAATCGACGGTACGCCTGCGCGAGCTCGAGGCCCACGTAGCCCCCGCCGAGCACGAGGAGGTGCTCGGGGAGCCTGCCGAGGTCCAGCGCCTCGACGTGCGTGAGCGGCGCCGCGGACGAGAGGCCAGGGACGTCCGGGATCGTGGCGCGCGTCCCCAGGTTGAGGAACACGCGATCGCCTCTCAGCACGCGTGTCTTGCCGTCGGATTGCACCTCGAGGGTCTTCGGCGCGACGAACCGCCCCGCGCCGATGATCAGGTCGGCGCCGCTCGCGCGGAAATTCTCCAGGTGACGGGCGACCTGCGCCTCGACCATGGTGCGCTTGCGCTGCCGCACGCGCGCCATGTCGACCGCGACGGGGCCGGTGATCGTGCCGTACGCGGCCGCGTGCCGCGCCAGGTCGGCGACCTTGGCGCTCCAGATCTCGTTCTTGCTCGGGAGACAGTTGGTGTTGGGGCACGAGCCGCCGATCATGCGGCGCTCCCGCTCCACGACGGCCGTACGCGCCCCGGCCGGGGACATGTCCCAGGCCACGTGTTTTCCGCCGGCGCCGCTGCCGAGAACGAGGATGTCGAACTGCTCGGGAGACATGAGGCCCTCCTGGTTTTCAGGTTTGTTGGCGCTGACCCTGTCGCGGTGACGCGTCGGCGCGCGCGCCGAGGACGAACCTGTCGACGGCGCACGCGAACCCCTCTTCGTCGTTCGACGAGGTGACGTGGCGCGCGCAGCGTTGCACGTCGGGGCTGGCGTTCCCCATCGCGATGCTCAGCCCCGCCAGCCCGAACATGAGCACGTCGTTCGGCATGTCACCGATGCAGGCGACCTGCGAGAGCGGGACGCCGAGCGTGCGCGACAGCCACCGCAGCGCCGCCGCCTTGTTCGCGTCGGGGTGGGTCACGTCGAGATAGTAAGGCTGCGATCGCGCCGCGGACACCTGTGCTCCGAAGCGCTGACGCAGCTCGCCCTCGCAGCGTGCGACAAGGGCGAGGTCGTCGCTGACGCCGACGATCTTGACGGCGCCCTCGAGGGCGCCGCCGAGATCGTCGATGACGATGGGCGCGAACTGCACTGTCTGCTCCTCGCGCGTGACGTGCGGCGCGTCGCGGCGGCGGATGAACCAGTCGCTGCCGCGGTAGACCCAGACGTCCAGGCCAGCGCTCGCGAGCGCCGTCACGACCTCCTCGGCGACGGTGACCGGCAGGCAGCGTTGCTCGAGCACCTCGGCGAGATCGGGCGTCACGAACATGCCGCCGTTGAACGCGATGACGGGCGTCGCCAGCGCGAGCGGTCCGTTCAGCATCGCCATCCCGCGCGGCGGGCGACCGCTGATGATGGCGAGCCCTACACCGGCCGAACGCAGCCGCTCGACCGACGCGAGGGCGCGATCGGTGAGGCGCTTGTCCGAGGTGACGAGGGTGCCGTCGACGTCGGTGAGGAGCAGCTTGATCGCAGGGGACGAGTCCATGGGCTCACGACCCCCGTGACGGGCTCGTCGGCGGCAGCGGGCCTGTCAGCCTTTCGAGGACCGCGAGGGCCCGCGCCACGACGTGATCGATAGAGAAACCGTACTCCTTCATCACGAGATCGCCGGGCGCCGACGCCCCGAACCTGTCGACGGAGAGGATGTCGCCGTCCGGGCCGACCCAGCGCTCCCAGCCGAACGATCGGGCGGCTTCCACCGCGAGCCTGGCCTTCACCGCGCGGGGCAGCACGCTCTCGCGGTACGCCGCGCTCTGCTGCGCGAAGAGCTCCCACGACGGCATCGACACGAGGCGCACCCGGACGCCGCGCTGGCGCAGGGCCGGCTCGGCGGCGACGATGAGCGGCACCTCGGAGCCGGTCCCGATCAGGATGAGCTCGGGATCGGCCTCGCCTCGATTGAGCACGTACGCGCCCCGGCGCAGCTCCTCGGCCGGGGCCAGGGCGCCGCGATCGAGGGTCGGTACGCTCTGGCGCGAGAGGATGAGCGCTATCGGCGTGTCGTGGGTCTCGATGGCCACCTGCCAGGCGCAGCGGGTCTCGTTGGCGTCGCCCGGGCGCAGCACGATCAGCCCCGGGATGGCGCGCAGGCTGGCGATCTGCTCCACCGGCTCGTGTGTCGGTCCGTCCTCGCCGACGCCGATGCTGTCGTGCGTGTAGACCCAGATCGACCGCAGCCGGGCGATGGCCGAGAGCCGGATAGGCGGGCGCATGTAGTCGGCGAAGACCAGGAACGTCGCGCCGAAGGGGATGAAGCCGCCGTGATAGACAAGGCCGTTGACGATCGCCCCCATCGCGTGCTCGCGGACGCCGAAGTGGATGTTGCGCCCCGCGTAACCCCAGCCGCCGCCGACGACCCCGTCCACCCCCTCACGTTGCCGTGCCGGTGACTCCAGGTCGCCGCCCTCCTTGAGCCACGTGAACGTCGAAGGATCCAGGTCACCCGAGCCGCCGACGAGCTCCGGCACCGTCTTCGCCAGCGCTTGCAGCACGGCCTCGGAGGCCTTGCGGGTGGCCATCCCTCGGGCATCGGCGGGCCACCTGGGCAGGCCCTCGTCCCAGCCGGCAGGGAGCTCTGCGCTGAAGCGCCGCTTGATCTCCTGCGCCAGCTCGGGATGCGCCCTGGCGTAGGCGGCGAAGCGCTGGTCCCAGTCCCTGTGCAGGGCCTCGCCGCGCTCCGCGACGGAGCGGAAGCGCGCGCGCGCCTCGGCCGGGATGTGGAAGGGCGGATCCTCGGGCCAGCCGAGGTTGCGCTTTGTCTTCTTTACCTCCTCCGCGCCCAGCGGGTTACCGTGCGCGTGCCACGAGCCGGCGAGATCGGGCGAGCCGTAGGCCATCACCGTCCTGACCACGATCAGCGACGGTCGCGCCCTGGCCCCCTTCGCCGCCTCGATCGCGCGCGAGATGGCCGCCAGATCGTTGCCGTCGTCGACCTCTTGCACGTGCCAGCCGTAGGCGCTGTAGCGGGCCGCCACGTCCTCCGTGAACGTGAGCGAGGTGGTGCCCGAGAGCGTGACGCGGTTCGAGTCATAGAGGACGATGAGCTTGCCGAGGTCCAGGTGACCCGCCAGCGAAGCCGCCTCCGCCTGCACGCCCTCCATGAGGTCGCCGTCGCTCGCGAGCGCGTAGGTGTGGTGGTTGAACACCTCGTGACCCGGGCGGTTGTAGCGCGCAGCCAGGTGCGCCTCGGCGATGGCCATGCCCACCGCATTCGCGATCCCCTGTCCGAGCGGCCCCGTCGAGGCCTCGACGCCTCTCGTGAGGTGGCTCTCGGGGTGGCCGGGCGTCAGGCTCTGCCATTGACGGAAGCGCTGGAGTTGCTCGAGGGTCATCTCCTGATAGCCCACGAGGTGCATGAGGGCGTACAGGAGCGCCGAGGCGTGGCCGGCCGAGAGCACGAAGCGATCGCGATCGATGAAGCCCGGATCGGCCGGGTCCCTGCGAATGAAGCGCGTCGCCAGCACGTAGGCCATGGGCGCCGCGTCGAGCGGCATGCCGGGATGTCCGGAGCTCGCGTGCTGCACCATGTCGACAGCGAGGAAGCGGAGGGTGTTGACGCAGAGCCTGTCGATCTCTTCCTGGTTCATGCCGCCGCCCTCGGAGGGATCGGCCTTTGCCAGCCGCCGGGCACCGCCGCCACCAGACGATCGGCCTCCGCGGGTCCCCAGGTGCCCGGTTCGTAGGAGAGAGGCAGGGTCGGCGCGTCGAGGACGGGCTCGACGATGCGCCACTGTGCCTCGATGGCGTCCTCGCGCGCGAACAGGCTTGTGTCGCCCCGCATCGCGTCGCCCAGGAGCCGCTCGTAGGCCAGCATGTCGTGCGCCTGCCCCTCCGATGCAAGGAGCTCCACGTCGCGGCCCACCATGGCCTCGCCGGGGCGCTTGACGTGCACGCCCACCGCGATGGCTGTCACGTCGGGGCCGATACGGAAGCGGAGGTACTCGGGCGGCGCCGAGCGCTCGCGGTAGATGTCGCGCGGCGGTCGCTTGAGCTGCACGCGCACCTCGAAGGCGCTGGTCGGGAGGCGCTTGCCCGCGCGCAGGAAGAACGGCACATCCGCCCACCGCCATGTGTCGATGCGCAGCTTCATGGCTGCAAACGTCTCGACGTTCGAGTCGGCGGCGACGCCCGGCTCCTCCATGTAGCCGCGAAACTGGCCCCGCACGACGTGCTCGGGGTCGAGCGGCGCCATGGCCTTCAGGATGCGCGCCTTCTCGTCGCGGATCGCCTCGACGTCCTCCCTGGAGGGCGGGTCCATGGCCAGGATGGCCGTCACCTGCAGCACGTGGTTCTGGATGACGTCGCGGATCGCGCCCGTCTCCTCGTAAAACCTGCCACGCCCCTGGACGCCGAAGCTCTCGGCCATGGTGATCTGCACGCTGTCGACGTTGTCGCGGTCGAGCACGCGCTCCAGGAAGCGGTTGGTGAACCGGAAATAGAGCAGGTTCAGGACCGGCTCTTTTCCGAGGTAGTGGTCGATGCGGAAGATCGACGATTCAGGGAACGCTTCGTGGAGCGTGGCGTTGAGGGCGCGCGCCGAGGCGAGGTCGCGCCCGAACGGCTTCTCCACAGCGACCCGCGCTCGACCGGCGCAACCCGACGTGCCGAGGCCGCGGATCACGGAGGCGAAGGCGCTCGGCGGGATGGCGAGGTAGTGCAGAGGGCGCTCGGCCCGCCCGAGCTCGCGGCGCAGGGCATGAAAGGTCGCGACGTCGGCGTAGTCGCCGGGAACGTAGCGCAGGAGCGAGCAGAGCTTCGCG
The DNA here is from genome assembly GCF_001589285.1 of Sorangium cellulosum. Classification (GTDB taxonomy): domain Bacteria; phylum Myxococcota_A; class Polyangia; order Polyangiales; family Polyangiaceae; genus Sorangium; species Sorangium cellulosum_G. Next base: position 1,769 of record NZ_JEMA01000385.1, on the reverse strand, counting down.
AAGCTGTCGCGATCGACGCCGCCATGGTGCTCGAGGCTGTCGCGGGCGCGGGCGCGGAGCTGGTCGACGGTCCATGGCGATCGCGCGGTGCCGATCACCGGCACGCTCAGCGCGCCCGTGCGGACCATCGCCTGCAGCGCCGGGAAGATCTGCTTGTACGCGAGATCGCCCGTGGCGCCGAAGAACACAAGGGCGTCGGAGCGCAGCGGGACTGTCATGGACGCTTCTCCTCGTGCCCGCCGAACCCGAAGCGCATCGCCGACATGACCCGGTCGGAGAACTCCGCCTCGCCGCGAGAGGCGAAGCGCTCGCTGATGGCTGTCGCGAGGATCGGTATCGGCACGCTCTCGTCGATCGCGGCCTTGAGCGTCCAGCGCCCTTCGCCGGAGTCGGAGACGCGGCCGGTGAAGTCGCGCAGATCGGGGTCGCGCGCCAGGGCCGCGGCCGTGAGATCGAGCAGCCAGGAGGCGATGACGCTGCCCCGGCGCCACACCTCGGCGATATCGCGCAGGTCGAGGTCGTATCGATAGAGCTCGGGCTCCGGCAGGGGAGCCGTCTCGGCGTCAACGGGACGCGCCTCGTTTCCGGCGTTCGCGCGGCGGAGGACATTGAGCCCCTCGGCGTACGCGGCCATGAGCCCGTACTCGATCCCGTTGTGTACCATCTTGACGAAGTGGCCCGCGCCGTTCGGTCCGCAGCGCACGTAGCCGTGTTCGGCGGCCGTGGGCGCGCCGTGGCGCCCCGGCGTGCGCGGCGCCGCCTCGAAGGGCGGAGCCAGCGCGGCGAAGATGGGCTCGAGCCGCTCCACAACGTCGGCGTCGCCGCCGATCATCTGACAGTAGCCGCGCTCCTTGCCCCAGACACCGCCCGAGGTGCCCACGTCGACATGGCGAACGCCGGCCGCGGCGAGCGTTCTGGCGCGGCGGATGTCGTCACGGTAGTGCGAGTTGCCACCGTCGATGATCACGTCGTCGCGTGACAGGAGCGGCGCCAGAGCCGTGATGGTGCCGTCGACGGCCGCCGCGGGCACCATGAGCCAGATCGCGCGGGGCGGCTCGAGCTTCTTGGCCAGCTCCTCGAGCGAGCCGGCGCCGATCGCGCCCTGGCTCACCAGCTCTCGTACCCTGTCCGCGTTCCGATCGAAGGCGACGATCCGGTGGTCGGCCTGGAGAAGGCGCGCCACCATGCTGGCGCCCATCCGACCGAGCCCAACCATACCGAGTTTCATCCCCCCTCCCCTCCATCCATGCGAGCAGGGCGGCCGGCGCCCTGGCCTCGTTGCTCGTCGCTGTCGGCGCCGCGACCGTCGGCCAGCGCCTTGCCGAGCCGACGCCTAGCGACACCTAGGACGACGGGCGCCGGGTGCAAGCCCTGCGTGCCAGGGAAGTCGTCGCCTCTTCAGCCCGCCACTCCGGCCCGTCGAGCCCAGGGACCGCTGCCTGAACGCCGTCCCGCGCCGCGGTTACCGCGTGGGCAGCCTCGATCCGCGCGCGCCGGGAGCGCAGCTCGGACCGCGGGTCGGCTGTCGCTTCAGCAGGAAGCCCAGCGCCTCGGCCGCTGAGGCAGCAAGCTGGCGTGGCTCACGCGCTGCGTCGAGCTGGCTGACAGGCGCCGTCGCTCGTGCAAGGCCCGGACGCATCGGCGCTGAGCTCACAAGACTCGGCCAGGGAGAAGGAGGTTCGCGCCCGAGGCGACGCCGCGCTGCTGGACGGCGCCGGCGGATACGGCTAGCGCCAGTCCATGAAGCTCACCGACGTCCTGCGGGATCT
>NZ_JEMA01000384.1 GCF_001589285.1 Sorangium cellulosum | reverse complement strand
GCCGACGCTGCCTCTCTTGCTCACCGATCGGCTGCTCTCGCGCGTCGCCTCGGCGCTGCGAGCGCTGCCCGTGACGGCCGTCGTCGTGGCGATCGGCGCGACGGTCGTCATGTCGCGCTCGCGCTCGGGGCTCATCGTGTACCTGGCGGTCCTCGGGCTCACCTTCATCCGGCGGAGCGGGACCCTGGGCGTCGTCGCCGCCTGCTTCGTCGGGCCGCCCATGCTCCTGATCGGCGGCCGGAGCGGCGACGAGGCGACCGAGAGCTCGGAGGAGCGCGTGGCGCTGCTCCGCGAGGCGTTCGAGATGATCCGGCGCACGAAGGGGATCGGCGTCGGCGCAGGGCAGTTCGGCGACGAGTCGTCGTTCGGCCTGACGGCCCACAACTCGTACATGCTCGCCGCCGCCGAGACGGGCCTGCTCGGGATGTGCCTGTTTGCGCTCGTCCTCTATGCGTCGCTCAAGGTGCCCCTCGCGATCTGGCTCGGCGACATCGAGGTGGGCCCCGCGGCAAGGCGGTTCGCGCCGGCGATCTTCGTGAGCCTGTGCGGCGCGCTGATCGGCATCTTCTTCCTGTCGTGGGCGTACAAGGACGTCCTCTACATGGTGATCGGCGCGTCCGCCGCGCTGTACGGCGCCGCGCGGGCCGAGGACAGCCGTGTCTCCGTGCGCGTGTCCGCCAGGGAGGCCGCGCTGGTGTGCGGCGCGATGTTCGCGGTGCTCGTCTCGCTCAACATCCTTCTGCGGATCCTCGGGTGAGCGCGGGCCGGGCCGCCCGGCGGGCCACCCCGGGAGACGGCGAGCCGGCAGGCTCCCCGTCTCAGCGCAGCGCCGCGAGGATCGCCTCGCAGAACCGGCGCGCCGCGAGGGGGCCGCCGTGCTCCAGGTACAGGTACGGCTCGATGAGCTCCACCTCGATGATCTGCAGCCGTCCTTCGCGGACGAATCCATCCACCCGAGCATAGGTCGCCTCCCCGGGCAGCAGGTCGAGGACCGCGGCTGCCTGATCGAGGAGCGCCGGCGGCGGATCCTTCGCTGTCACCGTCGCGCCGAACCTCGCTTGCGTGCGGAAATCGCCGCGGACAGGCACCTTCACGAGCCCATGGCTGAACACGCCGCCGAAGAAGAGGAGCGACAGTTCCCCGTCGCGCGGGATCTCCGGGAAGAACGGCTGTATCAGGAGCCCCGAGTCGCGCAGGATCGTCTCGGCGTGATCGAGCGCCCCCGCGGCGTCCAGCGAGCTCGCGCGGAGCGTCCTGTAGGCGCCCGCGGAGATCGCGGGCTTGAGCACGATCTCCCCCCATCCGAGCGACGAGAGCTCGGCCCGGAGATCGCGATGTTCGCCCCGCTCCACGTACAGGAGCGGCGCGACGCTCGCGCCGCCTCGACGCAGCTCGAGGAGATAGCGCTTGTCGCTGTTCCAGCGGATGAGCTCCGCCGGGTTCACCAGGCGGGCTCCGATGTCGCGAAGCCGATCCTGCCATGCAAAGAACTCGGTCGACCGCTCGACGTAGTCCCAGCAGGCCTTCGGGAGCACCGCGTCGAAGCGCGCCCAGTCCACCTCGGGATCTCTCCACCTCACCGCCGTCAACTCCGCGTCGAGCCGCGCGAACTCTCGCCGGAGCACCTCGCGCTCGTCCACCACCTCCCGCTGCGCGTCGATGAGCTGTTGATACCCGTCCATCACGGCGTAAGCGATGTTCATCATGCCGTCGTCCCTCGCGTCGCGCCGCGGCGCCCTGGCCGCCAGGTTCTCGCGTGCGTCGCGCGGCCGTCAAGAGGGCTCGACGGGCCCGACGCCGCCAGCCACGGACGCGGTGGAGGCGCCAGCCAGCCAGCGGTGGAGCTCGCTCCTCCGCGAAGCCGGATCTCGGCTCGCCGAATGCCCCTCAGGGATCAGCCTACGACCCATCCAGCCCTGCCCGGAGCCGCATCGCGCGCGCCGCGGAGCAGCGCCTCTGGAGGGCTCGCTCGTTCCACGAGCCGCCGCACAATGCTGTTGCCTCGCGCATCGCATCGTGCTCTTGAAGATACCGTGTCTTCCCTCGCTCAGCAGATCGCCGCGCTCCCTGCTCCTCTCCTCTCCCGCCTCCGGGCGCGCGGGTTCGACCCCGACCGCGTCGCCCGGTGGGCTGCGTCGATCGGCAAGGACCGCGACGCCCGCAACCGCCTCCAGGGCACGGTCGAGCCGCCCGCGCCCGGCGATGTCGTCGGCCTGCCCGCCGAGGGCACGCCCGAGCATGCCCGCTGCCGCGAGGCGGGCCTCGACGCGCTTCGCCGCGGCGAGGTCGCCCTCTGCGTCCTCGCCGGCGGGATGGCCACCCGCATGGGCGGCGTGGTCAAGGCGCTCGTGGAGGTGCTGCCCGGCCGGACGTTCCTCGACCTGCGCCTCGCCGAGAGCGATCACCTCCGGCGCACGACGGGCGTCCCGGTGCCGCTGTGGCTGATGACCAGCGAGGCGACAAGCGAGCCGATCCGCGAGGCGCTCGGCCCGCGCCTCGACGCGCAGGGCGATGTCTGCGCCACGTTCGAGCAGCACGTCTCGCTGCGCCTGACCCCGGAGGGTGAGCTGTTCCTCGACGAGGACGGCGAGCCGAGCGTCTACGCCACCGGCCACGGCGACCTCCCGGACGCGCTCCGGGAGAGCGGAATCCTCGGCCGCTTCATCGCCCGCGGCGGCAAGACGGTGTGGATCGCCAACCTCGACAACCTCGGCGCGACGGTGGATCCCGTCATCCTCGGCTGGCACCTCGGCCACGGCGGGCCCCTCACCGTCGAGGTGGTCGACAAGGGCGGCGACAAGGGCGGCGGCCCGATGCGATGGAACGGCCGCCCGGTGATCGCGGAGGACTTCCGGCTGCCGACCAGCTTCGACCCGAAGGTCGTGCCCGTCTTCAACACCAACACCTTCCTGGCCAGCGCCGAGGCGCTCAGCGCGCTCGCGATGGACTGGGTCTACGTCGAGGTCGAGAAGAAGGTGGGCGAGCGCAAGGCGATCCAGTTCGAGCGCATCCTGAACGAGATCACCTTCGGGCTCCCGGCCAGGTTCCTGCGCGTGCCGCGCGACGGCCTCGCGGCCCGGTTCCTCCCCGTCAAGGACGTCGAGGAGATGGAGCGGCGGAGGCCGGCGATCGAGGCGATCGCCCGGGCGCGGGGCTTCCTCGGCTGAGCCGAGGAGCGCCGCCCGCGGCCGTGGCCCAGGGCATCCAGCGCCTCGTCACCACGTGACCGCGAAGCGTTGTGTCCCGCATTCCAGCGTAAATCGCTGTTGCGTTGCTGCTGCAAAGATCCGGTGCGTCGTTGGTCGGAGGCGAAGATCGGATATGAGCGATGGTCAGACAGCTTCTCTCGATGCGGCGACCTCGTCCGACGCCTTGTTGCTGTCCAACCTTCTCGAGCTGTACATTCACGATCTCAGCGATCTGTTCCCCGGGATCGAGCTGGGGGCGGACGGGCGCTTCGGCTACCCCAGGCTCCCTCTCTACGGGTCCGAGCGGGATCGGCGGTTTGCCTTCATCATCCGATGCGGCGGGCGCGTCGCGGGCTTCGTCCTGGCGACGCGCGGTTCACCTGCGGCGGAGGACCCGGACGTCCTCGATATCGCCGAGTTCTTCGTCCTCCGTGGATACCGCCGTTCCGGTGTGGGTCGTCGGGCAGCGTTCCTGCTGTGGAGCGGTCTCCCCGGCACGTGGACGGTGCGCGTCTCCGAAGGGAACCGGGGTGCTCTCGCGTTCTGGAGCGGCGTCATCGCGGACTTCACGAAGGGCGCTGCGACAGAGTCCACGCATCCGGGCGAGCCGAATGCCTGGCGGGTGTTCTCCTTCGAGAGCGCGCCGGGCCGCGCCAACGTCTGATTCATTCCGCGACGCGGCGCGGGAGCGCTGCGGCCGCGTGCCAGGAAGACAGACTTTGTGCCAGGCTGTGCCGGGTCCCTTGCCGCGGAGACGCTGAATTCCTGCGGATCTCGCGCTGGTACATCTTCTGCTATGAGGCGGTTTCATGACCAGCCCGCCCCCCTCCATGGCTCACTTCCGAAGCGCGTTCGCCCATCGTCTGACACGCGCGATCCTCGCCACAGCAACGCTCGGCATGGCTGCTGGAGGCGCCGCCTGCAGCGCCAGCGTCATCCACGATCGCCCGTCCGGCGAGGGCGGCGGCGGGCGCAGCGACGATGGCTCGGGAGCGCCTGGAGGGATGGGCGGTGAGGGAGCGCAAGGCGGGTACAATCCCGAGGTCGTCACGTCGGTCCAGGCGGGCGGCGTCTCGTGGACGGAGGAAGGAACTGTGTGTGTCGCGCCAGAGCTCCTGGGCGAGGGAGGGCAGNTCGCGCCAGAGCTCCTGGGCGAGGGAGGGCAGGGCGGCGCGGGGGGCTCCGGCGGCGCAGGCGGCTCCGGCGGCGCAGGCGGCGTGTACACGGGCGCATGTCCTACGCTCGACCCCATGGACCCGGACGTCCCCGGGCCTCCCGCCGGGTGCTGGTACAGCAGCCTCGGCGGCGGTGTCCCGCGAGGCGGCCAGTGCTGCTACGAGTTCGCCGCGAGCTGCGGCGGCTCGGGCCGCCCGTTCCTCGTGGGCGATCGCGCCCGCACCGCGCTGGCGCAGCGGCGCGCGGCGGGCGCATGGGGGGCCGCCGCGGCGCGTCCGGACGTCGCGCCGCTCACGCCGGCGACCCGCGCCGCGCTGGCCGAGGCGTGGCTCCGCGACGCCTTGCTCGAGCACGCCTCGGTCGCCTCGTTCTCGCGGTTCGCGCTGGAGATGATGGCGGTCGGCGCCCCCGCCGAGATGCTCGACGCCGCGCACGAGGCAGCGCGCGACGAGGTGCGGCACGCAGCGCTCTGCTTCGGGCTGGCGAGCGCCTACGCCGGCGCGGCGCTCGAGCCGGCGCCGTTCGCGTTCGGGGGCCGCGTCGAGGTCACCTCGGATCTCGCCGAGCTCGCGGCGCGCGCCGTCCGTGAGGGCTGCGTCGGCGAGACGCTCGCCGCCGTGCAGGCCAGCGAGCAGCTCGCGCACGCCACCGACGCGGCGGTCCGGAGCGCCCTCGCCGCGATCGCCG
>NZ_JEMA01000383.1 GCF_001589285.1 Sorangium cellulosum | reverse complement strand
CGGGGCGAGCTCCGCGCGCCGCACAGCGACGAGCGCGCGGCCCAGCACGGCGCCGAGCAGCGCGACCTCCATGCCGGAGAACCAGCTCCAGTCGAGCAGCGGCACCGCCACGACGAAGAGCGGCGCGACCCACGCGACCCAGCGCGACGAGGCGGCGCCAGGGCCGCGCGGCACGAGGAGCCGCCGGAGCGAGCGGCAGAGGTCGAGGAGCGCGGCGCACGCGAGCAGCGCGGCGAAGAGGCCGAGCCAGGGGCCGCGGAAGCCGAGCAGGTACCCGGGCGCGAGGACGAGCGGGTACGTCAGGCTGGTGCCGCCGGACGAGTAGCCGTTGCCCGGTATCCACGAGAGCGGGTGGCCCAGGGCCGCGGCGCGGGCGAACCCGAAGTGGATGTAGACGTCATCGAGCGGCGCCGGCCAGACGCCGCCCGTCCTGGCCAGCGCGGGGCCGTAGAACGCCGCGGCGGCGCCGAGGACGGGGAGCGCGGCGCTCGCGTGCCACAAGAGCAGCCTGGTCCGCGGCGGGCGCCTCACGGCCCGGGCGGTACCACGAAGGGGGCCGGGACGGCGCGCGGATTCTGACTAGACTGCGCGCCATGGTGCTCAGAGCTGTGGTGGACGAATCGGTGGACGCCGCCCACTGGGAGGCCGTCGAAGAGGCGGCCGAGCTCCTGCAGGAGGAGCAGTTCCAGGCGGCGCTCATCGCGCTGCGCGACGTGATCAAGACCTCGCCGTCGAACCCGTACGCGTTCAACCTGCTGGGTCACGCGCTCTACGAGATCGGCGAGCTCGAGCCGGCGCGCGACGCCTACCGCGCCTCCGTGCGGATCGCGCCGAGCTTCCTCGGCGCGCGGGTGGCGCTGTCGCACACGCTCCGGCGGCTCGGCGACACCGAGGGCGCGATCGCGCAGGCGAAGGAGGCGCTCCGCCGCTTCCCGAAGGACGGCGAGGCGATGCACGCGATGGGGCTCGCCTACGCGGCCCGCGGGAACCGCGCGCTCGCCCGCAAGCACCTCCAGGGCTTCCTCGACGCGGGCCCGGAGGTCGAGGCGGCGATGGAGGTACGCCAGATCCTCGAGATGCTCGGCGTCGGCGACGACGACGAGCCGCTCCAGTTCGAGTAGCCTCCTGCCGGCGCGGGCGACGCGCGCGGCGCTCGCTGGACGTTGGCCGGAGGAGAGACACGCGATGGTGACCACCCCTCACTTCGATCTCATCATCATCGGAACGGGGCCGGGCGGCGAGGGCGCCGCCATGACGGCCGCGAAGAGCGGCAAATCGGTCGCGGCGATCGAGCGCTACACGCGGGTCGGCGGGGGCTGCACCCACTGGGGCACGATCCCGAGCAAGGCGCTCCGCCGCGCGATTTACCACATGAACATGATCAACCAGAGCCCCATCTACAAGCGGATGGATGTGGTCCCGGAGTACCCGTTCGCCGAGCTCCTCGCGACCGCGAACCACGTCATCGACGAGCAGGTCGATCTGCGCGAGGGCTTCTACGATCACAACAACGTCCGGCTCATCCCGGGGCAGGCCAGGTTCGTCGACCCGCGCACGATCGAGGTGGAGACCGACGGGAGCCAGCGCCGGCGCTTCACGGCCGACAGCTTCGTCGTCGCGACCGGCTCCCGCCCGTACCGGCCGGACGACGTGGACTTCAACCACCCGCGCATCTTCGACAGCGACACGCTGCTGCGCATGGATCACACCCCCCGGAGCATCACGATCTACGGGGCGGGCGTCATCGGCTGCGAGTACGCGTCGATGCTGCGCAACATGCAGGTCTCGGTGAACCTCGTGAACACCCGCGCCAAGCTGCTGGAGTTCCTCGACGACGAGATCACCGACGCGCTCGGCTACCACTTCTGCGACACCGGCATCCGCGTGCTGAACGGCGAGGAGCACGAGCGGGTCGAGGCCACGAAGGAGGGGGTCGTGGTGTCGCTGAAGAGCGGGAAGAAGCTCAAGAGCGAGGTCTTCCTCTGGGCGAACGGCAGGACGGGCAACACGGCCGATCTCGGCCTGGAGAACGTCGGCATCACGGCGAACAAGCGCGGCCAGCTCGAGGTGAACGAGACCTTCCAGACGAGCCAGCCGCACATCTACGCGGTCGGCGACGTCGTCGGCTTCCCGGCGCTCGCCAGCGCGAGCTACGACCAGGGCCGGTTCGCGGCGAGCCACATCTGCGGCCAGGCCGAGCACAAGCTGGTCCGGGACATCCCCACGGGCATCTACACGACGCCGGAGATCTCGTCGCTGGGCAAGAGCGAGCGGGAGCTCACGGAGGAGAAGGTGCCCTATGAAGTGGGCAAGTCGACGTTCAAGACGCTCGCCCGCGCGCAGATCACGGGCCAGCAGGTCGGGATGCTGAAGCTGATCTTCCACCGCGAGACGCTTGCGCTGCTCGGCATCCACTGCTTCGGCGAGAACGCGGCGGAGATCATCCACATCGGGCAGGCGATCATGTCGCAGCCGGCGCCGAACAACACGATTCGCTATTTCGTGAACACGACCTTCAACTACCCCACCATGGCCGAGGCGTACCGCGTCGCTGCGCTCGACGGGCTGGGGCGCGTGTTCTGAGAGCGCTGTCGCCCGGGACAGGGGCCTCGCCTACCCCCCGCCCCGCGCCCGCGCCGCGCAGGCCGCGGCGATCGCCTCCGCCCCCGCCTCCCGCGCCGCGATCTCGCACGCGCGCCACGCCGCGAGGCGCTCCNCGCCTCCCGCGCCGCGATCTCGCACGCGCGCCACGCCGCGAGGCGCTCCGGCCCCGCCGCCCCCCGCGGCGCGGCAGCGACCCGCGCCTCGACCGAGCGCGCGAAGGCGTCGATCGCCCCCTCGTCCCCGCGCTCCGACAGCAGCGCGCCCAGCGTGAGCGCCGCGTGCGCCGTCTGCCGCTCCGCGCCCGGGTACATCGCCTCCGCGAGCGCCTCGGCGAGCGCCGGGAGATCGCGGCGCGCCGCCGCCTCGCGCGCCCGCACCTCGGGCGACGCGGGCTCGGCCCCCGCGACGCCGAGGCGCCGCTCCAGGTAGCCGACCACCGTGCGCGCGACGCGCTGGAACGAGGCGAGCCCGTCGGTCGGCACCTCCAGCACGCCGCCCCCGGCGCGCTCGGCCGCGACGTCGAGATCGAGCACGATCACGAGATCCTCCCGCTCGCCGACGATCACGAGGTCGTGCGCCCAGTCGAGCGAGCGCTCCTCCACGAGCCACGCCGTCGCCCGCGCGACGTCGCCGCGCGGCAGGATCAGCGTGCCGTCCGGGAGCGCGAGGCCGTCCGCCGCCGCGTAGAGCGCCGCGACGTCCGGCGGCTCGACGAGCCCCGGAGGCCACGCGCCCGCGCCCGTCGACGCGGGCCGCGCCTCCACGCCGTCGCGCGCGAGCAGCGCCGCCACGCGCGACGCGAGATCGCCCCCCGCGCTCATGGCGCCGGCACCCGCCCGCAGGGCGCGGCCGCGAGGCTCTCGAGGAACCCGTGGGCCTGGGCGGCCGCCGCGGGCACGTCGAAGACAACGAAGTGACCGTCGCTCCCCTCGGCGATCGGCCACTGCGCGAGCACGCCGGAGGCGCGGCCGCCGGCGAGGTTGCCCGCGAGCCCCCCGGGCGGCACCTCGACCGGCCGAGGGCCGCCGAAGCCGTACTCCCGGATCGGGCGCTGCGCGGGCGATTGAAGCGGCAAGCCCATCGCCAGCGCGTGCATCTCGATGCCGCGCGGCGGCGCGTAGGAGTCGCCGCTGCCATCCGGGTTGATTCCCTCGGTCATGTAGATGCTCTTCGGCGCAAAGCCGTCGCGGGGCGCGACGAACAGGCGCGCAGCGTAGTGGATCGGATCGACCACGTCGACGATCGACTGCGCGAGCGAGATCGCCGGGTGGAACTCGTTCACCTCGGCGTCTTCCCCGTCCATCAGCCCGAGGAAGACCGACTTGACCAGCGCCGCGATGCTCGGCGGCGGGTTCGTCTTCTCGAGCAGCGTGACCGACATGACGGCCGACGCCCCGGAGAGCACGCCGCCCCTCGCCGAGTCGTCCGCCGCGAGGTAGAGCGGGCCGTTGAGCCCGCCCTGGGAGTGCCCGAAGAACACGATCTTCGACGGATCGAACCGGATCTCCTCCCCGGTGCTGGAGACGCCGGCGGGCACCGTCATGCGCGACTCGGTGAAGAGGCGCGCCCGCTGCACCTCGTCGAGCGCCGACTGGCGCGCGTTCGTCCGCGCCGCGACCACGTTCTGCACGTTGTAGAACAGGACCCCGGTCTGCGCCGCATCCAGCGGCGCCTCCGGGCGCGCGCCGTGGAAGATCTGATCGACGCCCATGACCGCGAGGCACCGCTGCGCGAGCTGCAGGCCTGTGTGGCTGCGGACGTAGGACCGGTAATCGCCGCCGGTCCCGTGGGCGTAGAGCACGACCGGGTAGCCGGCCTCGGGCATGGGGCAGCGGCTCGCGGACGGGACCGTGATCGAGAAGCGCAGGTCGAAGTAGCCGGAGATCACCGGCTCGCCGTTCTTGGTCGCGAAGCCGCCGCCGTCCGCGTGGCTCGCGTACGGCGCCCGGCCCACCTGGTAGCTCGGCGAGGGCCCGTAGACGCCGGCGTACTCGTCCCACGTCCGCTGGTGGTTCACGAGCCGCCAGAGCGCCGGCCGCGCCTCGGGGGGCGGGACGTTCGCGCGCAGGTGATCGCGCAGCGCGAAGAGCTCCGCTGTCGGGTCGGACGTGGTGAACACCGCGAGGTGGACGATGCGCCCCCGGTCCACGCCCGCGGCCTCGATCTCGTCCACCGCCGGAGCGAGCGCCTCCCGGGCGACCTCCACCTCGGCGCCGGCCGGGTCGATCCCGAGCGCCTGGCGCAGCGCCGGGCCCGCCTCGACGGGGCCGCCGCCCTCGGCGCGCAGCGCGTCCGTGACAACGAGCGCGTACCGGGTCCGCGGCCGCAGCGGGAAGCCCATCACGGGCATGAAGGCGAGGGTGTTCGCGGGCCAGTACACGCCCGGCTCGCGGCGGAAGTGGACCGAGATGGGGCGCCGCTCGCCGCGCGCCGGCGAGCCCGGGTCGACGTCGATGAGCTGCACCGCCCCGAGCGGGCTCACGGCGAGCGCCGGCGTCGACGGGAGCGAGGCGACGTCGATCGGCCCCGCGAAGCGCAGGAACCCCGCCGCCGACGGGGAGAAGCCGTCGAGGACAGCGTCCATCTCGCGGACGTACTCGTCGAGGATCCTGAGCCGCCGCGGGTTGTGGTAGCCGTCGAGCCGCACCGCGCCGCCCTCGCGGCGCAGATCGCTCGGCCACGGCGCGTCGAAGAACCGCTCTCCGCGGAGCTCGCCCTGCGCAGGCGAGACCCAGATCGACGCGACGCCCGGCCCCGCGTCGCCGCAGCCGAGCCCCGCGACGAGCGACGATGCCGCGGCCATCCGCGCGGCGAAGGAGGAACGCATCGCGAGATGGTGGCGCACGCGCTCGCCGAGATCGACAGGGTACGCGCGCGCCGGAGCGGCCGGACAGGCGCGACGCGGCGCTCCGCGCAGGACGGCCGAGCGCGTCCGGTCGCCGGGCGGACGCCGCGCCGGGCGTCGTCGAGGGGTGACTTCGGCGTGTGCTTCATATATATATGATTTAGGTGCTCCGCATGTCGCTGGAAGGAAAGCTCGCGCTCGTCACGGGCGGAGGTCGCGGCGTAGGCCGCGCGATCGCCGAGCGGCTCGCGCGTGACGGCGCGCGCGTCGCCGTCGCCGGCCGCACGCAGGCCGAGATCGACGAGACCGCGGCGGCCGTCGGCGGCGTCGCCGTCCGGCTCGACGTGGGCGATCGCGAGGGCGCGCTGGCGGCGCTCGCCGCGCTCGAGGGCCAGATCGGGCCCATCGACGTGCTCGTCAACAACGCGGGCGCGGCCGAGAGCGCGCCGTTCGACAGGACCACGGACGCGATGTGGGACCGCATGTTCGCGGTCAACGCGACCGGCCCCTTCGTGCTGTGCCGCGCCCTCGTCCCGAAGATGATCGCGCGCGGGTTCGGGCGCGTTGTCAACGTCGCCTCCACCGCGGGGCTCATCGGGTTCGCCTACTCGATCGCGTACTGCGCGTCGAAGCACGCCATGATCGGGATGACCCGGACGATCGCGCTGGAGATCGCCCGGACGCCGGTGACAATCAACTGCGTCTGCCCCGGGTGGGTGAACACGCGCATGGCCGACGAGGCGATCGCGCGCATCGCCGAGAAGACGGGGCGGGGCGAGGACGCGGCGCGGCGCTCGCTCGAGGCGATGTCGCCCCAGGGCCGCATGGTCGAGCCCGAGGAGGTCGCGCTCGTCGTGTCGATGCTCTGCAGCGACGAGGCGCGCAGCATCCACGGCCAGGCCATCTCGGTCGACGGCGGGGCGGTGATGCGGTGAGCGGCGGCCTCGAGATCGTCCAGCCCGCCGGGTGGGCGGCGCCGAGCGGCTACGCGAACGGCGTCGTGACGCGCGGCAGGACGCTGCACGTCGCGGGGCAGATCGGGTGGGACGCCGCGTCGGGGCAGATCCGGAGCGACGATCTGGTCGAGCAGTTCGCGCAGGCGCTCGACAACGTGCTCGCCGTCGTCGCGGCCGCGGGCGGCGGGCCGGGCGACGTCGCGCGGATGACGGTCTACGTGACCGACCTCGAGGCGTACCGGGGCGCGCGCCGCGCGATCGGCGCCGCGTGGCGCGCGCGGTTCGGCAAGCGCTTCCCGGCGATGGCCCTCGTCGGTGTCGCGGGGCTCCTCGAGCCGCGCGCGCTCGTCGAGATCGAGGCCGTCGCGGCGCTCGACGCGGCCGGCGGGGTCGCGGCGGCGCCCGGGGACGCGCAGGCGCCCGGCGTGGACGAGGGCGCCCCGTGAGGCGCGGGGCGCCGGCGCGGCGGCCGCTCGCCGTGGCCCCCTCCCCCGAGAGCGCGCGCGGCGATCAGGCGGCCGTCCGCGCCTGGGTGCGCATCCTCGCGGTCCACAAGCGCGCGCTCGCCGCGATCCGCGAGGACCTGGAGCACGAGATGACCCTCCCGCGCTTCGACCTGCTGGCGAACCTCGTGCGCAGCGACGGGCAGACGCTCGCGTCGCTCTCCCGCAGCATGCTCGTCACGGCGGGCAACCTCACCGGGCTCGTCGACCGCGCCGCGCGCGACGGCATGGTCGAGCGGCGCGCCGACCCGAGCGACCGCCGCGCGTGGCGGGTCCACCTGACCGCGAAGGGCCAGCGCGCGTTCCGCGACGCCGAGCGGCGCCACGCCGCGCGCGTCGCGAGGGTGTTCTCCGGGCTCAGCCAGGCCGAGATCTCCACCCTGACGCGGCTGCTCGACAAGCTGCGCACCACGCTGCGCGAGCCGGACATGCCGGCCCCGTCCCGCCCCGGCAGCGCCCGCGCCCACGCGGAGCGCGGCGCGCGGAGCCCGCCGCGGCGCACGCGGACCAAGCCCTGACCGCGCGCGACGCGCCCCCGAGGCGCGTCGATCGAACCAGCACCGCACCGAACCGTGAGGCCCCATGACCCTCAGCCCCCGCTCGTTCCAGCTCGAGATAAGCCGCGGCGTCGCGGAGATCACGCTGAGCCGCCCCGACCGGCTGAACTCCCTCACCTTCGAGGTCTACGGTGAGCTCACCGCCACCTTCCGCTCGCTCGAGCGCTCGGCCGCGCGCGCGGTCGTGCTCACCGGCCAGGGGCGCGGCTTCTGCTCGGGGGGCGACGTCGAGGGGATCATCGCCGAGCTGTTCTCGCGCGACGCGCGGGGGCTGCTCGAGTTCACCCGCGTCACCGGCGCGCTGATCCAGAGCATCTGCGAGCTGCGGCGCCCGGTCGTCGCGGCCGTCAACGGCGTCGCCGTCGGCGCCGGCGCGGTGATCGCCGCCGCCTGCGACCTGCGCATCGCCGCGGCGAGCGCCCGCTTCGGGTTCATCTTCCCGAAGGTCGGCCTGTCCGGCGCGGACATGGGGGCGTCGTACCTCCTGCCGCGCATCGTCGGCCACGGGCGCGCCGCCGAGCTGCTCTTCTTCGGCGATCTCGTCGGCGCCGACGAGGCGCTCCGCATCGGCCTCGTGAACCGCGTCGTGCCCGACAGCGAGGCGCTGGAGGCCGCGCGCGGGTGGGCCGAGCGCCTCGCGCGCGGGCCGGCGTTCGCGCACGCCATCACCAAGCAGATGCTGGAGAGCGAGCGCACGATGCCGCTCTCCGCCGCGATCGAGGCCGAGGCGCAGGCGCAGGCGCTCTGCATGGCGCACCCCGACTTCCGCGAGGCCTACGAGGCGAGCAAGGCGAAGCGCCCGCCGCGCTTCGAGGGCGCCGACCTGGGCGACGCCGCGGCGCCGCCCGCCGCCGGGGCCGACGCGCCCCCCACCCCGCGGTCCACCGGCCCGTTGACGCCCCGCTCATGACGACGCTCGCGCTCTCCTCGGCCGAGCTCCCTGTCTTCTTCGAGGAGCGCCACGCGGCCCTCGCCGCGCGGCTGACGCCCGAGGCGCTCGCGCCGCTCGCGCCGCTCGCCGGAGCGCGCGACGCCGCCGCCGTGGCGCGCTGCCTGGGCGAGCCGCTCGGGCTCTACGCGCACCTCGTCCCCGAGGCGCTCGGCGGCGCGCCCACGAGCCCCGGCCGCGCCGCGGATCCGACCGCGATCGACGTGCGCGCCCTGGTGCTCGTCCGCGAGGCGCTCGGCCAGGTCTCCCCGCTCGCCGACGCGATCTTCGCGGTGCAGGGGCTCGGCTCGTACCCGGTCGTGCTGGCCGGCAGCGACGCGCAGCGCCGCGCGATCCTGCCCGAGGTGCTGTCGGGGCGGCGCGTCGGGGCCTTCGCGCTGACCGAGCCCGAGGCGGGCAGCGACGTCGCCTCGCTGAGGACGGAGGCCCGCCGCGACGGCGACGGGTGGGTGCTCGACGGCGAGAAGGTGCTGATCTCGAACGTGCCGCTCGCGCACCACCTCGTGGTCTTCGCGCGCGCGACCGGGGCCCCCGAAGGCGGCGGCGGCGCAGGCGGGGCGCGGGGCGCGGGGCGCGCCGCGATCACCGCGTTCCTCGTCGACAGCGGCGCGCCCGGCGTCTCCTCGGAGCCGCTGCCGATGTCGGTCCCGCACCCGATCGGCCGGGTCCGCTTCCAGGGCTGCCGCGTGCCGGACAGCGCGCGCCTCGGCGAGGTGGGCGGCGGCTTCAAGCTCGCGATGCAGACGCTCGACGCCTTCCGGATCTCGGTCGGCGCGGCGGCGAACGGCATGGCCGCGCGCGCCCTCCGCGAGGCCATCGCGCACGTCACGCGGCGCAGGCAGTTCGGCGCGCCCCTGTCCGAGCAGCAGATGGTGCGCGCGTACCTCGCCGAGATGGCGACCGAGCTCGACGCGGCGCGCCTCCTCGTCGCCCGCGCGGCCCACAAGCGCGACACGGCGGCCGGCGCGGCGGCGCGCGTCTCGACCGAGGCGGCCATGGCGAAGATGTTCGCCACCGAGGCGGCGCAGCGGATCATCGACCGCGCCGTCCAGCTCCACGGGGGCATGGGCGTCATCGAGGGGACCGAGGTGGAGCGGCTCTACCGCGAGATCCGGCCGCTGCGCATCTACGAGGGCACGACGGAGATCCAGAAGCTCATCATCGCGAAGGGGATCCTCGAGCGCGCGGCCGCGGAGACCCCGGCGGACGAGCGCGCGCGGGGTGAGGCCCGGTAGCGATGTGGAAGCCCCCGGAGCGGATCCGCCACGCGCCGCCCCCCGACGCGCCCCCGACAGCGGGCGAGGCGGCGCGCGCGCGCCTCTTCTCGCCGCTCCGCCTCGCCTCCGGCCTCGAGCTCGCCGAGCGCTCGTGGGTGCCGGCGATGGTCCCGTGGCGCGCGACGGACGACGGGCTCGTCACGCAGGACGTCCTCGACTGGTACGGCCGCTTCGCCGACGGCCAGCCCGGCGCGCTCGTCGTCGAGGCGACCGGCATCCGCGACGTGCCGAGCGGGCCGCTGCTCCGCGCCGGCCACGACCGGTTCATCCCGGGGCTCCGCGAGCTCGTCCGGACGGTCCGCGCCCGGAGCGGCGGCCGGACGCGCGTGTTCCTCCAGCTCATCGACTTCCTGCGCATCCGCAGGCGCCCGCCGCGGGACCGGTTCCTCCGGGAGTTTCTGGCGATCACCGGCGCGCACAGGCGCGCGCTCTCCGAGGCGCTCGGGGAGCCGGGGCTCCTCGGCGCGCCCGAGGTCGAGGTGCGCGAGCGGCTCGTCGCGCTCGACGACGAGCGGCTGTCGGCCGTGCTCGCGCCGCGCGAGCTCGAGGCGCTGCGCTTCGGCGAGCGCGAGCGCGTCACCGACGTCGCGCTCCCCCACATCCGCGACCTGCCGCGCGCGCTGCCCGGCCTGTTCGCCGCCGCCGCAGCGCGGGCGCGCGAGGCGGGCTTCGACGGCGTCGAGCTCCACTACGCGCACGCCTACACCATGGCGTCGTTCCTCTCCGCGCTGAACACCCGGCCGGACGGCTACGGCGGCGACCGCGAGCGCCGCGCGCGCCTGCCGCTCGAGGTCTACGCGGCCGTGCGCGCCGCTGTGTCGCCCCGCTTCACGGTGGGCTGCCGCTTCCTCTGCGACGACGTCATCGCGGGGGGCAACCGGGTCGACGACGCGGCGTTCTTCGCGCTCGCCTTCGCGCGCGCCGGCATGGATTTCCTCTCGCTCTCGACGGGCGGCAAGTTCGAGGACGCGAAGCAGCCCAAGGTCGGCGAGGCGGCGTACCCCTACACGGGCCCGAGCGGGTACGAGTGCATGCCGACGGCGCTCTCGGACGCGGCGGGGCCGTTCGGGCGCCAGATCCCGAAGCAGGCGCAGATCCGGCGCGCCGTGCGCGAGGCCGGCCTCGAGACGCCGGTCGTGGTGGCGGGCGGGATCTGCACGTTCGCGCAGGCCGAGGCGATCCTCGCGCGCGGCGACGCCGACCTGATCGGCGCCGCGCGGCAGACGCTGGCCGATCCCGACTGGTTCCTGAAGCTGCGCCTCGGCCGCGGCGGCGAGGTCCGCCGGTGCATCTACTCGAACTACTGTGAGGCGCTCGATCAGCGCCACCGGCCCGTGACGTGCCAGCTCTGGGACCGCCAGGGCCTCGACGCGCCGGGCGTCGCGACGACCGACGGAGGGAGGCGGCGGCTCACGGCGCCGCCGTGGAGGCGAGAGCAAGCGTGACAATGAACCCACCCACATTCCCCGAGGACTTCAACCTCGCCGACTATTACCTGTTCGACCGGCTGCGCGAGGGCCTCGGCGACAAGGTCGCTCTGCTCTTCGGCGATCAGCGGCACACCTACGCCGACGTCGCCGACAAGGTCCGCACGCTGCGCGCGCACCTCGCGCTCGAGGACGTCGCGGCCGAGCAGCGGGTGCTCATCGTCCTGCACGACTCGCCCGCGTTCGTGTGGGCGTTCTTCGCGGCGCTGAGCCACGGCGCCGTCGTGGCGATGGGCAACCCCGAGGCGCCCGCGGCCGACATCGCGTACCTCGTCGAGTACACGCGCGCCGTGGCGGTCGTCACCATCCCGCGCGTGGCCGAGTCGATCATGGACGCGCTCGCCGCCGCGGATCTCCGGACCCTCGTCCTCGTCCCGGAGGTCCCGACCGGCGGCGACCTCGAGGCCGAGCTCCCCGTCCCGCCGGCCCTCGACCCGGTGCGGGGCATCTCGCTCCGCGACGCGCTCGCGCAGGGCCGCGTCGCGCTCGCGCCGAAGAGCGCGCTGCAGGGCCCCCGCCCCACGCGGCGCGACGACGTCGCCATCTGGCTGTTCACGTCCGGCTCGACAGGCAGGAGCAAGGCGGCGATCCACACGCACCGCGACTTCGCCTTCAACACCGAGCGTTACGCCAAGGCGACCGTGGGCTACCGCCGGGACGACATCACCGTCTCGGTGCCGCGCCTCTTCTTCGGCTACGCCACCGGCACCAACCTGATGTTCCCCTTCGCCGTCGGCGCGACGGCCGGCCTCTTCGTCGAGAGGCCGACGCCGGAGTCGCTCGCGCAGTTCATCGAGCGCTACCGCCCCACGGTGGTCACGAACGTCCCGACCATGATGGGCAAGCTGCTCGACCACGACGACGCCCTCGCGGCGCGCGGCGCGCCGCGCCTCGACCTCTCCAGCGTCCGCTTCCACCTCTCCGCCGGCGAGGCGCTCCCGTCTGCGCTCCTCGAGCGCTTCCGCGCGCGGTTCCACGCCGACGTCTACGACGGCATCGGCTCCGCCGAGATGTTCCACATCTACTGCACGAACCGCCCCGGCGACGTGCGCCCCGGCTCGCTCGGCCGCGCCGTGGAGGGGTACACGCTCAAGATCCTCCCCTCGGACGCGGCAGGCGCGGGCGCGCCCGAGCTCGCCCCTGGCGAGACAGGCGTGCTGTGGGTGAAGGGCGACTCGGTCGCGATCGGCTACTTCCAGGATCGCGAGAAGAGCTGGAGCACGTTCCATGGCCACTGGTGCCGCACCGGGGATCTCTTCCGCATGGACGCCGAGGGTTACCTCTGGTTCAGCGGGCGCGCCGACGAGCTGCTCAAGGTGGGCGGCGTCTGGGTCGCGCCGGTCGAGGTCGAGGAGTGCCTGGCCGGGCACCCGGCGGTCGGCCTCGCCGCTGTGATCGGCGCCGAGGAGGCGGGCCTCGTGAAGCCGAAGGCGTTCATCGCCGTGCGCGACGACGCGCGCGGCCGCGTCGCCACCGACGAGGGGCGGGCCACGCTCGCCGCGGAGCTGAAGGCCTTCGTGAAGGACCGGCTGAGCAAGCACAAGTACCCGCGGTGGATCGTCTTCGTCGACGACGTCCCCAGGAACGACCGCGGGAAGGTCGACCGCAGGGTCCTCCGCCAGCGCGAGGCCGCCGGCGAGAACCCGGCGGGGCTCTAGAGGACGCGGACGTGCAGGCCGCGCCCCGCCTCGCCGAGCTCACGACGGCAGAGCTCGCCGCGCTCCTGTCGGCCGGCGCGCCGTGCGTCGCGCTCGTGCCGGTCGGGTCGGTGGAGCCGCACGGCCCGCACCTGCCGCTCGGCACGGACACGCTCATCGGCGAGGCCGCGGCCGAGCTGGCAGGCCGGCGGCTGTGGGAGCGGGGCGTCGCCGCGCTCCTCGCGCCGCCCGTCGGCTACGGCGTGACCGACTTCGCCGCGGGCTTCGCGGGCGCGATCTCGATCCCGGCGCCCGCGCTCACCGCCTTCCTGCGCGCCGTCGCCGAGGCGTACCTGTCGGCGGGCCTGTCGCACGTCTGCTTCATCAACAACCACCTCGAGCCGGAGCACGACCGCGCTGTGCGCGCCGCCATCGGCGACCTGCCCGCGGGCCGCGCCTCCGTGGCCTGCCCGCTCGCGCGCCGCTGGGCGCGGACCCTCTCCGCCGAGTTCCGGAGCGGCGCCTGCCACGCGGGACGTTACGAGACCTCCCTCGTCCTCGCCGCGGCCTCCGCGCTCGTCCGGAAGGACATCGCCCTCGGCCTGCCGGACCTCGGCGTGAGCCTGTCGGAGGGCATCCGGGCGGGGGCGAAGAGCTTCCGCGCCCTCGGCATGGCCGATGCCTACACCGGCGCTCCACGCGAGGCCACCGAGGACGAGGGCCGCACGCTGCTCGACCTCCTCGCGACGATGATCGTCACGGAGGTCGAGGAGGGCCTCTCCCGAGCCGTCGTTCCGGACTCCCCGTCTGGACAGGGCACCGGCAGGTAATCCAGCCGACCGAGCACGCCAGAAAGCTGCGCAGACGATGACGCCTGCGCAGGCAGAGCGGGCCGAGCCAGGCTGAGAAGCTGAGTGGGCCTGGTGGTCGGGCAGGCAGTCAGGTAGGCGGAATCAAGCGATTCTGCTCCGTCGTCCCCGCTCACGCGCAGCCAGTCGGCAAATATCCGCCCAGCGCGCCGCGCCGCGAGAGCGCGACATCGCGAACAGCGCAGGACGGGCGCGCAGGGGGCTAGACAACCGCCGGCGAAGCGTGCAACACTGGTCAGTTTGCGCCGACTCACAACTCAGCACCACGAGGCTTTTCACAACAATTTTCGGTTCGCGATTGACGCGTTCCGTTTGAAGACGTAAAACGGTATCGTTTTCCTCGCGTGCCGATCGAAGCCAAGACGATCCGACCGCTGACCTGTTGAGAGGTGAGGCGGCGCGCAGGTGGATGATGGGTTTGGCAGGAGCGCGCTTTGGCGCTCCTGCACAGGGGCATCACATGTGGCCTCGCGGGCGGTGCTCGCCTGGCGACGCGGATCGGAGAGTATCATGAGGAATCGCACTGTCGTTGGCGGGTCTCGGCATCTTCTCCTGGCCTCCCTCGTCGCCGCTTCCGGCGCGGCGCTCGCCGGGTGCGTCGACGCGTACGACGCGGGGGACGAGCAGATCGGTGATGCGCAGCAGGCGGTGACGACCTGTGTTCATATCCAGCGCGGCGTGGGGACGAGCGTCGTCAAAGACGTCTTGATCTACGAATACACCGACACTTCGCACAACGGCACCGACGCGTATGCGGGCGTGAAGGATGTCAGCGGGACCCTGTACAAGCAGCGTTCCTTGCTGCAGTTCGACCTCTCCTCGATCCCCGACGACGCCACCATCGTGTCGGCGGACGTCACCGTCTTCATCGGCTCCGGCGGCCCCGAGGCGGTCAACGTACACCGGGTACAACCGCCCGCCGGGGCCAGCTCCACGTGGACGTGGAAGGAGGCCGATGCCTCGGGTCAGTGGAGCGCTCTCTCGACGGCGTTCAGCCCCACGGTCGAGACCTCCTTCACGCCTGGCGCCACCAGCGTTTATAACGTCTCTCGCACGTTCAGCGTCACGGGGCTCGTGCAGGACTGGGTGAGCGGTGTCCATCCGAACCTCGGGATGATGTTCGTGCAGTCCTCGGGCCGCACCCACATCAGGACGAGCGAGATGCCGGAAGACGCGAAGGAGAAGCGACCGGATCTCTACGTCTGCTACGACAGCGCGACGGGCTCCGGCTCGGCCACCTCGACGAGCGGCAGCACGTCGGCGTCGAGCACCTCCAGCTCCACGTCGGCGTCGAGCACCTCCAGCTCCACCACGGCAGCCTCGAGCTCGAGCGCCACCACGGCAGCCTCGAGCTCGAGCGCCACCACGACGAGCACCTCGACGTCGGGCTCCGGCGGCGCGGGCGGCGCGGGCGGTGCGGGCGGCGCGGGCGGTGCGGGCGGTGCGGGCGGAGGCGGTGGCGGCGGCGTGCCTGGCCTGCCGATCAGCTGCAGCACCAACACGCCGGGCGCAGGCGCCAACTGCGGCGTGAACGGGGGCGATGACTGCTGCTCGACGCTCCCGGTCCCCGGGGGCACGTTCAACCGGCTCAACCTCTCGAGCCTGCCGGCCACTGTCAGCGACTTCTATCTCGACAAGTACATGATCACGGTGGGGCGCTTCCGGCAGTACATCGAGCGGACCGGCGGCCCGACGCAGGCCAACCCGCCGCCCGTCGGCGGAGGCGCCCACCCGAAGATCCCGAACAGCGGCTGGGACCCGTCGTGGAACTCGAAGCTCACGGCCGACACGAGCGCGCTCAAGACAGCGCTCATCTGCGAGCAGTGGGACTGGCCGTCGTGGAGCAACACCCCGGGAGCCGAGGAGAAGAAGCCGATCGTCTGCGCGACGTGGTACGAGCTGTTCGCGTTCTGCGCGTGGGATGGCGGCCGGCTGCCGACCCAGGCGGAGATCAACTACGTGTCTGCCGGCGGCAACCAGCAGCGCATCTACCCCTGGGGCGGCGCGAGCGTCGAGGACATCGAGCTCGATGACGCCTCGTGGTGCTGCCAGGGCGACGGCACCGTCGCGGGCGCCTGCAAGACGGGGTATCCCTCGCTCTACCCGTGCAGCCCGTCGGACCTGACCGAGGTCGGCAAATTCCCGAACGGCGCCGGGCGCTGGGGCCACATGGACCTGGCCGGCAACGCGTACAAGGCCACCCGCGACGGCTCGGACATCTATCAGCTGCTGGTGCCCTGCAACGACTGCTCGCGGCTCGACAACAACTCCAACGCGCGCTTCATGCACGGCGGCAGCTTCCTGGCCGCCGGGTACAAGCAGACGACGGATTTCCAGGCCTCCTATAAGGGCGACGATCGCCGCTACTACGTCACCGCCATGTGCGCGCGCGATCTGTGAGCTGAAGCGGGGAAAGCGCGCTGGACCGAGCTCTTCAGCTCGCGTCCGGCGCCGCCGGCCCCGGCCATCGCCGGGCCGCATCACGGTCAAGCCGAGATGCCGTGCTTCCTGAGCGCCGCGCCGAGGACGCCGCCCGCCGCGAGCCGCTACTCCAGGCGCACGATCGGGGGCGACTGTGCAGCGTTCCTGCGCGGTGGCGGGGTGGTGTTGGATCTCCGGCGACGCGAAGCCAGACGCGCAGACAATCATGTAGGCCAAAGCAGGCATCTCTGCTCGGGCGCCATCCATCCATCCATCCATCCAGGATTTGATTGAGTGACAAAATGCACCACCGCTCCGCGCGCTCCGCGTCATCGGCGGACGCGGGCGCGGAAACGTGAACGACATCGCCAGACATCTCGCCACGGCGCTCGACTTGCACCGGCACCACGATCAATCAACAGGTTTTCGACAGCAAACATCGATCATCGATTGACGCACTCCGTTCGAAGCCGTAGAACGATATCGTTTGGCTCGCGCGCTGCCGCGCGGCTCTGACGGTAGAACGATCCGACGGCTGACCTGATGAGGATGATCCTTCACGGCGTGCAGGCAGGTGTGGCTCTTTGCAGGCGCGCATCATGGCGCTCCTGCGCGACGGCATCACGAGCGCCCGCGATGGCTGAGCTCGCCGGCGACGCGGATCGAAGAGCGTCATGAGCAATCGGACGTTCGTGAGAGGGTCTCGGCATCTGCTCCTCGCCTCGCTCGCCGCCTCCGCCGGCGCGGCGCTCGCAGGGTGCGTCGACGCGCAGGACGCCGGTGGCGAGCTCATCAACGAGGCGGAGCAGGCGGCGACTGTCTGCGTGACGCTACAGCGCACCGGGGATACGGGCGTGGTCAGGGACGCGCTCATCCATACCAGCCATGCGGACGCCACGCTCATCGGAGGCGACATGTACGCCGGTGAGAGCAACGGGGCGCGCATGCACGCGCTGATCGCGTTCGATCTCTCGTCGATCCCCGGCGACGCCATCGTCGTCTCCGCGGACCTCTCCCTTCACATGGGCGCCGCGGTCCCCGAGGTGATGCGCGCACACCGGGTCACGACGGCGTGGGATGAGAGCACGGTGACGTGGAACTCGCACTCAGCGGCCTGGGATCCCGAGGTCGTGGGGACCCTGAAGGCGAGCGAGGGGTACATTTACGGAGAGCACACGCTCAGCCTCACGGCGCTCGTGCAGAGCTGGGTGAGCGGCGCCGCGCCGAACAACGGGGTGCTCTTCGAGCAGACCGCGAATCGCACGCACATCCGGACGAGCGAGAACGCGCAGGAGAGGCGTCCGTCCCTCCACGTTTGCTATGACAGCGCCACGGGGCCCGGCTCGACCAGCACGACGAGCAACTCCAGCACCAGCTCCACCACCGCCTCCAGCACCAGCTCCACCACCGCCTCCAGCACAAGCTCCACGACAACGACGACGTCGAGCTCTGGCGGAGAGGGGGGCGCTGGCGGCGCCGGCGGAGAGGGGGGCGCTGGCGGCGCCGGCGGAGAGGGGGGCGCTGGCGGCGAGGGCGGCGGAAGTGGAGGCGGGGGGTCTGGCCTGCCGATAAGCTGCAACAGCAACACGCCGGGAGCCGGCGCCAACTGCGGCGTCGACGGGAACGACGAGTGCTGCGCGACGCTCCGGGTGCCCGGCGGCACGTTCAACCGGCTCAACAACCCGGCACTTCCGGCGACGATCAGCGACTTTAACCTCGACAAGTACACCATCACGGTCGGGCGCTTCCGTCAGTATATCGAGCAGACCGGCGGCCCGACGCAGGCGAACCCGCCGGCGGCCGGCTCGGGCGCTCACCCCAAGATCCCCAACAGCGGCTGGGACCCGTCGTGGAACTCGCAGCTCGCCGCCGACACGAGCGCGCTCCGGACTGCGCTCATCTGCGATCCGTACGGCTGGCCGACCTGGAGCGACACCCCCGGAGCCAAGGAGAAGAAGCCCATCGTCTGCGCGACGTGGTTCGAGCTGTTCGGGTTCTGCGCGTGGGACGGCGGCCGGCTGCCCACCCAGGCGGAGATGAACTACGCCTCCGCCGGCGGCGACGAGCAGCGCATCTATCCATGGGGCGGCGCCAGCGTCTCCGACATCACGCTCCAGGACGGGTCCTGGTGCTGCCAGGGCGACGGAACCCCGGCGGGCGACGGAACCCCCGCGAACAGCTGCATCACGAACTACCCCACGGACTCGAGGCAGTATCCCTGCGCGCACACGGACATCACGGACGTCGGCAGCTTCCCCCACGGCGCCGGGCGCTGGGGTCACCTGGATCTCGCCGGCAACGCGTACAAGTCCACCCGCGACGGCGCCGACATCTACCAGCTTCTGACGCCCTGCAACGACTGCTCGCGGCTCGACAACCGCTCCAGCATGCGCTTCATGCACGGCGGCAGCTTCCTGGCCGCCGCGTTCAAGCAGACGACGGACTATCAGGTTGCCTACGCGAACACCACGCGGCGCTACTACGTCACCGCCATGTGCGCGCGCGACCTCTGAGCTGAAGCAGGGCCCGCTGTGCGCGGGCGCGAGCGGGCGGCGGTCGCCGGCTGAAGGCGGAGAACACCGGCGCTGAGAGCAGGACAACGAACAGGAGGCCTCCTCGAACTTGGCCCTCGTCCGCGCCCCCTGTTACGCGCGTCCGTATGCGCGTGCGAGGCTTTCTCCTGCTGCCGACGATTGCGCTCTCCGCGCTCAACGTGAGCTGCCCGCGCCCTGCTTCCGAGCCGGCCGCGACGTCCCCCGCCCCCGCCCCTGCCTCGGCCGTCACCGCGCCGGCCAGCGCGGCGGAGCCCCCCCTCGCGGCCCCATCTCCCTCGCTCGCAGGCCCGGCGACCGCCGCGGATCCTGCAGGGCCTGCGGCGCCCCCCGGCGTGAGCGCCGCGATGGATGCGACGGCGAGCGCCACGACGGATCCAGCCGCGGATCTCGCGGCGCCAGGCGTCGACCCGCTCGCCTTGCCGGTGCTGCCGCCGCAGCTCGTCGACGACGGCTCCGACGAGCTCCCCCGGCTCGATCCGCCGCCGACCGCCCCGCTGACGCCGAAAGAGGAGGTGCACGAGCTCGCGAGCATCGCCAGGGAGACCTGGATCTTCGCCGAGCCGCGCTGGACCAGCCGGCGCATCGGCTACCTGCGCGCCGGCGCCGTTGTCGCGCGCCGGCCGGAGCCATCCGGCAGGGAGTCGTGCGCCGGGGGCTGGTACCGCATCGAGCCGAGCGGCTACGTCTGCATCGGCGCCAGCGCCACGCTCAACATCCACGACCTCGCGGTGGAAGCCTCGTCGCGCCGCGCCATCCGCCGGTTCTTCGCCCAGGCCGCCTCGCCCGCGCCATCGGCCCCCCGCGGCGAGGCCGCAGCCCCGCGCGCCGAGCTCGCCTCGCTGGATCTCCGCGGCGAGGCCGCGCCCGCAGCCCCACACGCGCGCCTCGGGGCCCTCCCCGCCGCGGCAGACGCGGCGCCCGCGGCCCTCCCCGCCGCGGCAGACGCAACGCCCGCGGCCCTCCCCGCCGCGCCGGACGCAGCGCCCGCTGCCCTCGCCGCCGCGCCGGAGGCAGAGCTCGCCGCCTGGCTCAATGGCCTGCCCTACACGTACGTGATGTCGCGCTCCCCCACCCCGCCGCTCTACGCGCGCCTGCCGAGCGAGGACGAGCAGCGCGCCGCCGAGCCCGACCTCGGCGCGCACCTGCTCCGCGCCGCCACCGCCGCGCGCGCGCCCGACTTCGTCGCGCCGCCGCCCCCCGACGCGACCCCCTCGGTCCTGCTCTATGGCCGGCCGGCGCCCGGGCTCGCCGGCGATCGCCGCTCGCCCGACGCGCTCGTCCTCGGCCGCGCCCGCACGCGCTCCGGCTTCGCGCTGCTCTCGACCTTCGATCACGACGGCCGCCGCTTCGGCCTGACCACCGACCTCACCGTCCTGCCGCTCGACCGCACCCGCGTCATCCGGCCGAGCGCGTTCTCGGGGCTCCGGCTCGCCGAGGACGTCGCGCTCCCCGTGGCCTTCGCGAAGCGCCGCCACGCCACGCGCCTCGTCCCGGGCGAGCGCGGCGGCCTCACCCGCGCCCCGCTCCGCTTCCGCGAGGCGCTCCCGCTGTCCGGCGCCTCCCGCCGCGTCGGCGGCATCGACCATCTCGAGGCGCGCGACGGCTCGCTCGTCCGCGCCGACGACGTCGTGCGCGTCGATCCGCTCCCCAGGGCGCCCGCGTGGGCGGTGCGCGGGCGGAAGTGGATCGACGTCTCGATCAACCAGCAGAGCCTCGTCGCCTACGAGGGCTCGCGCCCTGTCTACGTGACCCTGGTCTCGACCGGCGCGGACGGCCTCGGCGACCCGAAGACAACGCGCTCGACCATCCAGGGCCTGTTCCGCATCCACACGAAGCACGTCACGGTCACGATGGACGGCGACGAGGAGGACGAGGATCCGTTCGACTTCCGCGACGTGCCGTTCGTCCAGTACTTCACCGAGGGGTTCGCGTTTCACGCCGCGTACTGGCACGACGAGTTCGGCACCCCGCGCAGCCACGGCTGCGTGAACCTCGCGCCGCTCGACGCCGCCTGGCTGTTCGAGTGGACGACGCCCGAGGTGCCGGCCGCCTGGCACGGCGCGCTCTCGCTACGGAAGGGCACGCTCGTCTCAATCCGACCGTGAGCTGGCCGCCCGTGAGCTGGCCGCCCGTGGGCCGGCCGCGCGCGCCGGCGCCGCCCCTTCCGCGCCGCGCGAAGGCACGCTACAGGCTGTGCCCATGGCCGCTGCGCAGGAGCCCGTCTCGCTCGATCAGCTCATGGCGATCGACCCGCTGCTCTCCGACGAGGAGCGCATGGTCCGCGACTCCGTCCGTCGCTTCGTGCGCGAGCGCTACCTGCCGCGCGCGGCGGACCTGTTCGCCCGCGAGGCGTTCGCGACCGACCTGATCCCCGAGATCGCTGCGCTCGGTCTGCTCGGGGGCTCGCTGACGGGCTACGGCTGCGCCGGCATGAACTCTGTCGCTTACGGCCTCGCGCTGCAGGAGCTCGAGTACGGCGACAGCGGCCTGCGCAGCTTCGTCAGCGTGCAGGGCTCGCTGGCGATGTTCCCGATCTGGAAGTACGGCTCCGAGGCGCAGAAGCAGCGCTGGCTGCCGAAGATGGCCGCGGCCGAGCTGATCGGCTGCTTCGGGCTGACGGAGCCTGACAGCGGCTCGGATCCGAGCTCGATGAAGACGCGCGCCCGCAAGGACGGGAGCTCGTACGTGCTCACGGGCACGAAGATGTGGATCACGAGCGCGCCGATCGCGGACCTCTGCGTTGTGTGGGCCAAGGTGGATGACGGGGGGCCCGAGTCGATCCGCGGCTTCGTGGTGGAGCGGGGGATGGAGGGGCTGGAGACGCCGCTCATCCACGGCAAGATGAGCCTGCGCGCGAGCCCGACAGGCGAGATCGTCCTGAACGAGGTGCGCGTCCCCGAGGAGAACATGCTGCCCGGGGTGGTGGGCCTGAAGGGCCCGCTCGGCTGCCTGACCCAGGCGCGCTTCGGCATCGCGTGGGGCGCGCTCGGCGCCGCGCGCGCCTGCTACGAGACAGCGGTCTCCTATGCGCGCGAGCGCACGCAGTTCGGCCAGCCGATCGCGTCGCGGCAGCTCATCCAGGCCGAGCTCGTCGAGATGGCGACCGAGATCGCGAAGGGGCAGATCATGGCGCTGCACTTCGCGCGGCTGAAGGACGCCGGCGGCATCAGCCCGGTGCAGGTCTCGCTGTGCAAGCGGAACAACGTCGGCTGGGCGCTCAAGATCGCGAGGACCGCGCGCGGCGTGCTCGGCGCGAACGGGATCTTGCTCGATTACCCGGTCGTCCGGCACATGCTCAACCTCGAGAGCGTGTACACGTACGAGGGCACCGACGAGGTGCATTGCCTGATCCTCGGGAACGCGCTCACGGGGCACAACGCGTTCTGAGGGGTTTACCGGGGTCCGAGGGCGTCCACCGGCAGGGCGCCAGAAGAACAGAGGAGGAGAAGGAGAGACTCAGAAGAGGGCTCTTCTCTTCTGCTCTCTTGTTCTTCTCTCTTCGTCGCGTCCTGGCCGGCTCGGATCATCCTGCCTCCAGGGAGCCGCTCCCCTACCCCGCCTTCGCCGGCGCCTTCCTTCGCAGCCCCACCAGGAACAGCTCCACGCTGTTCGCGCGCGTTCCCTCGGGCCGGATGCTCCGGACCTCCTCACACAGGTTCCGCAGCGCGTCGCGGGCCTTCACGAAGTCCTCGCTCATGAAGATCTTGCCGACGAACGCGCCGCCCGGCGCGAGCAGCGCCTCGGCAACGGCCACGGCGCGCATGAACAGCTCGTAGCTCCGCGCCTGGTCGGCGATCTTGCTGCCGCTCGTCGCGGGCGCCATGTCCGACAGCACCACGTCGTACGGGGCGAACTGCGCGAGCGCCTCGTTCGTCAGCGAGAGCGCGTCGCCCTGCACCACCGTCGCCTGCGGGCCGAACGCCGCCGAGATCGGCGAGAGATCGACAGCGAGCAGCTTGCCCGACGCGCCGATCCGCTGCGCGGCGTACATCGACCACGAGCCGGGCGCGGCGCCCAGATCGAGCACGCGCTGGCCAGGGCGGAGCAGCCGCACCCGGCGATCGATCTCCTCGAGCTTGAAGACGCTGCGCGCCGGATAGCCCTGCGCCTTCGCCGCCTTCGTGAAGGCGTCCGGGCGCTTGTAGGGGTTCCTGGGCTTCTGCGGCACGAGATCACCGAAAGGCTCCGCCGGCGGGAGGCGCGCGCTCGTTCGCCCTCACAGGCGCGCGCGCGCTCTCCGCCGAGCGGCCCGGATCAGCCGCCCTTCTTCTTGGTCGGCTGCACCGGCGTGGGCAGCCCCTTGCCGCCGCGCTTCTTCACGGCGCCGCGGATCGTGACGAGCTGGTTCTTCGGGCCGGGGACCGGGCCCTCGATGAGGATCAGGTTGTCCTCGGGGAGGAGCTTCGCGATCTTGAGGTTGAGCGCGCTCACCGTCTCGTCGCCGTAGTGGCCGGGCATCTTCAGGCCGGGCAGCGTGCGACCGGGGGTCATGTTCGTACCGATCGAGCCGCCGTGGCGGAAGTACTCGTGGGTGCCGTGCGAGCTCACCGCGCCGGCGAAGCTCCACCGGCGGATGACGCCGCTGAAGCCGCGGCCGCGCGAGCGGCCCTGCGCGTCGACGCGCTGGCCGACCTCGAAGATCTCGTCGACCTTGAGCGTCTGCCCGAGCTCGTACTTCGCCGCGTGCTCGGGGCTGCAGCGCAGCTCGCGCACGATGCGCTTCGGCGTCTGCCCCGACTTCTTGAACGCGCCGGCGAGCGGCTTGTTGGTGTGCCGCTCGGCGCGCTCGCCGAGGCCGAGGATGAGGGCGCTGTAGCCGTCCTTCTCGAGGGTGCGCTTGCCGATGACGACGCAGCCCGCCTGCACGACCGTGCAACGCAGGACCTCGCCCGTCTCGCTGAAGATCTGCGTCATGCCGATCTTCTTGCCGATGATGCCGGGATGCTGATTCATGATGCGACTGCCTTCTCGCTCCGTCTGGGGTGGCTCGAACCGTGGCCCCGCGCGGCGCGCCGCGCGGACGATCCCCTCGGCGCGCCTCGCTGAGAGCCGGTTCGGAGCGAAGAACCGGGGCGGTTTTCCGCCGGGCGCGTTGGGGGCGCAGAGCTTACTCACGGAGCCCCCAAAGGGAAGCGAAACTTACCGCTCCGCTCGTGATCCACCTCACACTTCCACGGCTGTCGCGCGCCTCCCCCGGACCGCCTCGAGACAGCGCCGCGCCGCGGCAGAGGCCGCCCGGACATTGTCCGTCTGAAGGGACATTTCCTGACTCTCCCTGGCGTCGCCGGACCCGGGACAAGGTCTCACATTGAGACGTCGGAGGTCATGGATGACAGACATCATCGCTCACGGTGAGCCGCGCGACGTCGAGCGCCTCATGGATCGTTACTGGTTTCTGCTGCGGGGCGGGGCGGCGGGCGGCGGCGAGGACAGCGCGAGCGCGGCCGCGACGCAGGTGGTCCGTGACGGCGAGTTCGTCGTGGTGAGCGTCGAGGCGACGGCGCTCGGGTGGCCCGAGGGGACGCTGCTCTTCCGGTTCAGGTCCGAGGCGGCGCCCTGCGTCGCGTGCGTCGACCGCGCGGCCGCGATCGCGCGCCACCGCACGCGCGGCATGCTGACCGCGAGCGACGTGCGCGAGATGCTCCGCTTCGCCGTGGCCCGCTGCGCCGCCTCGGGCATCGACGTTCCCCACGCCGGCGCGCCGTCCACGCGGCCGCCCGGCGAGCCGGTCAGCGCGGAGGTGCCCGCCTCGGGCACGCGCCGCGGGACGCGGGACGCGGCGGCCGGCGCCAAGCGCTACGACGCCGAGCTCTGGCTCATCCTCTGACAGCGGCGCGCCCCGGACGAAGGCGCGCCCTCGTCACGAGCCGACCACGTTGATGGTCGCCTTGATCATCGCCATCCAGCACTGAAGCACCATCTTCCCCTCCTTCTCCGGGGTGACGGCCACCTCGACCTGCGTGTTCAGCGGCAGGTCCTTCTCGATCTTCAGATCGGGAATCGCGATCGCCTTCAGACACTCGCTCTTCGTCGTCCGCGTGAAGCGGAGCACGACCGGCTCTCCCTTCTTCAGCTCGATCGTCGACGGGGAGAAGCCGCTGTCGTTGACGGCGATATCCACCCGCTTGACGTTCGCCGGCGCGGCGAGCTCGACGGGCGGCGCCGCAGCCGCGGGCGTCCCCTCGGCGGGCTTGCTGCAAGAGACGGTGAAAGAAGCGGTGACGAGCGGCGACAGGGAGAGGGCAAGCGCAGCGACGCGGAGCGGGCGACTCATGGTCGACCCGTTCTTACCCACCGGAAAAGGGGCGTCAAGCTGTCCACCAGCGTCCGCCCCGGGCGCGAGAGGAGCCCGGGGGCGATCCGGGTGCACGAGCGCGCGCGCGTCAGAAGTGGCGGCCCGAGAGGATCTGCAGGATCGACGAGAAGAGGTTGATGAAGTTGAGGTAGAGGTCGAGCGCGCCGCCCACCGGGTCCTCCTCGTTCGAGTGGAGGAGGCGCGACGTGTTGTACAGGACGTACCCGCCGAACACGAGCACGGAGACGCTGGCGATCGCCAGTCCGAGGAGCGAGCTGCCGAGAAGGACGTTGAGCAGCATGGCGCCGAGGACGACCATGGCGCCCATCACCAGCCCGCTGGCCAGGAACGACAGGTCCTCCTTCGTGAGCAGGACGCCCAGCGTGAGGCTGCCGAACGTGAGGACCGTCAGGATGAAGGTGTCCCGCACCGGCGCCGACGACAGGGTGCCGCCGAGGCCCGCGGCGACCTGGGCCATGTAGAGCGCCGGCGCCGTGGTGACGCCGAGGAGGGCCGCCATCCCGAAGAGCGCGACGACGTTGACGCCGGGGACGCGGCGCACCGCGCGGGCGCCGAACATCACGCCGAACACGATCCCCATCGAGAGGATCGGGTGCGCGGCGAAGAGCTCGACCAGCGGCGGCATCGCGCCCCCCTCCTCCACGTCCGGCGCCCCGATGTAGAGCGCGCACATCGCGCCGATGGAGGAAAGGACCAGGCTCGCCGTGAAGAGCCCATACACCTTCTTGAGATAGTCGATCCGCAGGGCCGCTTTCGGGTTGGCCGGCGCGCTCGCCACGTACGAACTCGGCTGGCGTGAAGTCATCTGCTGCGCTCCTCCTCCGGGGCGACCCGCTGCGGCCGCGAGCTGGCGTCATCGTAGTCGTGCATCATCCACCAGCGCCGCGCAACACCGCCGCGGCGCGGCGCGCGGGCGTCCTCCGTTCTCGAAAAGTCACGCTACCACGGGACCATGGCCCCGAGGAGACGACCGGCGCGCGGATCCCTCCGCAGCCGCGCGGCCATCGCGCCACATCCGCCTCGGCGAGGGCGTCGAAGAGCGACGCCCCGGGACGCTTCGTTCGACGCAACGCCACCGGGATCGGCGGCCCGGCGCCGCAGGTTGTCGCGCGCGGCACGCTCGTGTACGAAGGGCGGCGCCCTGTCACGAGGGCGCCGGGCCGCGCCAGGAGGACGAGGGGTCATGAACGTTACGACGATCGTCGTTGCTGATGTCGAGCCTGCGACGGCGCCGTTGCCGGAATTCCAGAGCGAGGCCGCGATACAGGGCCTGCTTGTCGCGCCGATCGAGGCCACCTACCGCCACCGCCTGCCGCTCGTGGGGCGCACCGACCTGCACCCGCTCGTCCAGGCCGCCTATACCGCCTTCACCCTGCGCTATCCCCTCGTCCTCTCGCCCGACGTGATCTGGTTCTGCCTGGCGCGCGGCTTCACGCTCCACCTCGCCGCGAGCGAGGAGCAGCGGCGCCGCTTCCTCCCCGAGGATCACGAGTTCGAGCTCGTCGTCGATCGGCCCGACTTCACCCTCGGCGGCGTGAACCCGTGGCCCGCATTGTTTCCGGATTTTTCCAGGCAGGTTTCGGCGCGTATCGGCGGGCTGCGGGAGCTCGTGACAGCCAATTTCTCCACCACGGGGCCGGTCGAGCGGGTCGCGTCGGAGCTCACGGTCACAACGCCGCTCGCGCCGCACCACGACTGGGAGCCGCCGTTCCCGGGCGACATGGTGTACCCGCTGCGCGGCATCCCGCGCGTCTACCTGCTCGGCACGTCCGACGACTGGCGCTGGGTGCGCCAGCGCGCGGCGACCCTCGGCTCCTTCGGGCAAGATCGCTGGACGCGCGCGCTCCTGCCCGTGCTCGACCAGATCGCCGCGTCGGCGGAGGGGCGCGCCGACCCGAAGTTCTGGCGCGCCTTTTTCCGGTACGAGAACTCGGCCGATGAGCTCACCGGGTGGATCCACGTGCTGTTTCCCTACCTGCGCGCCTGGCCCAACGACTACTTCGCGCCGAACCCCTATATCGAGGCGTGGCACGAGCGCTACCTGGCCGCGGAGGCCCGGAGCGACGCGCTCGGAGGGATCGGAAACCCGCAGGGGCCCGGCCTCTCCGAGATCCCGCCCGGGCTGACGAGCGCCCAGCTCCGCTTCATCGACAGGAGCCGCCGCGAGCACCCCATGGAGTTCATCAGCGGCCTGATCGGCGTCACGCAGGACCCGCACTCCCTCGCGCTCCTGCCGGAGTTCGTGTGGGCCGTCGCGCACCAGGCGGCCGAGTCGACCGCCCAGATCCCCGCCGCGGCCTCGTGAGGCGCGCGCTCCCGCGATCGCGCATGCCCGCGAGGCGAGCAAGACGCGCGGTTTTGTGCTTGGACGGCCAGCTCTCGGTGACCTAGGATAGGGCAACAGCCGCGGGGCGACGCCGTGCGTCGTTGTCCTCGCTCGATACGGAGGCACTGTGTCCGGAGGCAAGTTCGCGCTCCTCGAAGTACCGGATCTCAACGGTGGGGAACCGTCCTACCTGCGCCTCGGGGCCGCGGCGCCCCTCGGCGAGAACCCGGGTGACGACCTCGCCGAGCGGATTCAGACCTTCACCGACGACGACCGCAAGCGGGACGGCTCGCCGAATTTCGTGCCCGTGGGCGAGCGAAAGGCCGAGACAGCGAAGCTGCACACGAAGGGCGGCTGGCGCGATCACACGGACGGCAACCGCATCTCGACGACCGCCGGCGACAAGGTCGAGGTGATCGGGGGGAACTACCGCCTGCTCATCCTCGGCCGCGGGGAGCACCAGGCGGGCTGGGACGTGTCGGGAGGGCACGTCACCGAGGTCAGCGAGACCTTCGGCGGCGGCACCACCATCGAGTGGGTGCAGAACTACGGCGGGACGTGGAAGGTGGTCGAGACGACCATCAAGGGCGAGGTGCACACCCTCTACCACGGCGACGTCTACGACTATTACTACGGAAAGATCAAGGAGAGCCAGACAGGCACGGACACGTTCCCCACGCTGAATGTCACCGACGACTTCATCGACGACAAGAACCCGCCCTCGCCCCAGGCGATCCCGACGGAGAACCCCACGATCGTCGACAGGACGTGGGCCAAGAGCATCTCGTCCTATACCGGCTCGGAGAAGCTGCCGGTGCCGTCGATCACGGACGAGACCTGGGCGGAAGTGATGGTGACGAAGACGAACGCCACCTCGATGACCGACGAGACGACGGTCAAGGCGGAGTCGAAATCGACGATGAAAGCCGACTCGATCACGTCCTCCACCAAGGTCGTCGGGACCATGGAGGACACGACCGAGGCCGACATCATCAAGAGCAAGACGAAGGCGACCAAGATCATCTCCGAGACCCGCGCCGACACAAAGGACGAGATGTACGGGGACGCGGACTCGTACACCAAGGGCGACAGCAAGACCGTTGTCGACGGGATCGAGACGACGATCAACCTCGGCATGGTCAACGAGGTCGTCCTCGGGGCGATGGTCGAGGCGACGCTGGGCGGCGAGGTGACCTGCACGATCGGCGGCACGGTGGACGTGACCATCGGAGCCAAGGTGGATCTCAGCATGACAGCGAGCATCGAGGTCTCCGCCGGCCCCAAGCACGAGATCAGCCCGGCGGGCGTCGAGCTCCACGGGAGCAAGACGGAGATCGCGCTCGCGAGCAGGAACATCTCGGCGTTCACCCTCTTCGTGTGAGCGCGCGAGCACCACGCTCCACGCGCCACCGGATACGGAGCTCCCATGGCCGGCGATGGCAAGTACGGTATCCTCCATGTGCCTGATTTCGGCGAAGGCATGTCGTCCTTCCTGCGCGTCGGCGCGGCCGAGGGCGACGACTATTCCTGGCGCGACCACACCGACGGCAACCGGGTCACCACCACGCGGGGCGACAAGATCGAGGTCATCGGGGGCACCTACAAGATGACCGTGCTCGGACGCCGCGAGTTCGAGAGCGGCTGGAAGGCGGAGGACGGGCAGATCAACGAGAAGAGCATCACCTTCCAGGGGTCGGGCGAATTCGACTTCATCCAGGGCCCCCGCGGCGAGAAGCGCCTGCGCGAGAAGACAGTGAAGGGCGAGGTGCACACCACCTACCACGGCGATGCCTTCGAGGTGCATCACGGCAGCAAGCTGGAGAGCCGCACCGGACACGACAGCCCGCCGCGCAACCTGGACGAGATCACGGACCCCTGGGGGCTGCCCCAGTCGGGCGTCCTCGGCGAGAACCCCACGATCGTCGACAGGACGTGGGCCAAGAGCATCTCGTCCTATACCGGATCGGCGAAGCTGCCGGTGCCCTCGATCTCCAACGAGACCTGGGCGGACACGATGGTGTCGAAAACGAACGCCACGTCGATGACCGACGAGACGACGGTCAAGGCGGAGTCGAAGTCGGCCATGAAGGCGGGGTCGATCACGACGTCGACCCAGGTCGCCGGGACCATCGAGGACACCACCGAGGCCGACATCATCAAGAGCAAGACGAAGGCGACAAGGATCATCTCCGAGACGCACGCCGACACCAAGAGCGAGATGTACGGGGACGCGGACTCGTACACGAAGGGCGACAGCAAGACCGTTGTCGACGGGATCGAGACGACGATCAACCTCGGCATGGTCAACGAGGTCGTCGTGGGGGCGATGATCGAGGCGACGCTCGGCGGGGAGGTGACCTGCACGGTCGGCGGCACGGTCAGCGCCACTGTCGGCCTGGAGGCGTCCGTCACCGTCGCCGCGACGCTCGAGGCCAGCGTGGGGCCCAAGCTCTCGATGGGCCCGGAGAAGGTGAAGATCACCCTGGACCGGAGCAAGGTCGTGCCCGTCCGCACGAACATCGCGGCAGTCCACCTCATGTGACGCGCACGCGCGGCGAACCCCACGGATGGCAAACAAGAACCTCACCCCGTTCCTCTTCGGCAGCAAGGTCACCTCGCGGAGGCCGCCCCAGCCGGAGATGACGCTGATCGTCCGGGCGAAGTTCCTCCTCACGCCCGGAGCGCCGCTCTCCCTGCCCGAGGGCCACCCGGTGCTCGCGCAGGAGACGCTGCGCGGCGACGTGTTCCACGACGACGATCACGACCAGACCGGCGAGTGCCTGTATCCGAGCGATCTCGTGGACTTCAAGCCGCACGCCGACGTGATGCTGCTGGGCACGTGCCACACGCCGGGCAAGGCGCGCATGACCGAGTGCCCGGTGCGGTTCGGCGTCGGGTCCTGGTCGAAGATCCTGCGCGTTGTCGGCGACCGCGTGTGGATGGATGGCCTGCTCGGGCCCGCCATGAGCGACGCGGTGCCGTTCGACCGGATGCCCCTCGGCGATCGGCGCAGCTTCGGGGGGCCCGGGCACCCGCTGAACCCGGTGGGCAGGGGCCACGGGACGCGCGAGCTCCCCAACGTCGAGGGCGCGGACGATCTGCTGCTGTCGCGCTCGGATCGGCCGGCGCCCGCGGGGTTCGGGCCCCTGTCGCCGAACCGGCCCGATCGGCGCGCGAAGGTCGGGAAGAACTACGGCAAGGCGTACCGCGAGAAGCGAGCGCCGTACTACGCCGACGACTTCGACTGGACGTTCTTCAACGCGGCCCGGCCCGACCAGTGGCTCCCGTACCTGCGCGGCGACGAGGATCTCCTGTTCCAGAACCTCCACCCCGACGCGGAGGTCTTCCGGTCGAAGCTGCCGGGCCTCCGGATCCGCGTGTTCGCGAACGACGCGGAGCGCGGGTTCCGGGAGGTGCCGATGCACCTCGACACGCTGCTCGCCGACCTGGACAAGGGGTCCCTGTTCCTCACGTGGCGCGGCCTCACGGAGGTGACCGACGACGACCTCTCGCGCGTCACGACGCTCGTCGCCTCCGAGCCGCTCGACGGGCCGGCGCTGCCCGAGGCGCACTACCGGGAGATCCTCGCGCGCTTCGAGGCCGATCCGCTCGAGATCGAGGAGCAGCTCACGCCGGAGCTCAAGGAGGAATGGCGGGCGCTGCAGGCGCTGCAACAGAAGGGCGACGACGCGGCGCCGCCGGCGGACGCGGCGGGGCTCGACCCGCTGTCGTCGCTGCTCAAGGCGCGGCTCGGCGACGTCGCGAAGCCGCAGCAGGAAAGGATCCGCCGGGCGATGGCGGCGCTCGCGGGCGTCGCTGTGCCGGGGGGGAAGGTCCTCGGCGGCGTGATCGCCGAGGCGCTGCGCCACCTGCCGAAGGCATCGCAGGCCCTGCCGCCGCTGCACGCCGGCGCGTCGCCCATGGTGACGGACGCGGCGCTCCGGACGGCCTTCCGGCGCGTCGCGCGGGCCGTGGAGGAGGCGAAGGCGCTCGCTATCGCGCGCGGGACGCCGGTCCCGGGGCTCGCGGCGTGGGACAAGCTCGCCGGGGATCCGAAGCTCGCCTCGATGGGCCTCTCCACGGCCCCGCCGCGGCCGCCCGGGGAGATCGGGCCGGGGAGCGACCTGCGCGACCAGGACCTGAGCGAGCAGGACCTGAGCGGCCGCGACCTGACCGGCGCGGACCTGACCGGCGCCATCCTCACGGGCGCCAACCTCCGGGGGGCCAAGCTCACGCGCGCGATCCTGAAGCAGGCGGTGCTGTTCGACGCCGACGTGAGGGAGGCCGACTTCACGGACGCGGACCTGAGCCTCGCCACCCTGCAGAGCGCCTGGGCAGAGCGCGCCGTCTTCCGCGGCGCCACGCTGGAGAGCACCTCGTTCGACGGCGCGCGGCTCATGGAGGCCGATCTCTCGGGCACAAAGGGGTCGCAGCTCGTCTTCTCGAGGGCGGACATGACGGGGGCCGTCGCGCGCGGGGCGGCGTGGACGGTCGCCTTCCTGGAGGGCACGGTGCTCGAGCGCGCGGACCTGTCGCAAGCCTCGCTCACGCGGTGCTTCATCTCGAAGGTGAGGGCGACCTCGGCGACGTTCGCGGGCGCCACCCTCGACGGCACGAGCTTCGCCGGCTCCGACCTGACCCAGGCGGTGTTCGCGCGCGCGCGGGGCGAAGGGAGCGTGTGGCTGGGCGCGACCCTCACCGGCGCGGATCTCAGCCTCGCCGTGCTGACGAGCGCCCACTTCACGGAGGCCACGGCCGAGGGCGCGAGCTTCTTCGGGGCCAACATGCGGGGCGCCCGGTTCGACAGGGCCGACCTCACGCGCGCCGACTTCACGCGGGCGAACCTCTTCGACGCGGACCTGCTCAGGGCGCGGGTCCCGGAGGCGAAGTTCGTCGACGCGAACCTCTACGATGCAAAATTCTACCAGACCTCGGGATCCGGCTGTGATTTCCGGGGGGCGAACCTGAAGAAGTCGACCCTGGAGCGGGATCGATGACCCCGGACGAGCTGAAGGCGCTGGTCGAGGCGGGGGAGCCGCTCGACGGCAGGACGATCGGCGAGATGGACCTGCGGGGCGCCGGCCTCCGCAAGGCCCGGCTGCGCGGCGCGAAGCTCGGCCGCCTGCGGCTGGACGGCGCGGATCTGTCGGGCGCCGATCTCCGCGGCGCGGAACTCGCCTGGTGCGCGCTCGGCGGCGCGGACCTGTCGGGCGCCGACCTGGAGGGGGCCGTCGTCGTCGAGAGCGATCTCTCGGGCGCGAACCTGTCCGGCGCGAACCTCACGGGCGCCAACCTTGTGCGGGGCCGGCTCGCCGGCGCGAACCTGACCGGCGCGCAGATCAAGGGGGCGAACCTCGCGGAGTCGCGGCTGGCCGGCGCGGAGCTCTCCGGGGCGGTCATCGCCAGCGCGCGGCTCGACCTCGCCGACCTGTCGGGCGCGGCGCTCGACGGCGCGATGGTGTCGCAGAGCTCGTTCACGCGGGCGAGCCTCGTGGACGCGTCGCTCTCGGGGGCGCGGATCGAGGGCTCGTCGTTCGCCGAAGCGGACTTCCGGCGGGCCGATCTCTCGGGCGCCGAGCTCGACACGGTGGTGTTCCTGAAGGCCGATCTCCGGGACGCCGTGCTCCCGAAGAAGCTGACGAAGACGGTGTTCGACGGCGCGCGGCTCGGCCGGCTCGACCTCTCCGGGGCGGACCTCGCGGGCGCGGCGCTGGAGGAGATGGA
This sequence comes from Sorangium cellulosum, assembly GCF_001589285.1. Taxonomy (GTDB): domain Bacteria; phylum Myxococcota_A; class Polyangia; order Polyangiales; family Polyangiaceae; genus Sorangium; species Sorangium cellulosum_G. The sequence continues at coordinate 8,917 of NZ_JEMA01000383.1, read as the reverse complement.
CTTCGCGGGGGTGAGCTTCGAGAACGCGAACCTCACGCTGTCGTCGCTCCAGGGCGCGAACCTCCGGGGCGCGAGCTTCCGGGGCGCGACGCTCGACCAGACGACGCTCGCGAACTGCGATCTCACCGGCGCGGACTTCCGGGGCGCGACGCTCAGGTCGTGCATGATGTACAGGGCGCGGCTGCCGGGCGCGGATCTGTCGGGCAAGGACCTCGAGATGGTTGTCTTCACCGAGGCCGATCTCTCCGGCGCGAACCTGTCCGGGTCGAGGATCGTGCGCTGCGTGCTGGAGGGGGCGAACCTGACGGGCGCCGACCTGACGCGCGCGCTCGTCTCGCAGGCGACGCTCAGGTCCGCGCGCGTGGAGGGCATCCGCTTCGACAAGGCGATCTTCGATTGCGTGGACTTCTCCGGCGTGGACCTGACCCGCACGTCGCTCGCTGGACTGACCATCTCCCGGTGCTTCTTCGCGCTCGGGGACCTCTCGGGGATGGACCTGTCGGGGTGCAACCTGTCGAACTGCGACTTCACCGAGTGCAACCTGGAGCGGACGCGGCTCGACGGCGCCATCCTGACGAACTCGAACTTCAGGCGCGCGAACCTGCGGCAGGCCTCGCTGTCGGGCGCGATGGCGAAGACCGCCTTCTTCGGCGAGGCCGTGCTCGCCGGCGCCGGGCTGACGAAGGCGATGCTCCGCAACGCGCTCTTCATGAAGGCCGATCTCACCGGCGCGAACCTCGCGGGGGCCGACATCCGGGAGACGGTGATGCACGAGATCCGCGCGGCCGGGGCGCTGTTCGTGGGCGTGAAGGCGCACTACGCCGATCTGTCGCACGCGGACATCTCGGGCGCCGACTTCAGCGGCGCGGACCTGCACTGGGCGAACCTGCACCACGTCCGCGACGAGAAGACACTGTATCTCGACGCCAACCTCGCCACGGCGAGGCGCACGGACGTCGATCGGCTGGAAGCCGAGGCCTGGATGCCGCCCGAGCGGCGCTCGTAGAGGAGGAGCCATGTCGATGGGAGCCATGAAGGAGAGCGACGGCGGGGCCGCCGCGCGGGTGGACGCGCCGAGCGGCGAGGATCTCGACAGGCGAGCGCGCGGCGCGGACGTGCCCAAGATCGGCCTGGCGAGGGCCGCCGCGCCGGGCGGCGCGGGCCAGGCCGGCGACGTCGCGGCGCTGCCGGGGGAGTACCTGGGCCCGGCCCGCGTCACCGCGCTGGAAGCGGGCGCCGTCGCCGTGGAGCTGCCGGGCGGCCAGCCGGTCGCCGTCGCGATGGCGCTCGCGCTGCCGTACGAGCCTGCGCTCGGCGACACGCTGCTCGTGATCGGCCGCGGGGAGAGCTACTACGCGATCGGCGTGCTGCACGGGCGGGGGCGGACGGTCCTGTCGCTCCAGGGCGACGTGGCGGTACACGCCAGGGAGGGCGCGCTCTCGCTGTCCGGAGACCGGGGGGTCGAGATCCGGGGGCCCGAGCTCGACGTGCAGGCGGGCAAGATCCGGATGGTGGCCGACGCCGTGGTCCAGAAGTTCACGTCGGTGTACCAGCGGGTGAGCGCGCTCCTGAGCGTGCAGGCGAGCGAGTCGCACACGGTCGTGGAGAAGACGTCGTTCACGAAGGCGAAGAACGCCACGATCCTGACCGAGGAGACGGTCACGGTGAACGGCAAGCAGATCCTCTTGGGCTAGGAGGCCAGCGCGATGCTCCCTGCGAACAACAAGGGTGCCGGCCTGAGCGCCGGTTTTCCGGACGTGTGCCTGTCTCCTGTGTTCGGGCTGTTCCCCTTCCCGAACATGCACCCGAACGGGATGAATTTCCCTTTCTCGTTCAACGTGTGGTTCTCGATGATGGCCGCGCTGCACATGGCCGCGTTCGCGATCATGACGGCGGGCGATCAGCTGGGCACGCTGCACCCGACGTTCATGGGGCAAGGGCGGTACGTCTTCGGCAACGTGCGGGTCTTCATCAACTTCTTCCCCTCGACATCGCTCCTCTGCCCGAGGGTCGGCAACAACTTCAACTGCTTCATCGGCATCCAGGTGCTGCCGAGCGTGACCAACGTCTTCATCACCTACAACGGGGGGAGCGAGGCGGTCGACCGGCCCGCCGGCGCGCCGCTCCTGGCCGATCTCGACGCGCTCGTCGCGTCGCTCCACCCGTGCGGGAGCGCGTCGCCCGTCGTCGATAGCGCCAGGATCGGGCCGGGGGTCGGGTACGTGCGCATTCGCCATTTCTCGCTGGACGTGCCGGCCCGGGTCCACACGGCGGTGAGGGCGCTCGAGGCGGAAGGGCTGGAGACGCTCGTCCTGGATCTGCGCGACAACCCCGGCGGGGAGCTCACGGCGTTCCTGGAGCTCGCTGGCGATTTCCTGGAGCCGGGGAGCGTCCTCGGGCGGGCGATCGACGCGGACGGTGACGAGACAGTGTACCGGTCGAGCCACCGGGATCCGTGCCGCGCGCCGCTGTGGATCCTGGTGGACCGCGGCACGGCGTCGGCGGCCGAGCTGTTCGCCGGCTGCCTGCAGTGGCACGGGCGGGCGATCGTCGCCGGGGAGCGCACCTACGGCAAGGGGACGGCGCTGAAGGTCGCGGCGGATCCCGACGACGGGCGCGCTGTGCTCGCAGGGGCGGCCATGGTGCTCCTGCCGGGCGGAGAGTCGATCCAGGCGACGGGGGTGCGGCCGGACGTCGCGCTGGGGGAGAGCGAGGGGCTTGCTGCCGACGGGGAGCAGCCGTCGCTGGCGGCGTTCTTCTCCAGGAGAAGCGCGGAGCGCCACCGCGCGTCGGCAGGGGCGCCCGGCTGAAGGGTTGATGGCCGTCGGCGGAGACGGGCTACACGACAGGGGCCTTCCGCCGACACCCTGGTTCCCCTGCGCGCGCGGCGCCGCGCGCTGGCCGCATCCCGGTGAGCCGGCGATCTCGCTCGCTGCGGGATCACGCATTCACCGACAGCGTGGGCGATTGTCTCACGCAGCGCGGAAGGCGCAACTGCGCTACGACTGCGGGATGTTCGGTCCCGGGCATCCTCAGTACCGTCCCCAGCCACCGCCTCACACTCCTCAGCAGCCGCCGCCTCACTACTACCCTCCGCCGCCGCCCCCTCCGCAGCGCCCGAAGCCGGGCGTGTCGCCGCTCGTGATCGTGCTCGCCGTCGTGGGCGGGATGTTCGCGCTCGGCGTGGGCGCCCTCGTCGTGCTCGGCGGCGTGGCCTACATGATGACGAGCGCGACGCCGGAGCACGCCGCCGTCGAGGCCGAGGAGAGCGAGCCTTCCGGCGTGAAGACGGTGAACGGCGCCTCACCCGCGCCCCCTCCCCTGCAGACGAACACCCCGCTTCGCCCCGACCTGGAGGGCGACGAGGTGGCGGCCGCTGACCCGTCCAGCGGCGACCGCGCTGCGGGCGCTGCCCTGGCGCCCGACAGCGACGACGAGGCCCGCGAGGCGCCCGCCGCCGCGACGGGCGGGCGGCGGACCTCCCCGGGCGACGGCGCCGCGGCCGAGGGATCGAGCAGCGGAAGCGCGACGGGCGGGGCGTCCTGGTGGTGCACGGCGAGCGCGTCCGTGCGCGTCTGCGGCTTCGCGGGCGCCTGCAACTACCAGATGGTGTTCGGCAACGGCGGCGGGAAAGACCGCTTCATGGCGTCGCAGCAAGCGAAGCGCTCGTGCGAGGCGAGCGCGCGCGCGAAGGGCGCCTCGGCCATCTGCGTCGTGCAGTGCAGCCCTCGCTGACGAGGACAACCCGCTGGCTCGACGGGCAGCAGAGCTCGGATCTCGTGGCCCTGGCGCGCAGGGCTCAAGGCGGCGAGAGAGGGCCGAAGAACCCTGCAATCAACGTCAGAGCGCCCGCTTCGTCGACGAAGCCCACATCCATCCCGTCGAGCGGGGGCATGCCAGCGCCCTCGATGCGCCAGAGAAAGTGCACGAGGCCGTGCGCCTCGAGCGCCCCGCTGGCCGGTACGAGGGTCGCATCCGGTAAAGCCGACTGGAACGCCGCGATGGTTCCGTCGAGGCCGGGCCGCCCCGTGACGTCGGCTGTCGGATCGACGTAGCGCGCGCCGTCCGCCCAGCACTGCTCGATGAGCGCCGCGCGCCCCTCCTCCCCTGCCATCCACGCCTGCTGGTACGCACGGATCACCGGCGATGTCGACGCCGGATCGGAGGGCGGCGGCGCGGCGAGCGCGAGCCAGGAGGCCAGCCCCTCCCCCCCGACGGCGCCGAAGAGCACGCTCACCTCGTCGTTTCGCCGCACCTGCACGCGAAACACGTCGTTGTGTGAGTCGACCCTGGATTCGATGATCCAGGGCCCGCCGTCGAGCAGCGCCCGGAGCGCGTCGGCCGCGTCGCTCCGCCCCCGCGCGTCGACGTAGAACGCCTTCGGCCCGAGGTGCGCCGCCAGCGTCGCTTCGTCGCCGTCGGACAGCGCTCGCGTCAGCGCGTCGACAAGCGGCGCCGCCAGGGGGTTCGGCGCTGAGGCGGGCGCGCCACCTCCCTGTCCCGCCGACCCGCCTGAACCGCCCGAGCCGCCTCCGCCGCCACCCGCCGTGCCGACGCTGGTGCCGCTCGCCGCGCCTGCGCCGCTCGCGTCGCCGCCGTCGCCGCAGGCGGGCTGCAACCCGAGAAGGGTGAGCGCGCCAAGCGCGGCAGCGCGCGAGCATCCTGTCCAGAACCGGAGACTCCTCTGCTTGTTCTTCACGACGTGCATCTCCATGCCCCTCGCCGCGGGCGCTCCGTGCGCGCCGCCGTGGGGGGCGACGCCCAACCCGTGACATCGGCGCGCGGCGCGCGCCCTCGCCATGGGCCGGGCGGGGCGATCGCCGCGACGAACGGTAGCTGCAGCGGCGTGAGCGGCAGCGCGATCGGAACGGAGCCTTGATTTTCGTCGGGGCTCCAACGTGATCGGCGCTCTGGCCTAGGCGCGCTCGAAGTACGTGCCGTGCTCGAGGTCGGCGAGCAGGCCCGCCTGCTCGGGCTTCCAGCCGAACCGCGCCTGCGTCAGCGCGCTCGACGCGGGGGTGTCGAGCGCGAAGAACGCGCCGAGCCAGCCGAAGTGCTCCTTCGGGACCGGCGCGACCGGCAGGCCGAGCTTGCGACCGATCACGCCGGCGATGTCGCGGGTCGGGATGCCCTCGTCGGCGACCGCGTGGAGTCGCGCGCCGGCCGGTGCCTTCTCGAGCGCGAGGACGAACAGCCGCGCGGCGTCGAGCCGATGCACAGCGGGCCACCGGTTCTCGCCGGCACCGATGTACCCGGAGCGCCCTGTCCTGCGCGCGATCTCGATCAGCATCGGGACGAACCCGTGGTCGCCGTCGCCGTGGACCGATGGCGGCAACCGCAGCGCGGACACGCGCACGCCGCGGCTCGCGAACGAGAAGGCGAGCTGCTCGGAGGCGGCCCGCAGGCCACCGGTCGACGCGTCGGGCGTCTCGTCCTCGGTGAGGACGCGGCCCGGCGTGAAGCGCGCGCTGCCGCAGGTGATGACGAGCGGGCGCCCGGAGCCCGCGAGCGCGCTGCCGATCGCCTCGATCGCGCCCCGGTCCTTCTCGCAGTTACCGGCGTAATCGTTGAAGTCGTCGTGGGAGAACGCGCAGTGGATCACCCCGTCGCAGGCGGCGGCGCCGCGGCGCAGGCTGTCGTGATCCGTGAGCGAGCCGCGGTGCACGTCGACGCCGGCGGCGGCGAGCTTCTCGGCGGACGCGTCCGAGCGCGCGAGGCCGAGCACGCGGTGGCCGGCGCGGACGAGCTCGGGGACGACGGCGGAGCCGATGAAGCCGCTGGCTCCCGTGAGGAAGATACGCATGGAAAACCTCTCCTTGGTTCGCGATCCACTCCCTGGTTCGCGATCCACCATGGCACCGGCGCGGCGCGCGCGAAATACACGGCCGTCTCCAGTTCTTGCCCGATCGTCCACGCGGGGCTAGGCTGCCGGCGTGATCCCCGGGCGCGACCCGTTGAAGGAAATCATCGCGCGATGGTGCCCCGGCGACGGCGTGCACGCCTCGCCGGTGCCCGGAATTTCTTGCATCAAAGTATCTCGCCCTCAGCAACGCGCGAAGCGGCACTGGCGCGCTTCGTTCTGCATCGTCGTACAGGGCACGAAGGAGATCCTGCTCGAGGGGCAGGTCTATCGCGAGCGCGAGCCGCACTACATCGTCAGCCCGATCGACCTGCCGGTGACGAGCCGGGTCGCGGGCGTGTCGCCGGCGCAGCCGCTTCTGTGCCTGAAGATGGACTTCGATGCGGCCGCGCTGCGCGAGGTCGCGGCGCAGCTCGACAGCGCGCGGCCGGACGACATCGATCACCCGGGGCGCGCGATCTTCATCGGCAAGGCGAGCGACCGCATGCTCGACGCCGCGATCCGGCTGGGCGCGCTGCTCGTGACGCCCGACGACGCGACAGTGCTCGCGCCGCTCGTGAGGAAGGAGCTGATCTTTCACCTGCTGAAAGGCCCCGACGGCCCGGCGATCCGCCAGCTCGTGCGCGCGGGCAGCCAGGCGCACCGCATCGCCGAGGCGGTCTATCACCTGCAGACATCGCTCGACGAGGACGTCGATATCGCCGCGCTCGCGCGCGCCGCGGGGATGAGCCGGGCGGCGTTCTTCAAGCGGTTCAAGGAGGCCACCGCGATGAGCCCGCTCCAGTACCAGAAGCGCCTGCGCCTGCTCGAGGCGCGCCGCCTGATGGTCGAAGAGGGCGTGGGCGCAGAGGCCTCGGCGTTCCGCGTCGGCTACGCGAGCGCCTCGCAGTTCAGCCGCGAGTATTCCCGCATGTTCGGCAACTCGCCGCTGCGCGACGCCCGCGCGCTGAAGCAGGCGGCAGCGGTGGTCCAGGACATGTAGTCCGCCCGCGTCCCACCGGCGACGCCGGACGCCGCAAACACGCGCTCCGCGGCTCGGCGGAGGGTGACGCCGCCTCCACGCTGGCACAGACGACGCGGATTCCAGGAGCCTGTGCCAGGCTCTGATCCCCGTGTCATGACGGGCGCCGACCGCGAGTCCCCCCTCCGGGGGGCGAAGGCGGTGAGCTCCTCACGACTTCACCGGGCCTGCACGGCGGATCGGGCTCCAGGGCATCGGCGCCAGGGCGGTTTACATTTTTGACGTGGACGGTACGCTTATTGCAGTGGGCGTATCGCGGAAAGGTCACGCGCATGTCCAATCAGCTACCGTCTCCTCGTTCTGTTCGTCCCTGGTCGTCCCGCACGCGAGCGGTCTCCCTGCTCGCCCTCCTCGCCGTCCCGTCTACCGCCTTCCTGGCGGGCTGCGCCGACGCGCCGGACAACCACTATAACTACTATTACACGATCGGGGACGGCGGCGCCGGCGGCGCCGGCGAGCCCGGAGGGACCGGCGGAGACGGCGGCACCGGCGGGGACGGCGGCGCGCCCGGAGAGGCGTACCCGGGAGCGCCCGTTGCGGACACCGAGGTGGCCGAGCTCGCGCTCGACGTCTTCGGCACCGTCGGGAACCGCTACTGGTTCGCTGTCTCGGAAGAGCAGCTCGAGATGATGAACGAAGGGAACGGCGGCGTCGGGATCCCCATACGAGACTTCGGAGACATCTACTCACCGACCGGGGAGGACGCCACCTACGTGGATCATCTGTGGGTGACGACGGCCGGCCCCGAGGGCAAGACGGCCGACTACGGCAAGGTCCAGGTGGGGGTCGTCGGGCAGTCGACGCATCGGCCGTGGACGAAGCGCTCCATCCCCAACCTCAACATCGACGCGGACGAGTTCGTCGAGAAGCAGCGGCTCGGCGGCTTCGAGCACGTGCGCTTCAACAACGGCCAGGTCGGCAGCATCTTCCGCGAGCGCCTCACGCTCGAGCTCTATGCTCGCCTCGGTTATCCGGCCCCCCTGGCCAGCTACGCCTGGGTATCGAGCAACGTCTGGGGCGCGGAGGTGTCCATTCCCTACATCGTTGTCGAGCGTTACAAGAAGGCGTTCTGCCAGCGCAGCGAGAGCAAGCTCGGCGGCGGCTGCGCCAACATGTGGGAGTTCGTCGGAGATTTCGCCGGCAACATGCCGGGGGGCGGGATCCCGCGCCCGATCGACGTGGTCCCGATGGGCGTCAGCGTCTTCGACGATCCAGGGAATTGCCAGCTCAAGGAGTGCGACAACACCCGCGCCAAGGAGCTCGAGGAGGCGATCATCGCGACGCCGCACGGCGAGGGCTTCAAGGCGGCGCTCGCGGACTGGATCGACTGGCCCGCCTTCCACCGCTTTCAGTGCCTGTCGTGGGCGCTCGGCACCGGAGACGACGCGCTCCACAACAGCAACAACGTCGTGCTGGTCGAGCGGGCCGACGGCCTGTTCCAGTACCTGCCGTACTCGGTCGACATCAGCCTGGGGCAGAGCTGGTATCCGCAGGTCCCGCTGCCCGGCTCGAACTCGCTGGCGCGCGGATGCCAGAGCGACCCGGCCTGCTGGGCCGACACGATCGCGGCGTGCGAGGGCGTGATCGAGGACTTCGGCGCGGTGGACCCGAATGGGGTGCTGAAGGAGATCTACGAGCAGCTGTCGGACGAGGGCATGCTCCGCCCGGGCGATGAGGACCGCTACGAGCTGCTGGATGCCTGGATCACCGAGCACCTCGAGGTCCTGCCGGTGGAGCTGGAGATGAACCGCGAGCAGCCGCAGCTCTGCATGCCCCCCCTTGTCGATTGCGGCGGCTGGTGCGGCTATCCCCAGGACTGCGGCTGGGTCGGAGTCGGCGCGGGCGGCGCCGGTGCCGGCGGCCGAGACCCGGGCGGCGTCGGTGTCGGCGGCGCCGGCGGAGACCCGGGCGAAGGCGGAGCCGGGGGCGCCGGTGCGGGCGGTGGAGCCCCGGGCGACGGTGGCGCGGGCGGCGCCGGGGTCGGCGGTGGCGCAGAGGACTGACAGCTAGCGGCGGGCGCGCGGCGGCGTATCCCC
>NZ_JEMA01000382.1 GCF_001589285.1 Sorangium cellulosum | reverse complement strand
ACCGCGCGCGCCCGGGCGGCACGCGCCGTGGCGCCGCGCCGGGTCAGGTCCAGAAGCCGGTGGGGTGCCCGAGCAGCGCGCCGCCGGCCTGGCCGAACCACCCCTCCGCGGCGGCGGCGTGCTGAGAGAACGTGTGGATATCCCGGAACCGCCGCTGCACGGGCGACGCATTCCGGGCGACGCCGCCCCCGCCGGCCTGGTAGCAGGCGTCGACGGCGCGGGCCGCGACCTCCGTCACCCAGGCCAGGGTGGCCGAGAGCCGCGGCGCGATGGCCGCGGCGGCACCGGGGTTGTTGACGCACGCGTCCCAGAGCTCGTCCCCCGTGTCGCGGAGCAGGGCGCGGGCGGCGCGCACGCTCGTCTCGGCGCGGCCGAGGTGCACCTGGAAGACGGGCGAGTCCGCGAGCCCGGCGCGCGCGTACAGCCGCTTCTTGCCCGATCGCGCGAGCGTCACCGTCTCATCGAGCGCGCCCTGGGCGATGCCGACGGCGACGGCGCCCATGTGAAGCACGAAGTGCAGGACCGGCGCGACGAAGCCCGGACAGGCCACCGACGGCTGGCCCTGGAAGATATCGAAGCTGTGCTCCGCCGGGCAGAACGCCCCCTCGACGGCGATATCGTGGCTGCCCGTGCCGCGAAGGCCGAGCACGGACCATGTGTCGAGGATGCGCACCTCGCGCGCGGGGAACAGCATGCCCCGCATCTCTGGCGTTTCGCGGACATCGCCCGCAGCCCCCATCCGCGGGCGGCCGCCGTCCATGAGCACGCAGTTCCCGAACAGCCAGTCGGCGTGCTCGCAGCCGCTCGCGAAGCTCCAGCGCCCGGTGACGCGGTAGCCGCCCTCGGTCGCGTGGGCCTCGCCCTGCGCGTTGAACCCGCCGCCGATGATCACGTCCGGCCCGCCGGAGTAGACGGCGTCGAAGCGCTCGCGCGACAGGAGCGCGAACAGGAGCGGGCTCTCCGAGCCGAGCATCACCGTCCAGCCGGTGGCCCCGTCCGCCCGGGCGAGCGTCTCCAGGACGTCCATCCCCGTGCGCAGGTCGACCTCGAAGCCGCCATGGCTCCTCGGCAAGAACATCCGGAAGCAACCCGCGGCCTTGAGCTGATCGAGCACGTCCACGGGGAGGCGCCGCGCCTCCTCGATCTCCGCGCTCCGGGACGAGAGGGTGGGGGCCAGATCACGGGCGGCTTGCAGCACCTTCGCTGCGTGTTCGTTCGTCATCGTCGTTCGCTCCTCGACACCGAGGAGTATCGGGACGTGTCGAGGGCGGCAAGACGGCTCATCCCCGCGGATCGGTCACGCGGCCCATGAACAGCACGGCGCCGGTCGCCACGTCGCGGATGAGGAACGCGAACGGGTGATCCGCGCGGAACACCTCCGGCGGCGCCGGGGCCGACCGCGTGGCCATGGCGACGCCGGTGGCCGCGGCGGCCTCGGTCCCCTCCTCGTTGACCTCCACGAACGCCTTGTGTCGCACCTGGGAGATGAAGAGCGGCTCCGCCCGCGTGATCCCGGAGAAATCGGCCTTCGCATCGTCGAACGCGAGCGGCATTCCCAGCTCGATCAGGGCCTTCGAGAGCTCGAACTCCGCGGTGATCTTGAAGCGGGGGAGCGCCACGTCGACCCGCGCCGGCTGGAGCGCGTCGATATATCCCTCGAGCTGCCCGGCCGACAGGCGCTGCTCGACCTGCGGCAGCCCGTCCGCCTGCGTGGGCAGGATGATGACCATCGCCAGAGGGCGCTCGGGGTTCTGCGCCTCGTACGCGAGCTCCAGCACCGTGGCGCCGGCGGCCTGCCCGAGCTTCGCCTGGAGGGTCTTGCGCATCATCGGCACCGCCGGCGCGGCGCCGGGCTTGACCGTGAACGGCTCGTTCTTGGTGGCCTTCTTGTCGAAGGGGGTCGCCCACTTGCCCTTGAAATAGATGGCGTTCGTGAGGACGAGCCGGGTGAGCGCGGTGACGCTGTTCGGCGGCATCAGGTCCTTGATCTTCGCGTTCGTCTGCTGCTCGACCCACTGGTTGATGCGCACGCGCGCCTTCTCGCTCGCGCCCTTGAAGTCGACGAGCTCGATCCCCGCCCCGTAGTGCTGCTGGGTGGTGCTCTGGAACGCGGGCTCGAGCGTCAGCCCGGCCTGGCCCCAGAGGCGGTTGGCGATCCGGAGCTCGGGCGCCTTGGGGCCGGTGGCCTGCGTGAGCTCCTTGACGAGCGCACCGAACGCGGGGTGGAGCGCCTCGGGCGCCAGGGTGAACTCGAGCGTCTTCGCCATCTGGGCCGCCGTCTCGCCCCGGGCGCCGGCGTAGGTCATGGCCAGCGCGGTCGAGATGCTCGCCGGCGAGAAGAAGAGCTTGCCCGTCGTGGCGGCGAGCTTGCCGTAGAGCCGCTGCGCGAACGCCNCTTGCCGTAGAGCCGCTGCGCGAACGCCGCGTTCGCGTCGGCGAAGGGGGCGCCCGCCGGCTGCTGTGCGCCCTGCGGCTGCGCCTCGGGCTGGGCGGGCTGGCTCGGCGCGGGCGCCGCGGTCCCGGCGGCCGGCGTCGCGCCCGGGCAGAC
>NZ_JEMA01000381.1 GCF_001589285.1 Sorangium cellulosum | reverse complement strand
CCAACGTTCCTTCCCTGTCTCCGGTTCGCCGTTCATCGAGCCTCCCTGAGCAGGGCCGCATCGCCGATGCTGCCCTGTGAGGAAGCCGGGCTCATGAGGAGCTGAGCACGAGCAGGCGCCGCGCGCGAGGTGCGCGTGGGCTGTCGTCGTCGCCGCGACTGGCCTGCTTGCTTCCCGCAGGGGGGCAGCGCAGGGTGCGTTCATGGGCCTCCCCGCCGAGAAGCGCCAGCGCGCCACGCTCGCCGACCTCGAGACCGTCCCGCCCAACATGGTCGGTGAGCTCATCCGCGGGACGCTGTACGTCTTTCCTCGCCCCGCCCCGCCGCACGCGCATGCGTCGTCGGTGCTCGGCGCGGACCTCGTCGGCCCCTTCCAGCGCGGCCGCGGTGGACCGGGCGGGTGGCGCATCCTGGATGAGCCGGAGCTCCTCCTCGGGCCCTCGGGGGACGAGGACGACATGGTCCCCGATCTCGCCGGCTGGCGCATCGAGCGCATGCCGCGGCTCCCCCAGACCACCAAGTTCACGCTCGCGCCGGACTGGGTGTGCGAGGTCCTGAGCCCCAGCACCGTGGTCACCGACCGGGCAGAGAAGATGCCGGCGTACGCGCGCCACGGCGTCCGGCACCTGTGGCTGCTCGATCCCCTCGCGCGCACGCTCGAGGTGTTCGCGCTCGAGGCACGGCGCTGGGTCGTTGTCGGCGTCCACCACGGGAGCGCCCGGGTCCGGGCCGAGCCCTTCGACGCCATCGAGATCGAGCTGTCGGCGCTCTGGGACGAGGCCGAGGAAGCGCCTCAGGAAGGCGCACCGGCGGCCACCGCCGAAGCGCCGGCGCCGGCGCCGCGCAAGCCGCCGCCCGCCACGAAGAAGGGCCCGCGGAAGGGCCGCACGCGGGCGTAGCGGGCGCCCCGGACCTCTCCTGGGGCGCTCACGGCGCCGCCATCACGCGCTGGATCGCCGCCTCCAGGTCGCGGAAGCTCACCGGCTTGATCAGGTGCTCGTGGAAGCCGACGCGCATCGTCTTGCGGCGGTCCTCCTCCATCCCGTAGCCGCTCAGCGCGATCGCCTTGATCGCGCTGCCGGCGGAGCGGAGCGACTCGAGCAGATCCGTGCCGCTGCCGTCGGGCAGCCCGAGATCGCTCACGAGCAGATCGAACGCCTCCGCGCCGGCCAGATCGAGCGCGCCGCGGACGGTCCGGGCGATGCGCACCGTGTGGCCGGTCAGCGTGAGCAGCTCGCTCATCATCTCTGCCGTGTCCTCGTGGTCCTCCACGAGCAGGATGCGCAGCGACCGCTTCGGCGCGGCCGCCCCGGCGGCCTTCGCCTGCGCCGGCGTCGCGGCCGCAGGGGGCCTCGCCGCGGGGAGGAAGACGCGGAACGTCGCCCCGGCCCCCCGCCCCGGGCTCGACGCCGTGATCGTGCCGCCGTGGAGCTGCACGATGGCCCGCGAGATCGCGAGCCCGAGGCCGAGCCCGCCGAAGTGCCGCGTCGTGGCCGTGTTGCCCTGCTCGAACGCGTCGAAGATCCGCGGCAGGACCTCGGGCTCGATGCCGACGCCCTCGTCGCCGACCTCGATGACCACCTGCCCGCCCTGCTGGTAGCAGCGCAGCGCGATGTGCGAGCCGGGATAGCTGAACTTCACCGCGTTCTTGAGCAGGTTCCACACCACCTGCTCGAGCCGCGCGACGTCGGCCGCCACCCAGTGCTCGCCCGGCGCGACGTCGAGCGTCAGCCGGATGCTCTTCGCGTCGATCTCGTCGGCGCAGATCTCCATCGCGTGCTCGAGCACCGTGCGCGCCGTGACCGTCTGCGTCACGAGCTCCAGCTTGCCCCGGACCACCCGCGTCAGGTCGAGGAGATCGTCGATGAGGCGCGCCTCGAGCTCGGCGTTGCGCTGGATCATCTCGACGCCGCGCCGCACGTCCTCGGCCAGGTCGTCGCGGCGAAGCAGCCGCGACGCCGCGGTGACGACCGGCGTGAGCGGCGTCCTGAGCTCGTGCGACAGGACGGCCAGGAACTGATCCTTCGTGCGGTTCGCGTGCTCCGCGGCCTCGCGCGCCGCGATGAGATCCGCCTCCACCTGCTTGCGGCGCGTGATGTCCTGCACCACCGCCATCGTGCGGACGACGCGGCCGGCCCCGTCCCGCATCGCCGTCACCGTGGTGCTCGCCCAGAGGCGCTCCCCGCCCTTCGTCACGTAGCGGTTCTCCAGCGCGAAATCGCCGATCTCGCCGCGCAGCAGGCGGCGGTACAGCTCGCCGACGCGGCCCAGATCCTCCGGGTCCGTGACCTCGTGGAGGGTCTTGCCGAGGAGCTCGGCCACCTCGTGGCCGAGCATGCCCGCGAACCGCCGGTTCACCCGCACGAAGCGGCCCGTGTCGGGCTCGCACTGGATCTTGCCGACCACGGCGCTCTCGAAGATCGCGCGGAAGTCCTCCTCGCTCGCGCGCAGCGCCTCCTCCGCGCGCTTGCGCCGCGTGATGTCGTTCATCATCGCGGACGCGCCGATGATCTTGCCGGCCGCGTCGCGGATGGGCGCGAGGTTGATCGAGACATCGATGCGGCCGCCGCCGCGCGCGACGCCCACCGTCTCGAGGGCGTCGAGGCGCTCGCCGCCGACCACCTGCTCGAAGACGGCGCGCAGCTCGTCGGCGCGCTCGGGCGGGACGAGGACGTGGAGGGGGCGATCGAGCGCCTCCCGCTCGCCGTACCCGAACATCCGCTCGGCGGCGGCGTTCCAGGTCGTGATCGCCCCGCCCACGGTCGCGCCGATGATCGCCTGCTCGGCCGACTCCACGATCGCGGCGAGCCGGGCCCGCTGCACCTCGGCCTCCTTCAGGGTCGTCACGTCCACGAGCGTGACGACAACGCCCGAGATGACGTTGGCCAGCGTGCGGTACGGGAGGACCCGCATCATGTAGCAGCACTGGCCGTCCTCCAGGCGCACCTCCCGCTCCCGCGGGGTGAGCGTCCGCAGCACGTCGCGGGCGTCCGACGCGAGCGACGCGGCGTCGAAGCGCGCCGCGATGTCGAGCATGGGCCTGCCGACGTCGCCCTCGATCAGCCGGAACACCTCCGTCGCCGCGGGCGTGAACCGGCGGATCCTGAGCTCCTCGTCGAGGAACACCGTCGGGATCCGCGCGCTGAGCAGGAGGTTCTGGAGATCGCTGTTCGCCGCGTCGAGCTGATCGATCTTCGTCTTGAGCTCGGTGTTCAGCCCCTCGAACTCCTGGTTCAGGCTCTGGAGCTCCTCGTTCATGCTGAGGAGCTCCTCGTTCGAGCTCTTGAGCTCCTCGTTCGATGTCTCGAGCTCCTCGATGGTCGTCTGGAGGTGCTCCCGCGTGGCCTTGAGCTCGTGCTCGAGCTGGTCGACGAGCGACGCGCTCTCGCGCCGGGGCCCGGGCGGCGGCGCCTCCCCCCGCGCGGCCGGCCGGAGCTCGTCGAACAGGACGACGAAGAGGCCGAGCTCGTCCTCGAGATCGCCGAGGGGCCGCACGACGAGGTTGAGGCGCTGCGTCCCCGCGATGGTCTCCACCGCGATGTTCTCGTGCACCACCTGCTCGCGCACCCTGACGGCGCGGTGCACGGCCGACCGCACCTCGGGGCGCAGCGCGCGCAGCACCATGTTCGAGACGTTGACGTCGAGCGCCCCCGTCGAGGGCGCCAGGTACTTCCCCGTCGCGCCGGACAGGTACACGATGTCGCCCTGCTCGTTCACGACGACGCACGGCGGTCCGTAGCGCTCGAGCAGGCGCCGCTCGATGGTGCGCTCGATGCTCTGGTCGGGCGCCCAGGGGCCGCGGGAGGGCTCGCCGGCGCGCCGGTCCGCCCCGGTCCGCTCCGCGAACGGGAGCCGCGGCGGCGCGTGCCCGGCGCCGCGCTTCTTCTGGAAGATGCGCCGCTTGCCGTCGACAGCGCGGAACAGCTCGCTCCGCTGCGACACGCTCTCCGCGGGGCCGAGGAGCAGGTGGCCCCCGTCCGCGAGCGCGTAGTGGAAGACCCCGAGCACCCGCTTCTGGAGCTCGCCTTCGAGGTAGATGAGGACATTGCGGCACGAGATCAGGTCGAGCCGCGAGAACGGCGGATCCTGGATGAGATCGTGCCGTGAGAAGACGCAGAGATCGCGGATCTCCTTGGCCACCGAGCGGGCGCCCCCCTCGTCGGGGACGAAGAAGCGCGCGAGCCGCTCGGGGGAGATGTGCTGCGTCGCCTCCTCGGGGTAGCGGCCTTGCCGGGCGATCTCGATGGCCTCGTCGTCCACGTCCGTGCCGAAGATCTGGACGCGCGGGGCCGCGGGCAGCGTCGCGATGTGCTCCATGAGGAGCA
Organism: Sorangium cellulosum; assembly: GCF_001589285.1. Lineage (GTDB taxonomy): Bacteria > Myxococcota_A > Polyangia > Polyangiales > Polyangiaceae > Sorangium > Sorangium cellulosum_G. The sequence goes on along the minus strand of NZ_JEMA01000381.1, from coordinate 25,556 downwards.
TGGCGATCGTGTAGACCTCCTCTCCGGTGGCGCAGCCCGGCACCCAGACGCGGAGCTGGCCATCCGTCCCCCGGCCGGCGAGGAGCGCGGGCACGAGCTCCTGCCGCACCACCTCGAACGTCTCCGGGTCGCGGAAGAACTCGGTCACGCCGATGAGGAGGTCGCGGACGAGCTGCACGGGCTCGTCCGCCTCGCGCCCGAGCAGCGCCAGGTAGTCGGCGATGCTGGTCGCCCGCAGCACCCGGGCCCGGTGATGCACCCGCCGGAGCAGCGTCGTCCGCTTGTACTGGCGGAAGTCGTGGCCGGTGCGCTCGAGGAGCAGGGCGCAGATCTCCGGCAGCCGCTCGGCGATCTCTTCCTCGACGAGGCGCGCGCGGTCGCCCTCCAGGACGAGGCGCCGCGCGTGCTCGAGCAGCGCGGCCGGCATGTCGCGGGGGGCCAGCACGTAGTGGACGAGCCCCGTCTCGATCGCGCGCCGCGGCATCTCCGGGTGGTGCGCCGTCGCCGGGAGCTGCGCGATCGTGAGCCCGCCGTGCTCCCGGACCGCCTTGAGCCCGACCACGCCGTCGAGCCCCGCCCCGGAGAGCACCACGGCCACCGCCCGCTGCTGGAAGTCCTCGGCGAGCGAGCGGAACAGCGCGTCGATCGCTGTGCGATGCCCCCGCGGATCCGCGAGCTCGCTCAGGCGGAAGACGCCGTCGTGGAAGGTCGTGGCGACGTTCGACGGCGTGACGTAGACGTGGTCGGGCTCGATCGGCAGCCCGTCCGCGGCCTCCTGCACGGGCATGGCCGTGTGGGGCGCGAGGAGCTGCGGCACCACGCCGGCGTGGTGCGGATCCAGGTGCACGAGCACGAAGGCGAGCCCGCTGTCGGGCGACATCGCCGACAGGAAGGTCCTGAAAGCCTCCAGGCCGTCCGCCGACGCCCCGAACGCGACGATGAGGCTGCCGGCCGAACGCGCCCGCGGTTGCGACCTGTCGCCCGTCCCCCCCTCGCGGCTCTCCTCGTGACTTCGCATCAAAGCGCTCCGACGCTTAGTACACGTCTGGGACAGCAGCCAGTGAACGTGCGCGCAAGGCAAGCTCGGCGGCGGAATAAGGAACCACCCGACCGCGATCTCATGCGGGCCCGCCTCACGGCAGCGTCGTTGTCGCGCGCGCGCCCATTCCCTTGCTGGGCGCGCGCTCGCGACGCTTCTCCTTGACAATTCACGCGATCTCCGCGTGCATAGCCGCCGAGCGGCTGAGCTGGCCGCCGGGACAGCGAGTTCTTCAATGGGCAGGTTTCTTGTCTTCTGGAAGGCGACGCCGGTCGCGGTGAAGGCCGTGGCGGTGTGCCTCGTGGTGGTCACGCTGGGCGCCGTGGTGCTCGTCGGGCGCTGCGCCGTCACGCAGACGCAGACGCAGCAGGCCGGGCCGGTGCTCGTGAGCGGCGCGGTGATCACGATCGACACGGCGCCCGCCGCGCCGCCGGGGGTCGTCGTGGTCGGGCAGGCGACGGACTTCGGCGGGCCCTTGACCGCGGGGGTGAACGCGCTGCGCGGCCTCGTGTACTTCGTGCCGAGCGGCACGTCGCACCTGCTGAACACAGCGTCTCTGCGCCCGGTCGCGGTGCTCTACACGTCGCGCCTCGACATCACGCCGCGCTCCTGGGAGAGCGGCTTCCCGGGCGTGCCCGGCGGCCGCAACGAGTGGTTCCAGCTCGCGTACGAGGGAGAGTTCGTGACCGCGCGCAGCGGAGCGCACCAGTTCGAGCTGCTCTCCGACGACGGCTCCAGGCTGTTCATCGACGATCACCTGGTGATCGAGAACGACGGCCGGCACCCTCCGGAGAGCGCGCAGGGCGCCGTGGTGCTCCAGCCGGGGAAGCACCGGATCCGGGTCGGGTACTTCCAGGGGCCGCGCTTCGAGATCGCGCTGCAGCTCTTCGTGACGCCCCCGCAGGGCGCGCGGCAGATCCTCGACATCTCCCGCGTGCTGTGAGCGCGCCGGGCCTCAGCCGCCGCGCTGCGCGAGCGTGAGCAGCGCCTTCACCTTCTTGTACGAGATATAGGGGTTGTCCTCGGTGCCCCCGAGATCGTCCTCGTCCTCGCCCGCGCCCTGGGCGCGGATCGGCATCCAGACGTAATCCGGGTGCAGCTCCTTGCCGTTGACCCCGTTGAGGATCGACGGGTTCTTGATCCACTCGCCGCCGAGGATCGTGAGGTTATCGTCGAGCTCGAGCACGTAGTGCAGCTCCGATACGGAGAGCGGCACGTTGCGCTGATCGGGCGGGAGGCGGAGCGTGTCGCCGGTGACCGAGTCGGAGATCATCCAGAACCGCCCCGCCACGCGGACGAAGCGCCGCGCGTTCGGGTTGAACCTGTAATTGAAGCAGTCGGCGCCGTGGTACGCGCCGCCGCACAGGAGCCGCGCGGCCTCCATCACGTTCACCTCCTCGATGACGTCGATCGAGAACTGCTTCACGGGGAAGCTCCACACCTCCACGTCCCAGGTGTGGTCGACGACGAACATGAGCCGCTGTCGCTCGGTCGACGCGCCGTTGAGCGGCTTCGCGCCGACCCCGAGCAGCCCGGTTATGGCGACGTGCATCGTGGCGGGGTTGAGATCGCGGCAGGCCGGGTCGATGGGCCTGCCGTAGACGTCGCGCATCGTGCGATCGGCCCGCGTCTCGCAGCGGCGCCCCGAGAAGGTCACTGTGTCGCTGAAGTAGACCTCGCTCATCAGCGCCTCGATGTCCGCCATGCGGAAGAGCACGCAGTCGGTCTCCGCCGCGGCGCACTCGGTCACCTTGTCGTTGACGAGCTTCACCCGGACGTCGCGGCGTGGTCCGGCGCCCTCGGCGGCGACGTAGGCCGACCACCCGTTGCAGTGCCCCCACCAGTACTCCGGATAGACGCCCTGGTAGAGCCCGTGGTGCTGCAGCTCCCAGCGCGTCGCCGGGCCGGCCACGACCACCGCGGGCTGGATGTACGGCGGGTTGCGCAGGTACTGGGGCCTCCTGAGGTCGTCCATGCTCCACGTGGCGATGCTCCCGAGCGACTCGGGCTGCGCCGGATGGACGAGGAGGTCGTATTTCTCGACCGGAGAGAGGTTGTCCGGGTCGGAGGTCCGGTCGGAGTAGTTCTTGTTCAGCGAATTCCAGCGATCGGCGATGCCGTTCTGTCGCTGCGGCCACCAGTTGGAGGCGAACGCGCTCGTCTGCGCCTCGCCTTGGCGGAGCGTCGTGTCGAGCTGGAGCATGGACCCCTGGAGATCGGGGTGCAGGAACGAGGGCGAGTTCGCGCCGTCGATCGCCTCGCGGCCGCCGTTCGTCGGGAGGAGGAGCTGGTGGGAGCCGCCGAGGATCTGGCCGGTCTCGGGCGAGAAGCCGAGCACGTAGGGCACGGACCCGCCTTCGATGAACCGGAAGGTCGAGCCGTTCACGCTGCCCTCCGCGACAGCGACGCTCTCTGCCGGCGTCGGGTCCAGCTCCGCGCAGCCCAGGACCAGAAACATCGAGCTCACGAGGCTCGCCCTCATCCGCGTCTTCATCGCTGATCCCCCCGGAGGCCGACCACCGCCGCCCCGGGGGGCGCTCTCTGCAGACGCCGCGCCACCGGGCTCGGCAGCAAAGAGCGCAGCCATTGCACGCGCGGTGGAGCTCCGCGGAGCGCTTCGCTCGCTCACCGGGCGCCGATACGCCAGAGCACGACCTTCACGGTGTCGATGAGGATGGAGATGTCGAACCAGAGCGAGAAGCTCTTCATGTAATAGAGATCGTACTGGAGCTTCTCCAGCGCGTCCTCGGCGGACGCGCCGTAACGGCATCGCACCTGCGCATGTCCCGTCACTCCCGGCTTCACGCAGAGCCGCTGCCGGAAGAAGGGAATCTGCTTCTCGAGCGCCTCGATGAACTCGGGGCGCTCGGGCCTCGGCCCCACCATGCTCATCTCCCCGACGAGCACGTTCCAGAGCTGCGGCAGCTCGTCGAGCCGCGTCTTCCGGATGAACCGCCCCACCCGGGTCACGCGCGGATCGTTCTCGACGGCCCACGCGGCCCCGTTCTTCTCGGCGTCGGTCCTCATCGATCGGAATTTGTGGATCCTGAACGGCCGCCCGAGGGCGCCTGTCCGGATCTGCGAGTAGAGCGCAGGACCGCTGGAGTCGAGCTTCACCGCGATCGCCGTGAGCGCCATCAGCGGCACCGCCAGCGCGAGCCCCGCGGCAGCGCACACGACGTCGAAGATCCGCTTGGCGACGAGCGTCCGCCGCCGCACGCCGAACCCGTGAGCGAAGATGATCTGGCTCGGCTTCAGCTCGCGCACGAAGATCTTGCCGGTCACGCGCTCGTAGAAGTCGATGCCCTCCTCGATCTCGACGCCGCGGAACTTCAGCTCGAGCAGCTCCTCGAGCGGGAGGGCGGCGCGACGGTCGGAGGTCGCCACGATCACGGTCGCCACGCCGCGCTGATCGACGAGGCGCCGGAGATCTCGATATCTCCCCGCGACGTCGGGCGCGTCGATCGGCTCCTCGTCGCGGACGAGCCGGCCCGCGAGCCGCAGCCCGAGGATCTCGCCGTCCTTCTGGATGAGGCCCGCGCACGAGCGGGCGAGCTCGCCCGAGCCGAGCACGACGGCGAGCTTGCAGAAGCTCTCGCTCCTCAGCACCCGGCTGCACGCCGCGCGCCACGCCGGGAGCACGAGCGCCGCCGCCCCGAGCGATATCAGGAGCACCCGGTCGCCCACCTCCACGTCCGGCACGATCCAGAACGCGAGCCACAGCACGGCCGCCGCCACGCCGAGCGCCCGGAACGTGGTCAGGAACAGCGCGCGCGCCCTCAGCGGCTCGGGCCCGTAGACGCCGTGGTAATAAAGCGACGTCAGCGCGACGAGCGAGATGCTCAGCGTCCGCCCGAAGCGCTCTCCATCGAGCGCGTGCTCCCAGCCCACGAGCACGCCCGGCGCGCAGCACACCAGAAGCGACAGCAGGCTGGCCTCGACAAACCACACCATGGCCCGGCGTGGCGACCGGAACAGCTCCAGCATCGTCCCTCCCCTCGTCGGCCCCAGGCGGTCGCGCGTCACGGCGCATCGCCTCTGACGGGGCACACACGGTTGTAGTTGAGCCCACATTAGAGCAGACCGGAGCACAACGCCAGATGCCTCCGACGAATCTCGTTTCATGTCGGCGGACTGGACCGCAGCGCGCGGCGCCGGACGCGGCGAAATCGGCGCGGTCGCCGCCGGCCGCGCCGGTTATGTGCGGGCTGTCACGGACAAGCGTCGTGGCGAGTCGCGGCGCCGGGACGCCACCGACGGACTGCGTGCGTCGATCCCGCAGCGCAGCTCAGGCCTCGCAATGAGTCGCCGTGCGGCGGGCGCGTCGCTCCTGGACGGAGGGCGCCTCGCGTGGCGAGCGGAGAGGGGTTATGGCCGGGCGCCTGGCGGCGGCGCTTCGCCCTGCGCGGAGCGCGCGGGCGCGCTGGCTCGCTCGGGGCGCGCGAGCGGCGGCTCGTCCGACGCCTCGCCGGCGACGCCGCCGCTGTCGTCGCGGTCGCGGCCCGGCTCTGGCGCCTGCCAGCGGCCGGACGGCATCCCCTGGATCATCGCCTGGCGGCGCTCGTCGTCCCAGGCGCCGTCGGGATCGCGGCGCAGGGTCCGGTGCCGGTCCGTCGACAGCGTCCCCGAGATCCCGGCGCTCACGATGCTCCTGAGCGAGCCGCCGGCCTCGCCTGCGCGCGGCGCCGGATCGAGCGCTGCGCGGACGTACTCCAGATCGACGCCGCCGCGCAGCGCGATCCCGCGCGCGCGCGTCAGCGGATAGGCGATCTCCGCGCCGGCGAGCGCCGTGATCGTGGACAGCGACCCTTCCCTGGACGGCGCCGGCGAGCCGGGGGCGAGGTGGAGCGGCGGGCTCGCGGCGACGGGGGCGCTGCCGGACGAGAGGCGGGCGACGCCTGTCACGACGATGTCGCGGGTCGCGCCTCCCCGCAGGGGCCGGAAGCTCGCTTCGACGGACGCCTCGTGCTCGTGCCCGAACCCGATCCTCGGCCCGAGCGACGTGTACGCGTACGCATACCCCGCCGTCAGCCGGTAGCGCTCGGCCACGTAGGTGAGCCCGGCCCGCGCCGTGGGCGCGATCACCGCGTCGCGCGACGCCAGCACGGGCGGCGGGCTCGCGACGGTGACGCCGCCGGAGACGCGCGTCGAGAGGTTCCGCGTGAGCTCGTGGGACTCGGAGAGCAGCGCCGCGCCCGCGTGGACGCGCGCCGCGCCGCGGGTGAGCTCGGTGTCGAGCAGCGCATGGTAATACTGCGTGACCTCGTACCGGAGCTCGGGTGTCAGCGTGTCGAGCGGGCCGACATCGATCGAGGTGCGCACCTCGGCGCGCCCCGTGTGCGCGTCGACCCCGACGGCGGCCGGGTCGTCGCCCGAGAGCGCGCCCGCCTGCTCGTAGCCGGCCCCGACGCGCACCGCGGCGCGCCGCGACGTTGTGATGGACAGGGCCGGTCCGCCGGAGAGCGTGTATTGCAGGCGATTGCCGAACAGGAACGGATCGCGCGCCGCGAGCGCATCGTCAGCGCGCACGCCGAGCCGCGTCGCGAGGTAGCCGGCCGCCGCCATCGAGAGATCCGCGACCGGCGAGATCGCCCAGCCCGCTCCCCCGCCGAGCCGCGCCGAGGCGCTGTCGGACGGCGCGGCGCGGGCCGAGCCGAGCGAGACCTGAAAGACCCGCTCATAGCTCCCGTCGAGGCCGAAGCCATAGCGCGACACGGCGCCTCGAAGCGAGCCCTCGACCGATCCCTGGACACCCGCCATCAGCGCGCCCGTGCCCACGTCCCTGACGTTCGACGCCACGCTCTGCTCCACCGCCGCCCGCGCCGTCACGTCGGAGTCCCACATCGGCAAGACGAACCAGAACACGCGCCCCCTCTCTGCCGAGCGGCAGGGCCCGTGGCACGGAGCGACCCGCTGCGTCGCCCTCCCCTCCCCGGCAGCGCGCCCGGCCCCCGGAGCCTCCCACGCTCGATGATGTTTGCAACATCACAAATCTGACCTCGGCACGCAGCCTGCGGCCCGACGCTGCGCCGGCCGCGGCACCAGGGACGCTCCCGCGCGGGCGAGGCCGGATCTCGGCGACAGCTCGGGAAGCGGGGACGTGCGCGCACAGGGCGGGACGTACCCCGGAGTCCACCTCTCTCCCGCTGGGGGCGGCCGAGAACCAAGTGATGTTTCTCACACTGGAAATGTCTGGTGTGGAGGTGATGGCATGGACGAGGAACGCAGGACGAGGCCGCTGCGCGTTCTCTGGGTGACGCGCATCTTTCCGAACCGGGTTGAGCCGCTGTCGTGCGCGTTCCAGCGGCAGCAGCTCGCGGCGCTGTCGCGCCGCTGCGCGGTGGAGGTGCTCGCGGCGATCCCGTACCACCCGGGCGTGTCGCTCCTCGGCGAGCGCACGCGCCCCGGGCGCCTCGCGGCGGTGCCCGCGCGCGACGAGATCGACGGGGTCCCGGTGGTCCACGCGCGCGCGCCGTACCTCCCGGGGGCGGGCCGCGTGCTGGCGCCCGTGAACGCGCCGCTCTACCTGGCGGGGCTCCTGCCGCACGTGCCGCGGCTGCGCGGGCGGTTCGACGTGGTGCTGGGCGCATGGCTCTACCCCGACGCCTGCGCCGCGGGGCTGCTCGCCAGGATGCTCGGCCTGCCCTACGCGGTGAAGGCCCACGGCACGGACGTGAACGTCGTCGCCCGCTGGCGCTCGGTGCGCCCGCTCGTCGGCGGCGCGCTCCGGTCCGCCGCGTACTCCATCGGCGTGAGCCGGCCGATGGTCGAGGCGCTCGTGGCGCTCGGCGCCCCGGAGGAGCGCGCTGTCCTCGTCCGGAACGGGGTCGACCGCGCGCTCTTCCGCCCGGCCGACCGGCGCGCGGCCCGGCGCGAGCTCGGGCTCCCGGAGCGCGGGCGCGTTGTGACGTTCGTCGGGCACGTCAGCCGGGAGAAGGGCATCCACGAGATGCTGCGCGCCTTCGAGGCGCTCGGCGGGGACGGCGGGGGGGCCGAGCCGGTCCACCTCGTCGTCGTCGGCGATGGCCCGGTGCGGATCGCTGTCGAGCAGGCCTCGGCGCGGCGCGAGCGCGCGCGCCGGGCGAGCGACGGGCGCGACGGGCGCGGGCGGATCATCGTGGCCGGGGCGCGGCCGCTCGCCGAGGTCGCGCGCTACCTCGCCGCGACCGACCTGCTGGCGCTGCCGAGCTGGGCGGAGGGCACCCCGAACGTCGTGCTCGAGGCGCTCGCCTCCGCGCGGCCCGTGGTGGCGACGAGCGTGGGGGGCATCCCGGATGTGGTGGAGTCCGGCCGCACCGGCCTGCTCGTGCCGCCGCGCGACGCCGGCGCGCTCCGCGAGGCGCTCCGCGAGGCGCTCGCGCGGACCTGGGACGAGCGCGCGTTCGTCGAGGCGGCGCCGCCGTCGTGGGAGGAGAGCGCCGAGGCGCTGCGGCGGGTGCTCGCGCGGGCGGCGTTCGGGCCAGCGCTGCGGGTCGCCGCGTAGGCCTGGGCGCGAGCGGCGCGTCCGCTGTCGACGCGCTCGCGCGGCGATTCAACCCCAGGCGATCGACCAGGTGCACCGCGGCGACCCGCGGTGCCTGCACGCCGTGTGCTCGACCGCGATGCGCCGGCTGCCCGAGAGCGCGAGGCCCGCCTCGATCCAGCCCGAGATCCCCTGGCTGCACATGTAGAGCGGCAGACCGCCGCCCATGAGCGTGGCCGTCCCCGCGACATCGCTGGTCGCCTTCACGGTGAAGTCGCCGTATTTGAAATACGTCCTGTACACGAGGCCAAAGCGCTTGAAGAGCAGCGACGGCGAGCCCACCATCGTCTTGTAGACGGTCGTCAGATCGTTCCGGGCGATGTCCGCGCCGAAGTGGCGCATCTTCTCCATCCTGCCGGCAAACAGCCCGTTCAGGAGCGCGCAGTCGAGCTCGATGAGCGGCCCCAGGTCGTTCCAGGTCGAGGGCATCGGCGGATCATCGAGGTAGCGGGCCGCCTGCGGCGAGACCCGGCGGCTCAGCTCCGCCACGACCCGCTCGCCATAGTTCTGCCTCAAGGCCAGGGCGCGGGCGCTGATCAGGGTGCCTTTCACGAGGTTGCCCTCGCCGAGGATCCGCGGGTCGCCCAGGAACGGGGCGAAGTCTGGCGCAAGCATGCTGGGGAGCGCTCCCATCTTCTCCGAGTATAGCGGCGGCTTCGCTTCGGTGTGTGACAGAATCGCGTCTTCCCCTCCTTTATGACAGAGCGTTTTTCACACGCTTCACACGCTTCATACGCTTCACACGCCCCGTCTGTGGAGACGGACGCGCCGCGTCGCGTCGCTGTCTCTGGTCCTGCGCTTGAATCGCACTCGAATTTTGACGGCATGACCGCGCTTTCCCTGTGTCGCGCCGGCGAGCACCGTCGCCCAGCGCGCGGCCGCGCCAGGCTCGTCGAGCGTTATGCGCCGCGTCGAGCGCGTCGCGCCCCCGCGCAGGAAACCGACGCCGTCGGCGCGCTCTGCCGTGGACGCAGGGCGCTTTCCGGGGGACGCGCGGCGCCCGCATGCGCTCGGCACGATGCGTGCTAATCCGCGTCGGCCGACGTCGACCCACGTCGGCCGGCGTGGCTGTCCACGCCGAGCAACAACGAGAGACAGCATGCGACCGATTCAAACCATCCTCCTCACCGCGGTGCTCTCCTTGTGCCTTGTCGGAGCGGCGACGCGCGCCGACGCAGCGCCCGTCACCGGTCACCCGCGACTCTGGCTCACGAAAGACCACCTCCCCAGGCTGCGCGGCTGGGCGGCCGACAGCCGCAACCGCATGTACAAGGAGGCCATGCTGCCCGCGCTCCAGGGCGCGATCGCGGCGTACGAGGCCCGCTTCTACCCGAATGGCCGTCCCAACCCGACATGGCCAGACGGCGGCACCAACGCCTACGTGCAGTATCCGACCGAGGCGTATGCGGAGTTCTTCGCCTTCATGTCGCTCATCGATCCGGACGTCGCGGCGCGGCCGACGCACGCTGTCAGGGCGCGCAACCTGCTGATGTACGCGATCGAGGAGGCGAGCAAGGGACGCGCCGACGGAAAGCCGTTCCGCGGCGCCGGGTTCGCGACCGGCGATCGCTCGCGCTGGTGGGGTGAAGGTTTCCCGCTCACGGTGGACTGGATCTACGGCGCGACGGACGCGGGCGGCCGTCCCGTCCTCACCGCCGGCGACAAGGCCAAGGTACGGCAGGTCTTCCTCCGGTGGATCGACGACAACCTCAAGGCCGCCACGGCGGGCAACGAGCACCCCCACCCGATCGGCGTCATGAACGATCGGGCCCTGCTCCGCGATCCGCTCCAGCTCCGGTGGGCGGCGAACAACTTCTATCTCGGCCACCTGCGCCAGGTCACGCTGATGTCGCTCGCGCTCGACGACGCGGACGACCGCCCGATCGATCCGAGCGCCCCGCCGGAGGCGCTCGGCAACACGCTGCGCAGCTACCGCGCGAACGCGACAGGCGCCTGGCTCTACCAGGCCTTCTCCATCTTCGAGGCCCCCGAGATCGCGGCCAAGGCGCTCGGGGTCCCGCCCGACGGGCTCGGGGTGGCCAGCGGCGGCCTGCCCGTGGAGGGCTTCCTCTACGGCGGCGGCCTCGCGAGCCTCCACCAGGCGCTCCTCGCGCTCCACACGTCAGGTCACGCCACGCGCGCGCTCGCAGGTCCGCAGGTCGGGCTGCTGGGCAGCGGGTACTGGGACCGGTTCACGGACGGGTTCCTGCACTCGATCGCGCCGGCCCCGACCACGTACCCGTCGAGGAGCGATCTCGGCCCCGTCTACGAGGCGGCGAACTACGGCGACACCCTGCGCCTCTGGGTCGAGCCGCGCTTCACCGAGGTGTTCGGCTCGCTGGGCGTCTACGACCAGCTCACGGGCAACACAGCGCGACTCCAGCGGTCGCGCTGGATCGTGGCCAACGCGTTCGAGGGCGGCGCGCCCCAGCTCTACGCGCGCACGTCGAAGGTCTGGGGCTCGCCCACCCCGAGCCGCGCCATCCTGAGCTTCATGCTCTTCGACCCGGCCGCGCCGCTCCCGCAGGACCCTCGCCCCGCGATGCCCACCGCCTTCTTCGAGCGGGCGCCGGGCCGCGGCGCCGTCCTCGCGCGCACGGACTGGACGAAGAGCGCGACGTGGTTCACCTGGCGGTGCGGCTGGGTCACCATCAATCACCAGCTCGGCGACTGCAACCAGTTCGAGCTCTACCGGAAGGGAGAGTGGCTGACCAAGGAGCACACGAGCTACTCGAACAACCTCATCGGGGCCGCGGTCGACTACCACAACACGCTGTCGCTCCAGAACGACAAGCCGTCGCAGATTCGCTGGTACGAGAAGGAGATCGTCGCGCGCGGCGGCCAGTGGCGCGAGGGGCGCGCCGCCGGCGATCCGACGGCGCGCATGAGCCGGGGCGCGGGGTACGTGTTCGCGGAGGGGATCGCGACGGATCTCTACAACACCCGCCAGAACGCCTGGGTGCCCGCGGACGTCGCGCGCGACATCGTCCACGCGAGCCGGTCGATCGTGTGGCTGGAGCCCGATCACGTCGTCGTCTACGACCGCGCCGCGTCGCGCACCGCCGGCCGGTTCAAGCGGTTCAACCTGATGACGACAGCGGCGCCTCAGATCGCGGGCCGGACGGCCAGCGCCGTCACCCCGCGAGGGCAGAGGCTGTTCGTCCAGAGCCTCCTGCCGCGGAACGCCACCATGAAGGCCGCGCCGGTCGAGGACGTCGACGACCGCGCGCAGATGGAGCCGACGACCCACCGCCTCGTCGTCGAGGACCCCGCCGGCCCCGCGGACGTCCGCTTCCTCCACGTGCTGCAAGGCGCGGACGCCGGCGCGACCATGGACGCGGCCGTGCGGATCGAGGGCGGCCAGGGCGCTGGCTTCGAGGGCGCGCTGGTGGCCGGCCGGGCCGTCCTCTTCCGCTCGACGCTGCAGGCCAGCTCGGGCCCGCAGGCCAGCCTGGCGCCGCTGTCCTATCAGGTGCCCGCCTCGACGCGCCGGCACGTGATCACCGGCCTGCAGCCGAGGGCCGGCTACGACGTCGTCGTCGCCCCCCGGGGCGCGAGCCTGGAGGTCCGCGTCACGCCGGGCAGGGCCCACACAACGGACGACGCGGGCGTGCTCGCGTTCGGGGCGCCGTAGCGGCGCCCCAGGGAGGCCGGCGTGACGGGATCGGGATCGCCGGCGCGGCGATCCCCTTCATGCCGGCCGGGAGAAGACCTTGTCGAGCTCCTCCTTGCCGAGCACCGGCGCCCACGGCAGGAGCTCGTACTGCGCCACCCCCTTCTGCGTGAAGGGGTCGCTGTCCCGGATCTGATCCAGCGTCGCCACGACCGCCTCGTCCGGGACCCGGAGCAGGAGCGCGCCGCCGTGGCGGGGATCGAACGGTCCTGACGCGAGCAGCGTGCCCTGATCGAGGAGCCGCTTCAGGTAGGCGCGGTGCTCGTCGACGACCTTCAGCACCTCGTCGAGCGGCCGCCGGTAACGAATGATCGCAATCGCGTACATGATTCCTCCGCGCGCGACCTTACCTCCTCCTCGCCGCGGCACGGCAACGATCCCGCGGGCCGGCGCGCCGCCGTCCCGCGCAGCGGCGCCGCCATGCCGCGCAGGCCGCGGCGGACGAGGCGCGGCGGTGCCGGGCGGGGAGGCTCGTGGACCGTCGTCGCACGCACCCCTTTCCCTTCGCGCCTCCGTCTGGCAGTGTGCGCGCCCTCCGCTGGAGACACCTGTATGGCGCGACCCCCGAAAGCAGCACCTGCTCCCGTTCTCCCGTCCTCGCCTGCCGCCGCGCTCGCGGCGTACGGCCGCGTTGAGCCGAAGCTCCTCGAGCTCGGCCCCGAGGACCTCGTGACCGTCTACGTCGAGGTCCCCAGGGCCGTGAGCTCCGTGCTCTCCGCCCTGCCCCACCTGCGCGAGCTCCGCGACGAGATCGTCCGCGATCTCCCGCACCACCCGATCGACATGCTGGATGAGCTCGAGGACTACGCCCTCGCGGCCTGGTACGCCGACCTCCTCTACAGCACGCCCGCGACCGAGCTCGACGCGAAGAAGCTCACCGAGGAGGCGGGCACGCTGCGCGAGGGGCTCCTCGTCGCGGCCGAGGCCCTCGCTTACCGCAACCTGCTCGACAAGCAGCGCGTCGCCGACATCCGCAAGGGCAAGGGCCACACGGATCTCGCGAGCGATCTCATCGCCCTCGCCGAGCTCTTCCGCGGCTCCTGGGACAAGGTCCGCGCGAAGACAGCGGTCGAGGACGCGGAGCTCGAGCGCGCCGCGGACCTCGGCGTGCGCCTGCTCGCCGCGCTCGCGGCGAGGCCCGGCAAGGGCTCGTCCGCGGCGCCGAAGATCACCGACGCCGCCGATCGCCGCGCCCGCGCGATCTCCCTGGTCGCCAAGGCCTACGAGGAGTGCCGCCGCGCCGTCGCCTACCTGCGCTGGCACGAGGGCGGCGACGGCGACCTGGCCCCGTCGCTCCTGCAGAAGCCGCGCGGCCGCCGCCCGAACGCCGAGAAGGCCGCCGCCGCGGCCGCGGCCGGCGCTTCCTCCGAGGCGCCGGCGAAGCTGCCCGCCGACGAGGAGGGCTCGGCGGCCGCCGACGGCGCGCTCTCGTCGGCCGAGCCGGCGAACGACGCGGAGCCCGTCGCCAACGCCTGACCCTCGCGCGCGCCGCGGCACCGCGCGACGCGGCGACGCGACGCGCGGAGGAAGCGGAGCGGCCGTCCAGCCCTCCGTCACCTCCGCGCCCCCGCCCCCCGGGTCACCGGTTCCGGCTCGACTCCTCGATGAGCTCGACCTTGTAGCCGTCCGGATCCTCGACGAACGCGATCACCGTCTTGCCGTGCTTCATCGGGCCCGGCTCGCGCGTGATCTTCCCGCCCGCGGCGCGGATGCGGTCGCAGGCCGCGTGGATGTCGTCCACGCCGAGCGCGATGTGGCCGTACGCCGTGCCGAGCTCGTATTTCTCGACGCCCCAGTTGTGCGTGAGCTCGAGCTCCGCGTGCTCCGGGTTCCTCCCGTAGCCGAGGAAGCACAGCGTGAACTTGCCCTCGGGGTAGTCCTGCCGCGACAGGAGCTCCATCCCGAGCACGTCCCTGTAGAAGCCGATCGAGCGCTCGAGATCGCCGACCCGCAGCATCGTGTGCAAGATCCTCATGCCGACTCTGTCTCCTCCTGCGGCCTCCGCGCCCGCGCGGCGCTCAGCCGTAACGCACCGAGATGATCTCCATCTCCGCCTCGCCCGCCGGCCGGCGGACAGTGATCACGTCGCCCGCGCGCCTGCCGAGGAGCGACCGGCCGACAGGCGAGCGCCAGCTGATGCGCCCGACCGCGCTGTCGATCTCGTCCTCACCCACGATCTGGTAGGTGTGGCGCGCGCCTTCCTCGTCCTCGATCTCGACCTTCGCGCCGAAGAAGACCTTGTCGCCGCGCTGCTCGGACGGATCGACAACGACGGCCTTCTCCAGCCGCTTGGTCAGGTAGTGCATCCGCCTGTCGATCTCGCGCAGCTTCTTCTTGCCGTAGATGTACTCGGCGTTCTCGGACCTGTCGCCCTGCGCCGCCGCGTCGGCGACCTCCTGGACGATGCGCGGCCGCTCGACGGAGCGGAGCCGCGCGAGCTCCTCGGACAGCTTCCTGGCCCCGCTGGGCGTGATGTAAGCCGGGTCGGACATGGTTCGATGGCGACGGAGCCTACGCCGCGCCGCCCGGCAGATCCACCGCCGTCGCGCCCGGCGCGGGGGCGCCCCGAGCGCTCCAGGGAACGCCCCGATCTCCCCGGATCTCCACGGGATAGCCGCCGCGTCGCGGACGCATGTTGACGCGACGCGGCGGCATGCTAGGCGAATGAAGAACTATGCCGCGGCTGCGCGGAAGACCGGGAGGAGACCCGGCTGCCAGCGCCTGGCGCCGCGGCGACGAGGAGGTCTCCCATGTCGAATGCCCAAACCCACCAGAACCGCTACAAGGCTGACCTCCGCGAGATCCGCTTCCTCCTGTTCGAGCAGTTTCGTCTGGACGAGCTGCTAGGCAGCGCGCCCTACGACGCGTGGGGTCGCGACGAGGTCTCGATGGTGGTCGACGAGGCCTACAAGTTCGCGTGCGAGGTCTTCGGCCCGCTCAACGCGGTCGGCGATCGGGTCGGCTGTCGCATCGAGGCGGGGCAGGTCAAGACCCCGCCGGGGTTCAAGGACGCGTGGGACAAGCTGTACGAGGCCGGGTGGAAGTCGGTCTCTGTCTCGCCGACCTACGACGGGCAGGGCGGCCCGTTCACGCTCTACACGGTGGTCGAGGAGTTCCTCTGCGGCGCGAACGCGGCGCTCAACATGTACCCCGGGCTCACGTACGGGGCGGCGGAGGTGATCGAGCACTTCGGGACGCCGCGGCAGCGCGACATTTACCTGAAGCGCATGTACGGCGGGCAGTGGAGCGGGACGATGTGCCTGACCGAGCCGCAGGCGGGCTCGGACGTCGGCTCGTCGCGCACGAGCGCGGTGAAGCAGAAGGACGGCAAGTACCTCCTCCGCGGCACGAAGATCTTCATCTCGGGCGGCGACCAGGACCTCACCGAGAACGTCGTGCACCTCGTGCTCGCGCGCGTCGAGGGCGCGCCCCCCGGCACCAAGGGGCTCAGCCTCTTCATCGTGCCGAAGTTCCGGGTGAACGACGACGGCACGCTCGGCGAGCCGAACGACGTCCTCGTCGGCAACATCGAGCACAAGATGGGGATCAACGGGTCGTCGACGTGTGTGCTCAACTTCGGCGAGAACGACGGCTGCCTCGGGGAGCTCGTCGGCACCGTCGAGCACCAGGGCATGCCGCAGATGTTCCGGATGATGAACGGCGCGCGCATCTCCGTCGGCCTGCAGGGCGTGTCGGTCGCGTCCTCGGCGTACCTGAACGCGCTCGACTACGCGAAGGATCGCAAGCAGGGCTCGTCGATCCTCCAGTGGAAGGACGCGACCGCGCCGCGCGTGCCGATCGTCGATCACCCGGACGTGCGGCGGATGCTGCTCGACATGAAGAGCCGCGTGGAGGGCATCCGCGCGCTCATCATCAAGCTCGCGCGCCACCAGGACGCTGTCGCCGTCTACCAGGGCAAGGACGACCGCGCGGCCGCCTACAACCAGGGCCAGGTCGACCTGCTCGTGCCGCTCGTGAAGGCCTACGCGTCCGACCAGGCGTTCCGCGTCTGCGAGACGGCGATCCAGACCTTCGGCGGCGCCGGGTACACGAAGGACTACCCGGTCGAGCAGTACTGCCGCGACGCGAAGGTCTTCTCGATCTACGAGGGCACGAACCACATCCAGGCGATGGACCTCGTCGGGCGCAAGCTCGGCCAGGCCGGCGGCGCCAACCTGCAGGCCTTCCTGAACGACGTGGCCGAGTTCGTGAAGGCGCACGAGAAGCACCCCGTCCTCGCCGCGAGCGTGAAGGAGCTCCGCGAGGCGCACGAGGCCGTCGCGGGCACCGCCATGCGGCTGCTCTCGTGGTTCCAGATGGGCAAGATGCCCATGGTGCCGCTCGCCGCGAACCGCTTCCTCGAGATGATGAGCGAGCTCGCGATCGGCTGGCTCCTGCTCGACGGCGCGGTCATCGCGCTCAAGGCGCTGGAGGGCCTCCCGGCCGGCGACGCGGGCGCGAAGGACCGCGCGTTCTACGAGGGCAAGAAGCACGCGGCCCTCTACTTCGCGGCCAACGTGCTGCCGCACGCGAAGTTCTCCGCCGAGCTGCTCGGCCGCGAGGACTCTTCCGCGCTCGACATCCCTGTCGACGCGTTCGCGACCGTCTGAGCGCCCGCCCCCCTCCCTTCCCCGAGCCGCGCCCGGCCCCTCCTCCAGGCGGGGCCGCGGCGCGCGGGCTCACTCCGGGACGGTGAGCCGCTCGGCCAGGTCCCGGAGCGGCACCGGCATGGTCGGGTCGCGCGACACGGCCATGATCTCGGCGCGGAGCGCGCGCGCCTCCGTCAGCCGGAGCCACGAGAGGGCGAGCCGCGTCATGCTCGGCAGGCCCCTCGCGAGCACCGCCCGGACGACGTCGGCCGCGGGGAACGAGAAGGCGACCTCCTCGGGCGGCAGGCCCGCGGCCCGGGCGGCCTCCTCGATGCTCGCGTCGAAGTCGTCCCGCTTCGACTCCAGCACCTCGAAGACGATCGGCCCGCCGCTGTCGGGCGCGAACGCCTGAGCCGGCCCGCCGCCTTCGGGCGCGAAGACCCAGGCCGCCGCGCTGTCGAGCCCGATCCGCGCGCCCGACTCGAGCGTGACGAGCGGGAGGAAGCGGCCGCCCTCGCTCGGCTCTCCGCCGCCGCCCTCGAGCAGCTCGCGCACGAGGTCCCTCAGGCCCGCGCTCATCGCGTTCGCGCTCATGGAGCCATGTTCTCACGAAAGCCGGGGCGGCGGGCAACTCGTCCGACGCGCCCCCGCCAGGGCGCGCCGCCGCCGTGGCTGCATGCGTGCATACGCGTGCGCGCGCATACGCATACGCATACGCGCGCGCACGCGTATGCGCGTGAGGCCGTATCCCGCGATGGGCGCGCCCGTGGCGCGGCGAGCAGGCGCGGAGATCAGGTCACCAGGGACACCGCACGTCGCTTTGGCTGGAAAACGCGCCGCGCCGGCCGGAATAAGGCCAGATCGCGCGGGACACGGCATGTCGCTTTGCCACGTCGCTTTGGTTGGAAAAGGCGCCGCGCCGGCCGGAATAAGAATAGTATGGGATTTCAATTCAAACACGACGCGGTGGTACTGGTAGGCTTCATCGCTGTTGCGACGGCGGCGACGAGCGGTTGCGCGGCGGACGAGATGGGGAACGGCGCCCTGGGGGGGTACACCGAAGATGAGTTTCCCGACTCGGCCTGTGTGCCGAGCAAGAACATCGAGGGGGTCGACCCGGCGTGCGGCGTCTGGGTCGACGCGAGGGCCGGCGACGACGGCAACGCCGGGATCCCGAGCGCGCCGCTGCAGACGATCGCCAAGGCGCTGGAGCTCGCCTGGCACCAGGGAAAGCGCGTCTATCTCTGCGCCCAGGAGTTCGAGGAGTCGGTGCTCGTGCCCGGAGGAATCGAGATCTACGGCGGCCTCCATTGCAACGACAAGTGGCGCTGGAACGGCGAAGCGGAGAAGACCACGATCACCGCGCCCGAGGGCGAGACGCCGCTCTCGTTCCACGGCGGCAACGGCGCCGTTGTGCTCGAGGACCTGCACGTCATCGCGCGCTCGATCCTGCCGAGCCACACGGAGCTGGCGGGCCGCTCGTCGATCGCGCTGAACACCTCGGGCATCCCGCTCTACATCCGGCGGAGCACGATCGAGGCGGGCGACGGGGCGCCCGGCGCGCCGGGGGACGCGTTCGTGAACGACGCTGCCGAGTCGGGGAAATCCGGCAACTTCGGCAACGCCGCATGCACGTCCGCGACGGTGCTCGGCGGCACCCCGGTGAGCAACACATGCGGCACGCCCGACGATCGCTCGGACGACTCGCGCGGCGGCACCGGGGGAACGGGCGGGATCGCGTCCGGCAATGACGGGACCAACGGGGTGCCGGGCGAGTCGATGAACGGCGGGAAGGGCGAGGCCGCGTCGCGCAGCTGCACGGCCGGCGGGGACGGCGAGGACGGGGCGAACGGCGTCCCGGGCGCGGGGGCGATCGGCTTCGGCTGGCTGTTCCTGGATGGCTATACGGGCCCTCCTGCCGGCAACGGCGCGCCGGGGAAGCCTGGACAGGGCGGCGGCGGGGGCGGCGGCGGCAAGGGCGGGATGGGCGCGCTGATGTGCCCCTTCGCGAACTCGGCGGGCGGCGCGGGCGGCGGCTCGGGGGGCGCGGGCGGCTGCGGCGGGCTCGGCGGCCTCGGCGGAGGCGCCGGCGGGGCGAGCATCGCCGTGTTCGCGGGCAGCGCGACGGCGCACTTCGACGACGTGGTGCTGAAGACCGGCCGCGGCGGCGACGGCGGAGACGGGGGCAAGGGCCAGGAGGGCGGCGAGGGCGGCCCGGGTGGGTCGGGCGGCATCCTGGGCAAGGCCAGCGAGCTGAGCTCCGCCTGCGCGGGAGGCCACGGCGGCAAGGGCGGCAACGGCGGCAACGGCGGCGGCGGGCTCGGTGGCCACTCGATCGCCGTGGCGTTCGCTGTCAGGGTGCCCGACCTCAAGAACACGACGATCGAGCTCGGCGAGGCCGGCGTCGGAGGGCTCGGGGGCGGGACCGCGTACAACGGCGGGGACGGCGTGACGGCCGAGATCTACGACATCGAGCAGGATATCGGGCAATAGCGCGGCGCAGCAGTCCGCCCGACGGCGCCTAATCCGGCGCAGGCGCCGCGGGCCAGCTCCTGTCTTCCTGCATGCAGCGGAGCTGCGTCACGCGCCGCCCGGCCGCGGTGGTCACCGCGATCTCCTTGATGGGCGTCTCGCGCCGCGCGCGCCGGCTCAGCTTCTCGACAACGAGGAAGCCCTCCCGCTCGCCCGCGAGGTGGAGGAACTCGTCGAACAGATCCACGTGCGCGCCGCGCGCGCCATCCTCGGCCGTCGCGATGCGCCGCTGCGTGGCGACGCCGATCGCCAGCGTATCGCCCCGCGCGCGCACCACCATCGCCGGATCGAGCCCGCGCTGGCTCTCGTCGGGCACCGTCCAGATCTCCGCGGCGCCTGCCTCGGAGAGGCGCCGCTTCATGTAGTAAAAAGCCGACTCGAGGGTGCTGTTCCGGTACGGGACCGCCCTCGACTCCATCGGATCGACGTGGTTCCGCCAGAACGCGATCAGCGCGTGCGCCCAGCGCAATCCGTCCAGCGGGCGGTCCCGGAGCGGCCATTCGTCGGCCATCGCCTCCGCGCAGGCGCGGAGCAGCGTCGGTTCGTGGATTCCGCGCGTCGCCAGGCATCGCGCGCAGTGCATGTACGACGTGCCCCGATCGAGGACGACGCCGCACATCGAGCAGACGTCGTTGCCATAGCCAGGGCCCATGTACCGGAGCCACCCGGCGCCGAGCGCCGCGTGAGCAGCGCGGCGGTCCTCGCTCCGATCGAGCTCCCGCAGCCCGTCCTGGAGGGCCCTCGAGGCCGCGCGCCGCTCGTCATCTCGCTGCGTCATCCGCTGTCCTCCAGCGCGAGCCCTGTCCCCGACGGCTCCCCACAGTGTAACGCCCGAGCCTCGGCCGCGCTTCGCGGCGACCCCGGACCCCCGCGCGCCCGCGCCGCCACGCGCGCGGGGCTCTTGTTGACATTGACTTTCACTTACGGCTTGGGTATGCGTCGGAGACATGTCGCGATTTGCGCTGTTTTTCGCGCTTCCGTTGCTCTTCAGCGTCGGCTGCGGGGCGGAGTCTGGAGACGACGAGGCCGATCCGCTGGCGGGCATCCAGATCATCAGCGACGACCTCAGCGACATCCCGTTGCGCGGCGCTTCCGCGGAGCAGGTGGCCCGGTTCAAGGACGGCGACAGGCTCTTCGACTTCGTCTTTCGCGAGCGCGACGGGCTCGGGCCGCTCTACATCCGCGCCTCGTGCGCCGGGTGCCACGAAGGGGCCGCGCGGGGCCCAGGCGCCGTCCAGAAGATGGTGCTCGTCGAGGCCGACGGGGTGACGCCGGCGCCGGACCAGGCGGCGCTCCCCTACGGCAACACGATGCGGCCCTACGGCGTCGGCGGGGCGACGATCCTCGCGCGGCCCGAGGGCACGCTGACCCTCAAGCTCTCGCAGCGCCTCGGTCCGCCTGTGTTCGGGCGCGGGTACATGGAGGCGGTCGACGACGCCGAGATCGAGCGGGTCGCGGCCGAGCAGGCCGCGCGCGGCGACGCCATCCGCGGGCGCATCAACCGCGTTGTGTTCCACTCGAAGAAGAACGCGGACGAGGCGTTCCACGCCTTCGCCGAGGGCGACGAGAACCTCATCGGCCGCTTCGGGTTCAAGGCGCGGGTCGCCACGCTCGACGACTTCACGGCCGACGCGTACCAGGGCGACATGGGCATCACCTCGCCGCTCCGCCCCCACGAGCTGCCGAACCCCGACGGGCTCACGGACGACGCCAAGCCCGGTGAGGACGTGGACCTCGACACGGTGAACGCGGTCGCCGACTACATGCGCCTCCTCGAGATCCCGAGGCGCGCGCCCGCCGACGCGCGCGGCGAGGCGCTGTTCGCCGAGGCCGACTGCGCCGCCTGCCACGTCCCCTCGCTGCGGACGCGCGCCGACTACCCGATCGCGCAGCTCGCGGACATCGACGCGCCCGTCTACACCGACTTCCTGCTGCACGACCTCGGCCCCGACCTCGCCGACGGCCTCGCCGACGAGTCCGCGAGCTCCACTGCCTGGCGGACGGCGCCGCTCATCGGCATGCGCCACAGCACCTCGTACCTCCACGACGGCCGCGCCCGGACCATCGAGCAGGCGATCCTGCTCCACGACGGCCCGGGGTCGGAGGCCGCCGACTCGGTCGCCGCGTTCCGCGCCCTCACCCGCGAAGATCGCGAGGCCCTCATCGACTTCGTGCGCTCGCTCTGATCGCGAGCCGCGCGATCGCGAAGATCCACCGCGCGCGCTCGCCCCGGCGAGGCGCGACAAGGAGCTCGGACATCCATGCGAATCTCTGCCCACCTGCGGTCCGGTCTGGCCATCGCCGCCGCCGCCCTATCGCTCCCCGCGTGCGGGAGCGACAACGAGGCGCTGCTCACCGACGCGAAGTACGAGCAGAACGCCGTGCAAGACGTGAAGCTCTTCATCCAGGACAACCTCGATGCGTTCGCCGCCGCCACGGCCGAGCTCCAGGCGGCCGCGCCCGCGCCGGACGCGGACGGGTGGAGCGCGACGACCGACGAGGAGGCCGTCGACGCGATGAAGGCCGCGTGGAAGAAGGCGCGGCAGTCGTACGAGCGCGTCGAGGGCGCCATCGCGGTCATCTTCCCGGATTTCGACTACTCGACCGACGCCCGCTACGACGCGTTCATCGAGGTCACGGCCGACGACGACCTCTTCGACGACGAGGGGGTGACCGGCGTGCATGCCGTCGAGCGCATCCTCTGGGCGGACCAGATCCCGGAGCCCGTCCTCGCCTTCGAGTCGGCGCTCGCGAACTATGAGGCCGCCGCCTTCCCCGCGACCGAGGCCGAGGCGGCCGCGTTCAAGGACGCGCTCTGCGCGCGCCTCGCGGCCGACGCCGAGACGATGCGGTCCGACTTCAAGAACCTCGCGCTCGACGCGCCGTCCGCGTACCGCGGGGTGATCAACTCCATCCTCGAGCAGGTCGAGAAGACCAGCAAGGCGGCGACAGGAGAGGAGGAGTCGCGCTATGCCCAGTACACGCTGGCCGACATGCGCGCGAACGTCGCGGCAGGCGAGCGGACCTACCAGGCCTTCCAGCCGTGGGTCCTCAGCAAGGGCGCCGAGGGCGAGGAGGTCGACGAGGCGGTCCTCGCCGGCTTCGACCGGCTGTCGAGCGCGTACGACGCCATCGAAGGCGACGCGCTGCCGCCGCTGCCCGAGGGGTGGAGCGAGCAGGCGCCGACCCAGGAGCAGCTCGCGACGCCGTTCGGGAAGCTGTTCTCGCTCGTGGAGCACGAGAGCGACGACGCCACCCCGGGCACGCTCGCCTACGACATGACCCGATCTGCAGATCTCCTCGGCATCGACGCCCTTCCGTAGGCGGCCGGACCCCTGCTGGGCGGGGCGACCCGGGGCGCCGGTCGCGTCAGGCGGCGGGGGTCCACCGCACGAGCACGCAGGTCACGTTGTCGGGGCCGCCGTGCAGGTTGGCGAGGTCGATCAGCGAGCGCGCCGCCGCGGCGAGATCGTCGCCCTGCGCGAGCGCCTCGACGATCTCCGGCTCAGGGACCGGGCCCGAGAGCCCGTCCGAGCAGATCAGCAGGAGATCTCCGGCCTCGGGCTGCTCGAGGCGCGTCGCGACGTCCACCGTCTTCCCCATCCCGAGCGCGCGCGTCACGACGTTGCGGGCGAGCAGCGGGTCCACGTCGTCGGGGAGCTGCTCGCCGCTGTGCAGGTGCTCGTTCCAGAGCGAGTGGTCCTCGGTGAGCCGCTCGAGCCGGCGCTGACGGTACCGGTACACCCGGCTGTCGCCGACGTGCGCGATGCACGCCGAGGTCGCGTCGGCGTAGACGCCCGCGAACGTGGTCCCCATGCCGTAGAAGCGCGGGTCGCGCTGCCCCACCTCGAAGATGCGCTCGTTGGCGCGCCAGATCGACGAGACAAGGCGCAGCTCGAGCGGCGCCGTCAGCTCGTCGTAGCCGGTGGGCTGGGTGATCTCGGTCTCGCTGTCCTTGCAGAACGACTGGACGATATCGACCGCCATCCGCGACGCGATCTCCCCGCCGGCGGCGCCGCCGATGCCGTCCGCGACGATGAAGAGGCCCAGGTCCAGGTCGACAGCAAAGCTGTCCTCGTTGTGCTCGCGCTGGCGGCCAACGTGGCTGTCACCGGCGGCTTCGATGCGGAGCGGGGGGTTCACGGGGCTTCCTCGTCGGCGGAACGTGGGGATACCCGGGCAGCATCCAGCGACCGGACGCCTCGCGCAAGTCGGGAAGGGCGCCATTCGAGCGGAGGGCGCCGGCGCGGGCGCGGGCGCGTTGCGTGGGGTCACGGAGCACGGGCACGCGGTCGCCGGCGCGGCGTCACGTGCGAAGCGCGGCGGCCGCGTGCGGCGGGAGCGGCGCGAGCGGCTCGCTGCGCTGCCCGGCCGGCGGCGGGACGCTCGCCGCGAGGGCCTCGAACCGGCCGCTCTTCCAGGTCACGAGCCCGCCCGAGAGGCGGGCGGCCTTGCCTGCGCGCGGGTCGGATTTCAGCCAGACCAGGGGGCGCGCGGCGAAGACGGGCTTGGTGCACGCGACGTCCTGGAAGGCGGCGGACCACGAGCCGGTGTTCCCGAAGAACAGCCCGCCCTCCCAGACGCCCTCGGGCGTGTGGGTATGGCCGAAGACGACAGCCCTGGCGCGGTGGGCCCGGGCGACCTGGCGCGCGGCGCGGCTGACCCGCTGCCATGTCGCGTCGAGCGGGAGCTTCGGCACGAGGCGCTCGTAGACGACGAGCCCGGCCGGCGCGACGAGCGCCGCCGGCGCGAGCCAGCCCGGCGCGAGCAGCACCCACACGAGCGCCACCGCGACAGCGAGCAGCCCCAGGATCGCCCGGTCGAGCCAGAGCTCGCGCGCGACCAGCCCCAGCCGGTCCTCGGCCGGGGGCGCGAACAGGCGGGCGTGGCGGGCCACGGCGCGGAGCGGGGCGCCCGTCTCCTGCGCGGCGGCGGCGAGGGACTCGCGCAGCCGGGCGCGCCGCCCGGGCTCGCGCCGGCGCACGAGCTCGACCACCGTGCGGAGCGCGCCGAGGGCCCAGGCGACCGCGAGCGACCGGCTCGAGAACATGTAGTAGCGCGCCCAGTGCGCGAGGTAGCCGAACGCGGACAGCATGAACGAGCTGTCCACGTGCGGGTTGAAGTAGCCCATCCGCGAGACCAGCAGCCGGCAAACGAGCGAGCCCATGGTCGGCTGGATCTCGCCCGGCTTCCGCCCGAACGGGACCATCGGGTAGCGGTAGCTGCAATAGGCGTCATACTGGTTGCCGTGCTCCACGATGATGCCGTCCGGCGTCTTGTGGAACCAGGCGCGGAACACGACGCGCGCGCCCAGCGATGCGCGCGCGTGCGCCTTGTCAGAGCGCGGCGCCTCGCCCAGCGCGGCGAGCGCCGCGTCGACCACGCGGGCCCGGATCAGATCGCGCACCTCGGGCAGCGTGAGCTGAACGTCATGGTTGCCGGAGATGAACACGACGGTGTGGCCGTCCGCGACGACCCGGCCGAGCGCCTCGATGAACACCGGGTGATCCGCGAGGATCGCGCGCATGGCGGGGACCGCGTGCTCGGCGCTGCGGGGGAGGTCGTGAAAGACGCTCTTCTGGTCGATCACGCGCGGCGCGTCGAAGTCGAACACGTCCCCGTTGAGCACCAGCGTGAGCTCATGGCGCCCCGCGCCGCGCGCGCTGCCCTGCGCCATCTCGTCCCGGAGCGCGTCGAGCATCGCCGCGACCTCGCTGTCGGGGGAGTAAGGAGCCTGACGGTAGCGCATCCACAGACCGTCACCCGGCTCGAGCTCACAAAGATGGATATCTGAGATTGCCACCGTATGGAGCATTCGAACAAGGTGACACACCCGCCTGTTCACGATTGTCAGGGAACTGTCACGACGCCATGTCGGGCCATGAAGGAATCGCGGGAGGCAGGGCGCCGGCGCTCGGTCGGCCGGTCGTTCCACCCGAGCGATCCCGCGATCCGCGTCGCGGCGTGCGCCCTGGACTGCGAGCGCTGCTGGGCGCCTGGCATCCGTGGTGGCGTCGTGTGCGAGGCCCTGCGCAGCGGGGGTCAACGAGCGCGCGAGCGCGCGAGGCCACGCCGGATGCGGCGCGGGCGAGACAGGGCGCCTTGAGGCGCCGTGCGGGCGAGCGTGGGTATCGTGGCGATGCGCCGCGGTCACGTCCGTGGAATCGCCTGCCGCCCGGGGAGGCCCAGGCGGCAGCAGCG